>NZ_JBAKHX010000094.1:0-27872 GCF_036906915.1 Micromonospora sp. CPCC 206061
GCGTTTGCCCAGCTCAACCCCTAAACTCCAGCACACGTGTGACTACGAACTGCGGAACCCGGGTCGCGGTGGCTTCGCTGATCGGCGCGATCGTGTTGACTGTGCGGGTGTGGCGCACCCGCAAGCTGCTAGGGGAACTGGGCGTCGGCGGCAGGGTCGCGTTCTACGGCGCGCTTGCGTACACCGTCCTGCCCGTCGATGTGCTGCCCGATCCGATCTACCTGGACGACATGGGCGTCCTGGCCGGGGCACTTCTGTATTTGACGCACCTGGTACGCCGGCAGCGGCCGGCACGGCCAGTCCCGCCCGGCCGGGAGCGCTGAGGGGCGAGGAATGTTCTAGGCTTGTGGGCAGCGGGTCCGGGCTGTGACTGATCCGAAGAGCTGGCCGTCGGGATTGGGCTGGCCGCGCTGGATTGCAGAGTCGCTCCCAGGTGTCCTCCCGGGCCCGCCCCTCCGGCTGGGGCGCGTTGGGCGTCGAGGATTATCTGGCGGTAGACCACGTCCGGCTGAGGGCCTCCATTGTGGTCTTGCCCTCGGCGGCGCGGCGGCGGTAGTAGGCGCGGCCGGATGTGAGATCAGACGCAGTTGCCGCAGATCGTCCCCGGATCCGGGTTTCTCGAAGTAACCGTGATCGGTATCCGGACCAGCCGGTCGTTGACACCGATGGGGGTGACGGTCAGCCCGTCCGGTGACCGGTCGACGGCGTAACAGGCGAGCCGACCCGTGGGGTTGAACGTCAAACAGATCCCGCGAAGGCCGGTGACGGCCGCGGGAGCCAGCCGACCGGAGAAGGTCGTCGGGGTCGTCGCCCCTTGGTAGCTGAGCGGGACGACCCAGGCAGCGGAGAGGACCCGGTAGTAGCCGATCGCGAACGTGGCGGCGGAGTCCTCCGTGCCGGCACAGGGCTGGATCCAACCCGACACCCAGATGTCGGATCCGATGACGGAGGCGGCCATCTCGCCAGTCGCGCACGGCAACGCCGGCCAGATGATCGGCTGTTCGGTCGCGGTCTTGGTTTCTGCCGCCGCCGCGGCGGCGACGCCGGCCGGCAGCAGCGGGGTTGCGATAAGGAAGCACGCGAGCAGGCCGCGGATCAGGGACCTCATGAATCCACTCCACGCGATCGAGTCGGTCCGGGCGCCAGCGCCGGACCGGTTGACGGGGATAGCCCAACCGACGGCGGTCGGCCGGACGGCGATGCCGGGCCCGGTGGCGGTTGCTGGCCGGCGCCTAGCGCGAGCCCGAGCTGAAACCGGTTCTCCACGCCGGCGCGCTCCATCAACGACCGCAGGACGTTGCTCACCGTACGAGGACTGATCCGCAACTCCCGGGCGGCCGTCACATCGGTGTGCCCCTGGGCGAGCAACGCGATCAGGGCCTGTTCCCGGTCGTCGAGGGCCAGTGGCGGTGAGCCGGGAGCCGCCGACCGGGCGTCGGCCCAGGTCCGCTCGAAGAGGCCGACCAGGGCGGCGACCAGCGGCGGTTGGCTCAGCTCCAGGTAGCCGCGCCCGAAGTCGTCCGGCGCAACCGGAAAGAACGCCACCCGGCGGTCGATGACGATGAGCTTCATCGGCACCTGCCGGGCTTGCCGGTAGTCGGGGCGGGCCTCGTCCGGCCGGCGCCCGTACGCGAGCAACGGATCGTCCCCGTCGCTGGAGTGTCGGCCGAGAACCCGCATCCGTACCCCTCGATCAAGCAGGCTTCGGTCCACCGAGATTCCGGACTGGGCCGACTGCGCGTCGAACACCACCTCGGTGTTGATGGCCAGGTGCTCGTGTTGGGTGACCCGGGCCAGCTCGGCTAGCCGGCGCCGGGTGGCCGCCCGGGTCGGCAGATGCGCGATGCCGTCGCCGAATCGCCCGGCGGCGAGGATCTCCCCGGCGATGTCCGGTGGCCGGGCGGTGCCGGTCGTGCCAGCCCTCGGCCCGAACGGCCGGCGGATCGACCGCAGCAGGCTGGCCGGGGGTCGGGCGTACCAGATGTGGTCGGTGTGGCCGGGCTCGACCTTGACCATCGCCGCGGGGATCGTCGCCAACTCCTGCAACGCCGACCAGATCCGCCGCGCCGGCATGCCGAGGCTGCGCCCGAGCTCATCGGCCGAGCAGGCGCCGAGCATCACCAGAGCTCGGTAGACCAGATCCGAGTCGGGGGAGTATCCCCATCGGACGATGGACGGGATCGCGTCGTGTACCACGACCTGATCCGGGGATTCCCACATGCAGCCTCCCCATGTCGGCCCTCGGAGCGGACGATACCGGCCAAGGACGTATCCGTACATCGGCCTTACTGATCTTCGGTTGATGCCCTGAATCCGGTCGTAGCGTGGCGCGCCGGCGGCCGATGCGTGATCCCGCACCACAATCGGGCCAAGTGGACAATCGGCTGCGGTGATGTTGACCGGGCCGGGGGCCGATCCGACGCTGCTGATGCCCTCGATCCATCGAACCCTGGAGGCATCACCATGCTGCGAGGACGCACCACGACGCGAGAACGCGTCGCCCGGACGGTCGGGCTGGCGTCGGCCGTGTCGGTCGCCGCCGTGCTGGCCGCCGCGGTACCCGCCACCGCCGCACCGCCCGCCGCCACCTCGTCCGTACAGGCAGGACCGAACGTGAGCATGCAATGTGACTCGGGTGCCCGAACCGTCATCTGCTCCGTCTCGTACCTGTCCACGAGCCCGGTGCAGATCCGCTGGACACTGCGGGGCACCCCGATCTCGGGCTTCGACAACCTGACCCAGGTCCAGCTTGGCTGCAGCGGCCCGGTCGACATTGGGGTCTGGGTAACCAACGCCGACGGCACCGGCAGCACCGGGCGGCTTGTCTACTGCAACCCTGGGGAGTGGCCGTGACCGGCCGTCGGGCGCCCCTGGTCGTCCTGGCCGCCGCCGCCCTGATCGCGACCCTGACGCCGGCCGCCGCGTACGCCGAACCGGCCGTCCGCAGCCAGCCGGGAACCATGGCCGGCGCCGCCGCACCGGCACCGGTGGCGGGTGCGTCGGGCCAGGGCTGCGCCGCGATCCGCGCGCAGGCGGCCCGCTCACCGGGCACCGGCACCACGGCCTGTATCGAGTTCGGCCGCGCCGGCGCCGCCAAGCCCGCCGCCGCCGTCGCCAACGAGTGCGGTGCCAACCGGTGGCAGGTCCGCCGCAAGTTCGGCTGCGCCACCCTGACCGGCAACTACTACCTGGTCGACCGCGCGACCGGGACGTCGGTCGGCTGGATCGGATTCTCCGTCACCAGCAGCATCCTCATCTCCGACGGCCGGTGGACGCACGACTTCGCGATCACCGCGACGTCTGCCACTGGCTTCATCGGCGAGCCGGGCATGGCGGCCGCACCGGAGTGCACCCACAACTGCCGCCTGGTCTCCTGGATCTACAACGGTGGCGGCGTCCGGTTCCTGCCGGGGGTGACCGTGCGCGGCTCGGCGACGGTCGACGCCAACCACGGTGGTTTGGGGACGGTCTGGCGTGCCGGTTCGCGCTGGACCTGGGTGGCGACCAACCCGGTCGCCAACCCATCGCGGAGCAACCAACTCGACGACGCGCCGCCGACCCACCGCTGCGACGACGCGCTCAACGGGTACCGGTGGGGCTGCGTGTACGACACCTACCAGCCGGTCCACGAGATCGGCAGCCTGCGGTACCCCACCTACGCGCGGCACATCGGGCTGGCGCACAGTCACGGGATGCCCCGGGTGCTCACCCGGACCACGAACGAGGCGCTCCGCGATGCGAACAGAAGAATCGCCTGCCCGTCCTCGTACCCGAGGCCGGCGGGCATGTCGTGCGACGAGTACCCCTATGCCTCCACCTACGAGGGTGCAGCGAACCAGCCGTATGGCCGGACCTTCCGGATCTTGGGCGGCATCAACGGCGGCGGCAACGGATTCCTCTGTTACGTGCCGTTGCAGGTCCGTCAACCGGGCGAGTCGGCCGGCTACAGCGCCTGCATGATCAATGAGGGGGACAACTCAGGCGGCGGCTCGGACCTTGGCATCTTCTACCTCGACGACCGGGTGATCGAGGGGGATCGGTTCGAGGTCCGAGTCGTCTGACGACGTGCCCGCTTCCCGGCACCTAATCTCTCCTCCAGCCGGGACCGGGCCCGGCGCCGGCCGGGTATTCGCGACGCGAGTGGCGGATACCCGGCCGGTCTCGGCGGGCGATGCGCTCAGCATGAGAGGAGGCGTTCATCGAACTTGCGTCGAGACGTTCATCGGTGGTTGCGATCCATCGCGAACTGTTATAGAACTCTCCCATGAGTTATAGAACAGTGGGCGACGAGGTGCTGCCGCGCGCACGGGCCGGGGTGATGGCTGACCCCGGTCCGCGCGGCCGGTTCGGTGAGCACGGCGGTCGGTATGTGCCGGAGCCGCTGGTCGCGGCGTGCGACGAGGTGGCGGCGGCGTTCCAGGATGCGTGGGCCGACGCGGGATTCCGCAAGAGCCTCGCGAACCTGCTGGCGCTGCACGTGGGACGGCCGACGCCGCTTACCCCGGCCTGGCGACTCTCGGCCGAGCTGGGCGTCGACCTGCTGCTCAAGCGGGAGGACCTGGCGCACACCGGCTCCCACAAGATCAACAACGTGATCGGCCAGGCGCTGCTGGCGAGCCGCATGGGGCGCACCCGGCTCATCGCCGAGACCGGCGCCGGGTCACACGGCGTGGCTACCGCCACCGCCGCCGCGCTGCTGGGCCTGAAAGCCACCGTGTTCATGGGGGAGCGGGACATGGAGCGGCAGGCGCCGAACGTGTTCCGGATGCGGGTGCTCGGCGCCGAGGTGGTGCCGGTGCGCACCGGCAGCCGCACCCTCAAGGACGCCACCAGCCAGGCCATGCGGCACTGGGTCGGCGTGGTCGACGAGGCGTACTACTGCGTCGGCTCGGTGATCGGGCCGCACCCGTACCCGTACATGGTCCGCGAGCTGCAGCGCGTGATCGGCGACGAGGCGCGCGGCCAGTGCGCCGCCGAGCTGCCCACCGGGGTGCCCGACTACGTGGTGGCCTGCGTCGGCGGCGGCTCCAACGCGGCCGGCACGTTCGCAGGGTTCGTCGGCACGCCGGCGCGCCTGGTCGGCGTGGAAGCGGCCGGTGGGGCAGGGGCGGCGCGTGGGCGCACCGGCGTGCTGCACGGGTTCCGGTCGCTGTTCCTCCAGGACGGCGACGGGCAGGTCACCGAGGCGCACTCGATCGCCCCCGGCCTCGACTACCCGGGCGTCGGCCCCGAGCACGCCCACCTGCGCGACCTCGGCCGCGCCCGGTACGTCACCGTCGAGGACGGTGAGGTCGTCGAGGCGGCCGTGCGGCTGGCGCGTACCGAGGGAATCGTCCCTGCCCTGGAGTCGGCGCACGCGGTCGCGTGGGTGATCCGCGCGGCCGCCAGCGGTGAACTGCCGCCCGGCGCAACCGTGCTGCTCACCCTCTCCGGCCGCGGCGACAAGGACATCTCGACCCTGATGGAGCTGTTGTGAGTGGGATAGAGGCTCGGTTCCGGGCGGCGGGGCGCAAGCTTCTGATGCCGTACATCATGGGCGGGGTCACCGACGGCTGGGTCGAGTACCTGCGGGCGTTCGCCGAAGCCGGCGCGGACGCCATCGAGGTGGGCCTGCCGTTCTCCGACCCGACGCTGGACGGCCCGACGATCCAGGACGCCAACGACGCGGCCCTGGCCCGTGGCACGACCGTGCGCAGGGTGTTGGCAGACGTCACGGGGCTCGACCTCGGTGTGCCGCTCGTTGCGAGCACCTACTACAACCTCGTCGCCCACGACGGGCCGGAGCGGTTCTGCGCCGCGCTGCGGGACGCCGGCTTCGCCGGCCTGATCGTGCCCGACCTGCCGCTGGACGAGGCCGGCGAGCTGATCGCCGCGGCCGAGGCGGCCGGCATCGAGCTGGCCCTGCTCGCCTCGGTGGTCACCCCGGCACCGCGGCTCGCCCAGATCGCCGAGCGCAGCCGCGGCTTCGTGTACGCGGTCTCGCTGATGGGCACGACCGGCGAGCGTCACGAGGTGGACGCCTCGGCGGCGGCGCTGGTCGAGCGGCTGAAAGCGGGCACCGACCGTCCGGTACTGCACGGGTTCGGCATCACCACACCCGAGCACGCCGCGCGGGCCAGCCAAGCGGCCGACGGCGTGATCGTCGGGGCGGCGGTCGTGCGGCGCGTCCTCGACGGCGCGGGACCGAAGGAGGTGGGCGGCTTCCTGGCTAAAATGCGGCGAGCCATCGACCAGGGAGGGTGAGTGACCCGCGAAGGGCCCGCCGAGGCGAGGTACCGGGCCATCGCCGCCGACCTCGCCGCGAAGATCCGGGCGGGGGAGTACGCCCCCGGTGAGGCGCTGCCCGCGCAGCGCGAGCTGAGCGCCGCCTACGGGGTCACGCTGATGACGCTGCGGCAGGCCCTGCGGCAGCTCAGCGACGACCGGCTCATCGTCCAGCAGCCTGGCAAGGGCACCTTCGTGTCCCCGCCACACCTGGCGTACCGGCTCGGCTCGCTGCGCAGCCTCGCCGACGACCTGCGCGAACAGGGGCACGAGGTGCGCACCACGGTGCTCGGCCGGTCGGTGCGCGGGCTTCCGGCGCGGGTCGCGGCCCAACTGCGGGTCCGGCCTTCAGACACGGCGCTGCGGCTGGAAAGGCTTCGCGTGTTCGCCGGCCGGCCCGCCGTGCATCAGGTGTCCTGGGTACCCCAGCCGCACGCCGACGCGATCCGCGAGCGCGACTTCGGGACGGTGTCGCTGTACGGGGCGCTCGCCGACGCGGGCGTCGCGGTGGCGCGGGCGGCCGAGACCGTCAGGCCGGAGGCACTGGAGGCGGTGGCCGCGCGGCACCTGGGCGAGCCGGCGGGCACTCCGGTGTTCGTCAGCGACCGGATCACGTACGCGCTGGACGGTGGCGCGGTGGTCGCCGACCGCGCCACGATTCTGGGCAGCATGCTGGAGATCCGCACCGACCGGCAGGCCACCGGGCTGTCCATTGCCTGGTCAGGCCTTGCGCCCCGCTGATCTTGCGTATGCTCGAAGTGTGGACGTCGGCCTGGCAGCGTGGCTGGTCACCATCGGGCTCATCCTGGCGTTGCTGGCCGTCGACCTGATCCTCGCGGCGGTCCGCCCGCACGCGGTCGGCTTCAGGGAAGCCGTCGCCTGGTCGGTGTTCTACATCGCGGCGGCGATCGTCTTCGGCCTGGTGGTGTACGCCCAGCACGGGGCCGAGTTCGGCACCCAGTACTTCGCCGGCTACCTGGTCGAGAAGAGCCTGTCCGTCGACAACCTCTTCGTCTTCGTGATCATCATGACCACGTTCGCGGTGCCGGCCGAGCACCAGCACAAGGTGCTCACGTTCGGCATCATCCTCGCGCTGGTCATGCGGGCGATCTTCATCGCGGTGGGCGCCGCCCTGCTGAACCTGTTCACGTTCATGTTCCTGGTGTTCGGCGCGCTGCTGATCATCACGGCGATCCAGCTCTTCCGGCACCGCGACGAAGATCCGGACATCGGCGACAACGTGATGATCCGGGCCACCCGCCGGTTCCTGCCGATCACCGATGGGTACGAGGGCGGCAAGCTCGTGACCCGGCTCGACGGGCGGCGCGCGGTCACCCCGCTGTTCGTCGTACTGATAGCGATCGGCAGCACCGACCTGCTCTTCGCGCTCGACTCGATCCCCGCGGTCTTCGGGGTGACCGAGGAGCCGTACCTCGTCTTCACCGCCAACGCGTTCGCCCTGCTTGGCCTGCGCGCCCTGTACTTCCTGGTCAGCGGCCTGCTGGACCGGCTGGTGTACCTGTCAACCGGGCTCGCGCTGATCCTGGCGTTCATCGGCGTCAAGCTGGTGCTGCACTGGGCACACAAGGACATCAGCGACGCGGTCCCCGAGGTCAGCACCAACGTCTCCCTGATCGTCATCGGCGTCGTGCTCGCGGTGACCACAGTGGCCAGTCTGGTCAAGGTCCGCCGCGACCCAACGGCTCGCGCACACGCCGGCTCGCTGCGCGCCAGCGAACGCGAAACCACCGAACGCGAGACATAGACGTGCCGCTAGTCCACCGCTAGTCCTGACGCTTCGCCACTGCCAGGTCGTCGAAGCCAGCCGCTGCCAACGCGTCGGCCAAGCGGCGTAGGCCGCTGCGAAGCCTCGACTTCGCGGTGCCCTCGGGGATGTTGAGGGCGCGCGCCACCTGCTGGTAGGTCAACCCCTGGTAGTACGCCAGCAGGATCGCCTGCCGGTGCTGGGAGGGCAGCTCGTCGACGGCTGTGCGCACCTGGGCGGCAAGGCTGGCGGTCAGCACGTCGTCTTCCACTCCCGCCGTGGCGGCCGGCTCCGCAAGTACCGGAGCGTAGTGGTCCTGGGTGCGGCGGCGCCGTAGCCAGTCGATGGCCCGGCGCCGGGTGATCATGCAGAGCCAGCTGCGGAGCCGGGTGCGTCGCGGGTCGTACCGCTCCGGGCGCATCCACAGCTCGACGAACACCTCCTGGGTGATGTCTTCCGCGGCGCCGCGGTCGCCGGTCAAGCGGAGCGCGAGCCCGTACACCGTCGGTGAGTGGGCGTCGTAGACCTCGGCCAGGGCCTCTTCGCAGCCTCCGGTGAGCGCGTCGCGCAGTCGTACGTCGTTGTCGTCGACGCCCCCGAGCACCTCAGTCACACCCCAACGTCGCGGCGACTTCGAGGAAGTCGGTAGCGGCGCCCGAATCGCCACGAATCTCGGCACCCGACTCGGGCACGCTCACCCGGCCGGCCAGCAACCGACAGAACCTCACGAGCGGCACGACGACCTCCGCGACCGCCCCCTGCGGCGGCCCGGAACGAAGGGCCGAGAGCGCGACCAGGTGCTCGGTGCCGCCAGGGCCGGTCAGGACGAGCCGGACCTGGCCGGGCCGGCCGCGTCCGGCGGCGTCGATCGCGCCGGGCAGCAGCACCAGCGCGAAGCCGGCGATGCCGGCGAGCTGGTCGGGCCGGGGTGGGTCGGACGGCAGCCGCAGGGTGGTGCGCAGATCGTCGGCGTGGATCCAGGTCTCGAAGGTGCGCTGCACCAGCGCCTCGCGCAGCGGCCGCCGGACGGGTGCCTTGCCGGCCAGCCGGACCTGCCGCTCCAGCAGGCGTGGGCCGCCGGTGGCGACCTCGCGCAGCAGTGCGTCGGCCTGTGCGCGCCACCGCCGCCGGACCTGCGGCTCCGCTGTGGACCCGGCAGGGACGCCGAGGTCGTCGGCCACCAGGCCGTCGCTGGCCGTCAGGTGGGTGACCAGCGCGCCGACGTTTTCGTACTTGGCGGTGGGGAGCCGCCACTGGTCGGGCTCCAGCCCCGCGAGCAGCCTGTCGAACGCGGCCACCTGCCGCGCGTACGGGTCGAGCAGCTGCCCGACCTCGGGCTCGCGGGCCGGGCGTGCCGCGCGTGCGGCTTCGAGCACCCGGCTGCGCAGCGCGTCGGGTGGCCGGCGGGCGGTCAGCACGCCCAGCCAGTGTGCGGCCTCGGTGAGGCGGGTGCCTTCGGCGGCGCAGTGCGGGCAGTCGGCGGTGTGTTCGGCGACGGTGGCCACCTCGGTGGCGGCGCAGGCGTCCACGGCATACGCCCCGAGCAGGTCTTCGGGGTGCGGATCGTCAGTCATCTCGACCCTCCAGCGGCACGACGGCCGGGCGGACCCACCGAGCATATGTCAATGCGTCGAAGTGTCCTGCCCCGCTTGTGTCACGGGTTCGCGCGACCCGCCGCGACGGATGCGCGACCTGGCGAGAATGGGGTGTCGATCTGGCGACAGGCCGTTCGTGTAGGTGATGAGAGAAGGGAGAGCACCATGAAGCAGTACCTGCTCAGCATCTACCAGCCCGACGGTGACCCACCGCCACCGGAGGTCCTGGACCCGATCATGCGTAACCTGGCCGCCCTGAACGAGGAGATCAAGGCGGCCGGCGCGTGGGTCTTCGCCGCCGGCCTGCACCCGCCGTCCACGGCGACCGTGCTGCGGGCGAACGGCGACGACGTCCTGGTGACCGACGGCCCGTTCGTGGAGGGCAAGGAGCACATCGGCGGGTTCACGATGATCCAGGCGCCGGATCTCGACGCCGCGCTGGAGTGGGGCCGCAAGCTCGCCCGCGTGCTGCACCCGCTGTCGATCGAGGTGCGTCCGGCGGCCGAGGGGCACTGCTGATCGGGCATGACCAGCTCTGCTAGCCGGCGCATGACCGAGGTCGAGCGGGTGTTCCGGGCGGAGTACGCCCGGGCGGTCGCTGTGCTGGTCCGCGTCTTCGGCGACATCGACGTCGCCGAGGAGGCGGTCCAGGACGCGTTCGCAGAGGCGGTGCGGCGGTGGCCCGAGACGGGGCCGCCGCCCAGCCCGGCCGGCTGGATCATCACCACCGCCCGGAACCGCGCCATCGACCGGCTGCGGCGCGAGTACACCCGCGACAACCGGCACGCGCAGGCCGCGCTGCTGTACGCGCCCGACGAACCCGTGGAGGTGGGTGCCGTGCCCGACGACCGGCTCCGCCTGATCTTCACCTGCTGCCACCCGGCGCTCGCGCCGGCCGCCCGGGTCGCGCTGTCGCTGCGGCTGCTCGGCGGGCTCACCACCGCCGAGATCGCGCGCGCCTTCCTGGTGCCGGAAAAAACCATGGCGCAGCGCCTGGTCCGCGCGAAGGGCAAGATCCGCGATGCGCGCATCCCGTACCGCGTGCCGCGCGACGCCGACCTGCCGGACCGGCTGCGCACCGTCCTCGCCGTGGTGTACCTGATCTTCAATGAGGGGTACGCGGCCAGCTCCGGTGACCGGTTGGTGCGCGCCGAGCTGTGCGCGGAGGCGATCCGCCTCGGGCGCCTGCTCGCCGAGCTGATGCCCGACGAGCCCGAGGTGCTGGGGCTGCTCGCGCTCATGCTGCTCACCGACGCGCGCCGAGCCGCCCGCACCACCCCGGACGGTGCCCTGGTGCGCCTCGCCGACCAGGACCGCGGGGCGTGGGACAGGGCGCTCATCGCCGAGGGCCAACAGATCGTCCGGCGCTGCCTGCGCCGCGACCAGCCGGGCCCGTACCAGATCCAGGCCGCGATCAACGCGGTGCACAGTGACGCGTCCACCGCGGCGGACACCGACTGGCGGCAGGTTGTCGCCCTGTACGACCTCCTGCTGACCGTGGCGCCGAGCCCGGTCGCGGCGCTGCATCGCGCGGCCGCCGTGGCCGAGGTCGAGGGGCCCGGTGCCGCTCTCGCGCTGGTCGACGCCCTCGACCTTTCCAGCTACCACCTCTACCACGCGGTGCGCGCGGACCTGCTGCGCCGCCTCGGCCGCGAGGCCGAGGCGGCGCGGGCGTACCAGGCGGCGATCGACCGCACCGGCAACGAGGCGGAGCGCGACTTCCTGCGCCGGCGGTCAGGCGACCGCGAACCGTAGGGTGCGTGCCGCCGCGAGCGTGGTGCCGTCGAAGCCTTCCAGGCGCACGTGCTCGCCGGCCGGCACCGTGACCGTGCGCCGCCCGTCGGGCACCGCCACCGACCTGACCGGCCGACCGTCCACATAGCAGTCCAGACTGGACAGGTTCGCGGTGGTGACCGCAAGCTCGATCCGCGAACCCATCGGCCGCGCCTCGACGTCGAGCAGGCGCGAGGTGCGCTTGGCCAGCAGCGCGCCGGCCGCGTCGAACAGGTCGGCGTTGCCCTCCAGCAGGTCGCGCCGGGTGAGTTGGTGTACCTCGTCGGGCAGTACGCCAAGGTCTTCCAGCGGCTGACCGGCGTGCGCGCCGACCCGCAGGGTGCGCAGCAGCGACACCCGCAGCCGCGCGCCTCGCGGCAGCGCCGTGAACGGGCCGCCGGGCCAGCGGGTGACCAGGTCGGAGTGCTCCCATACGGTCGCGCCGCCGGCCCCGGTGTTGCCCTCGACGCCCAGGACCGGGCCGATCTCGTTGTCCTGGAAGCCCGCGGCGAAGATGTCGGTGGCGCTGTAGCAGAGCGCGTCGGTCACCAGCACGACCGGGCCGTGGTAGAGCTGCCCGAAGTCGTTGACCTCGTCTTCGGTGAAGAACGGGATCGCCGTGGAGTACTGCGCGCCGGTCTCGATGGCATCGCCGATCGACTCGTTCCATGGCGACAGCCACTCCACCACAGTGGACAATCCCGCGGTTGCCTCGGTGTTGACGAACTGGAACGGCTCTGGGCGCACCACGCGCGGCGTGAAGTACTGCAGCAGCGCCTCCGCCGCGTACACGTAGCCGCCGCCGTTGCCGCGCACGTCGAGGATGATGCCGTCGCGCGGCATCAGCGGGAGCAGCCGGCGGATCTCGCGGAGGAAGCCCTCGTAGTCCTGGTCCTCCATGTGGAACGTGTACAGCCGCAGGTGTCCGAACGTGCCGTGCGCCGTCGTGATGACGCGCGCCTTGAGCTCACCGTCTGGCCGGTCGTTCGGGATCAGCGTGGGCTCGGCGGCGGCGATGTCGGGCGGCGCGAACAGCGCGCGCTTCACCTGCCGCACCACCTCGGTGCGCAGGTCCATGGCGAGCACGTTCGCGGCGACGCTCGTGGCGGGGGTGGCCTCGGCGTCGGCGACCGCCCCGACGGCCTCACCGTCCGTCGGGGTGATCTCGTCGTTGACGCTCACGATCCGCCACGGGATGCGGCTCTCGTGCGTCTCGCCGTCCACCGTGTACCGCACGTCGACCCAGTCTTCGTCGGGCACCTGCGAGACCGCGAGGGAGCGCTGCGTCATCCGTTCCCGGCCGCGCGCCAGCCGGGCGGGCGGGTTGCTGCCGCCCTCCTTCTCGGCGTTGCGGGCGACCGCCACCGTGATCGGCGCCCCGTTCCAGTGGGTGATCTCGGCGCCCCGCACCAGCCTCGGGTCACCGACCAGGTCGGACCGCACGTGCGAGACCAGCCAGCGCGGCTCGTCGCCGTCCCAGCACTGCTCGATCAGCATGCCGACGGTGGCGAGCTTGCCGACGTACGGGCGCGGCAGCACGTACAGGGTGTGCAGGTCGCGCAGGTCCGTGAAGATCCGCTGGAGCTCGGTGTGAAAGTCCGCCTCGGACAGCTGGCCGAGGCGGCGGCGCAGCAGCCGCAGCCGCTGGCTCGGGTCGATCCCGTACATGGCCCGCTTCTGCCACTGGTGCACGTACACGTCGTCGACCAGCCGGGCGGCCTGCCGGGCCACCAGGTCGCGCTCGGAGTCCGTCAACGATCGCTCGTCGAGCTGGGCCCGGAAGTCGGTCAGCAGCGGCGCCGCCGCGACTGCCTCGCGGCTGAGCCGCTTGTCCTCATCAGCCGGCATGGCACACCTCCGTTGTCGCCGACCGCCCAAAGTCGGCGTTCGTCTAGGAGAGAGGGCCGCTGGACGGCTGTGATACCGGCTGGAACGGTTCTGCCTGTGCGGCGGCTAGCCACCGCAGCCTCCACCTCGGCCGGCGGCGACGGCGATGAACGCGGTGAGGAAGGTCGGCCCCGAGATACCCCAGGTCTCGGCGTCCGCGGCGACAAGGCTGCCAGTCATGCGCCCAGGTGGAGGGGGCGTGCCACGCGCCCTCGCCCGACGGGTGGTGAAGACGTTCTGAAAGCCTGGCCTGCTGGGATGCCCTGGGAGGGTGACGGACCCGAAGGGGGCGCGGCTGCCCGCCACTCGGCAGAGGCATTGCGTGATCCCGCAAGAGATCTCGTCGATGATCTTGTGGAAGGGAGACTTCCGTCCGCTGCTGTGCTTGGATCGCTGCATTCCAGGTCCGGCCGCGTGATGGGGGAGGTCGTACGTGGCAGGCAGCAGTACGGGGGTGCTGGCCTTAGGTAAGTCCGTGCCGTCGCTGGTGCGCTGGGGCGTAACAGCTGACGCCGATCTGGTGTACCGGTGTCTGGCGACGTTCGGCCCCCGGCGGGCCGGCGAGGTCGCGGCGGACCTCGGCCTGGTGGTGCGCAGAGTGCGTGCGGCGCTGGACGAGTTGATGGAGGCCAGGCTCGTCCAGGTCGCCCGCGAGCCGGCATACGGTCTGGAGGCTGCGACATGGCGGGCTGTGGCGGTGGACGACGCGGTGATGTCGCTTCGGCGGCGTGCGCTGCGGCGCGCCGCGGTGGCGCCCACCGGGCGTGCGGCCGGGCTTTCCCAGCCGCCATTCGCGGCGCGGCGCCTCCCCGACCGCGACAGCACCCGGCGCCGGGTCGCCGAGCTCGCGCCGACCGAACGCGCCGAGCAGATGGCGATGAACCCGGAACGGATCATCAGCGCCGAGACCCTCGCGGTCGCATCGCCGCTTGATGTCGCCGCCCTGAGGCGCGGCGTGCGGTTGCTGGCACTGGGCCGCCCGCCCGCGGACGGTGACCGGTCGACGCAGCACACGGTCGAGTTCGCACGCCTCGGTGGCGAGTACCGGGAGGCGGCCCAGCTGCCACACAAACTGATGATCTTCGACCGGCGGGTGGCACTGCTCGCGGTTGATCCGCTCGACCTGAGCCGCGGCACCTGGGAGGTCGTCGACCCGGCTGCGGTCGCCTCGCTCGTCGCATTGTTCCTCCGCCACTGGAGTGGCGCGACAGACCCACGCAAGAACGGAGTACCCCGGCTCGTGCTTACACCACGGGAGAAGGCGCTGGTCAGATTGCTCGCCGAGGGGCACACCGACGCCAGCGCCGCCGAGCGCCTCGGCATGTCGACCCGCTCGGTGACCTACGCGTTGCGGGCCTTGATGGACCGGCTCGGCGTGGAGAACCGCTTCCAGCTCGGTCTCGCTCTCGGCGCGCTCCATGCCGCGATACCGCCAGCGATGTCCACAATGGATGAAGTCGATGGAGGCCAGGCATGAGCCGAATGGTCCGAGCCGGCGTGGCGCTGATCGCCGCCGTGGCCGCGCTGGCCGCGCTGGTCGCACTGGTCGCCCCCAGTCCGGCGGTGGCGGACGAGCCGGTCTGGGAGCGAATCGAGTGTCTCTCCGGAACCCTCGACGAGACACCGGTGATTCAGGAAACCTATGCCCTCGCCCAGGTGACACTGAGCGGCAGTCTCAACTGCGCGGCGTTCGGCAAGGCCAAGTTCGGATTCGCCCGATACGACAGCCGGAACTATCAGGGTCTGGTTTACGAGCCCTACATGCGGCCGTACGCGTACACCGCGCCAACGTCGTTCTCCATCGGAAACTATGTCGAGCGCGGCCCGGTCGACTTCGCTCTCTGCGTGGTAACCGATTACGGCGTTCGCATCGCGTGCGTCCGGGTCACACGCGAGAACTGGGAATCGAAGCTCTATGTGTTCCAGATGAAGACGGTCGACCCGATGGTCGATCGCTCGGTCCGCGTCGTTCCGCGGGACTCCAGCGAGCGGCCCGCCTGCGGTCACTGCTGGTAACAGGAGGATGGGGAGAGACGTGAGCCGTTGGGGCGTACGAGGTGTGGTGGCGCTGATCGCCGCCGTTGCGATGACAGCGACCGCCGCTCCGGCCGTTGCCGGCATCAAGTGGGTGACGGCGGATTGCTTCTCGGGCACCATCGACTCGGCGGTCATCGCCAGCAGCGGCCTTTCACTGGAGGGTCGAGTTGGCTGCGCCGAGACCGGTACGGGCGGCAGCTTCGGTGTTGCCCACTATTACTCCGACGCGGTCGGGATGTACCAGAGCACGATGCGGTCGTACGGACCCGCGGCCCCGACCACGTTCTCCATCGGCAAGGACGTTCGTGAAGGCACCTCAAGCTTCGCGCTCTGCGTCGTAACCGGCCACTCGGCGCGTATAGCGTGCGTCAGCGTCGCTCGACCTCGGCCGGCATCGACGACCCAGTCGGGATCGCCGATCGTTGTGACCCCCATGGCCACGGACGATCCGTACGTTACGCGGCCCGTCCAGGGCATCGGTCCCGATCTTGACAGTGGGTCCAGTCCGGCCTGCGGCCACTGCTGGTAGCGCGGTTGCGGGAAATAGCAACGGGATCCGGTCATGATCTTGGAGATCGGAGACGCCAGGGATCGCGAGTGTTTCGATCTGCATGTGTCGACGTTGAGGTTGGAACTTCTGGGCCCGTTGCGTGTGGGGATCGACGACCGACCCGTACGACTGACCACCGGGCGGTTGCGCACTCTGCTGGTCGGGCTGGCCATGTCGGCGGGCCGGGCCGTCTCGGTCGATCAGCTGACGCGGATCGTGTGGGCCGACGAACTGCCCGCCGATCCGCGCCGCAGCCTACAGACCTACGCGGCCCGGCTGCGCCGGGCGGTGGGCGGCCGGCGGATCGAGACCGTACGGGCAGGATGGCTGCTGCGCGCGGACCCGGACGACGTGGACGCGCTGCGGTTCGAGCGGCTGCTCGACGCGGCCACGTGCGGGCCGGATCCGGCGGCCGAGCGAGATCTGCTCGCCCAGGCGTTGACGTTGTGGCGGGGCGAACCATTCGACGGCGAGGAGTCCAGCTGGCTGCGCGAGGCGGAGCGTCCCCGGCTGCTGGAGCGCTATCTGGCCGCGCGGGAGCGGCGCATCGACCTCGACATCCGCGACGGCGCCGCGGCCGAACCCCTCATCGCCGAGCTGGAAGCGCTCACCGGACGGTACCCGTTGCGGGAGTCGTTGTGGGTGCGGCTGATGACGCTGCTGGACCTTCGGGGCCGTCCGGCGGAGGCCCTGCGCCGCTACGAGACCGTGCGCCAGCGGATCGCCGACGAGCTGGGCATCGACCCGAGCCTCGAACTGCGAGCGCTGTATGCCCGCCTGCTCGCCGGGCGGCCGGCCAACGGCCCACAGTGGCACATCCCCACCCTCGTCACGCCCCGGCAGTTGCCGCCCGAGCTGCCGGGCTTCGCCGGCCGGCGCGAGGCACTGGCCACATTGGACAGCCTGCTCGCCGCTCGGTGCGCCGGACGGGGTTCGGGTGTCGCCGCTGTGACCGGCATCGCCGGTGTGGGCAAGACAGCGCTCGTGCTCCGGTGGGCGCACCGGGCCGCGACGGACTTCCCCGACGGCCAGCTGTACTGCGACCTGCGTGGCTTCGACTCCTACGAAACCCCCGTGTCGCCGCACCAAGCGATCCAGGGATTCCTGGTCGGGCTGGGTGTCGCCCTTCGCAACATACCGGCGGATGCGGACGAGCGCGTGGCGATGTACCGGTCGCTTACGGCGGGCAAGCGCCTGCTCGTCGTGCTCGACAACGCCAGGAACGCCGAACAGGTGAGGCCGCTGCTCACCTCCGGCGGCGGTGGTTTCGTGGTCGTCACGAGCCGGAACCGGTTGAACGGCCTGGTGGTGTCGGGCGGCGCGCAGCCGGTGCCGCTCGACGTGATGCCGGCCCGCGAGGCGCGCGAGCTGCTGCACAACCGCGTGCGGCCGCTCGGCATCCGCGACGCGATTGTCGCGATCGACGAGATCGTCCGGCTTTGCGGGGGCCTGCCGCTGGCGCTGGCGATCACGGCTGCCCGGCTGGCGACCGGCCCGGAGCCGCCTGTCGCCACGGTGACGTCCGGGCTGCGCGACCCGCGTAGCCGGCTGGACCTGCTCGACGACGGCGACGAGGCGACGAGCGTCCGCGCCGCGTTCTCCCACTCGTACCGGGCGGTCAGCCACGACGCCACGCGCCTGTTCCGGCTGGCCGGTCTTCATCCGGGGCCCGAGGTCTCGTTGGTGGCCGCTGCCAGCCTGGCTGGGATGCCCGTACGCCACACGCGCCGACGCCTCGCGGAGCTGACCGACATGCACCTGATGGTCGAGACCGCGCCGGGTCGATACGCCCTGCACGATCTGCTACGCGTCTACGCCCGGGAACTGGCCGAAGAACACGGCGTCTAGCGGGCGAGAAGCCAGCGGAGAATCTCGGGGGTGGCGTCGAAGTGGCCGGCGTGTGCCGACTCGGTGCCGCGGACCAGGGTGGCGGTGGGCATCCGGCCGGCGAGCCACACCGCGTGCGCGACCGGTATGACGGTGTCGAGGTCGCCGTGCCACAGCCGCGCCGGTGCCGCCACGGTGGCGGGGTCGAAGCCCCACGGCAGCGCGTAGAGGGCGAGCTCGTCGTCGATCCAGCCGTCGAGCCCGGGACGGATCGCCTCGGCGTACGCGGCCGTGAGCATGCGGCTCACCTCCGGGCGGGCGAGCACCGCCTGTTCGGCGGGGGGCAGCAGGGTCGCGAGGCTGCCCGAGCCGGCGGTCGCGAGGTACGAGGCCAGCGCGTCCCGCCCCCGCCCTGCCGCCGCGGCGCTCTCCTGGTTGCCGGGCATCATGCCGGCGGTCCAGTCCAGGCCGGCGGCGTCGGCCGGTGCCGGGCTGGCCAGCGTGGCGACCCGGGTGACCCGGTCGGGGTGCAGGGCGGCGAAGGCGAGCGCGTGCGGCCCGCCGCCGGAGACTCCGAAGAGGGGGAACCGGTCCAGGCCGTACGCGTCGGCGATCGTGGCGATGTCGTCGGCGGCGTCGACCACCCGCCTGCCGGGGTCCGGGGCGGAGCGGCCGAACCCGGGCCGGTCGTACGTGATCAGCCGCACGCCGAGGTCGGCGAACAGCCGGTCGTCCGGGTAGCGCGCCAACCGGCTCATCGGCGTGCCGTGCGCGTACAGCACCGGCGTGCCGCCAGGCACGCCCCATTCCTCGACGGCGAGCACCCGGCCGTCGCTGGCGATCACTTCTCGCATGCGGCCAACGTAGGCCAGGCACCGCCGGATCGGGTGGTGGTTCGCGGCTGGCGTAACCGCCGCTATAACGAATCCGCGCCCATCGAGACGCAGTTCGACCTGTCAACCGAGCCGGAGGGCGTCGGTGACCGCTGGGTTTTCGGGGGAGTCGACCGCCGCGGGCCTGCCACGCGCCGCGTCCCAGGCCGCCTTGCCGCAGGCGAGGTAGTCGCGGACGGCCTTCTCCGCGAGCAGGGCGGCGCCGCAGCCGTCGCAGCGGGCTGCCACGCCGTCGGCGTCGACGTCGAGATGGCGGCAGAGCGTCACGGCCCGCGACAGGTGGTAGGACTGCGTGACGATCAGGGCCCGGGTGACGCCGTACACGTCGCGGGCGCGCACGCAACTGTCGTACGTGTCCAGGCCGTACGGGTCGGCCACGACCCGCCGCGCGTCGACTCCGAGGCCGGTCAGGTACCGGGTCATGGCCGCGGGTTCGTCGCCGGACGCGCCGCCACCGTCACCGGATACGAGAATGACCCGCGCCCGTCCACTGTGTACCAGGGCGGCGGCGGTCTGTAACCGGCCGGCGAGGCGCGTGCTGGGCTGGCCGTCGGGCATCACCGCGGTGCCCAGGACGATGGCGACGTCGGCGGCGGGCGCCTCGGATTCGCTGTACACGTGGCCGTGCGCGGAGATCTCCGTCCACAGCCAGGGCGAGCTGGCGACGAGCACCGCGGCGACAGCCGCGGCGGCCAGCCAGAGCAGGCGACGCCGCCGCCGCGTCATGCCGGATCCCAGGCGGCGCGGTTCGACTGGCGCCGCCGACGTATCTCCCACGCGATCATCCTGTCAGACCATGGCTCGCCTCGGACGCCGCCTTGAACGCCGCGGCGCTGTCGATCGACTCGAAGGGCCAGCACCTGCTGCTGCGATACGAGAGCTGACCTCGCGGCGCGGGGTCAGGGGAGCCCTGTCGCGGCGATCGCGGAGAGGATCGTGTCGGCCGCCGCACGGAGGTCGCCGATCGTGAGGGCGAGGGACCACCACGCGATGGCGGCGAGCGCCGCGGTCTTGGCCGCGCTGCGTAGGGACGCGTGCCGCCGCGCCGCCGGGATCCGGAACGGTAGATGTGCGGTCGCGATGGCGGTGGCGAGGCCCGTGGCGGCGAGCACCAGGGCCGGCTGGGACGCGGCGGGCAGGAGGCCGACCAGCAGTTCCCCGGTGCCGCGCAGGACGTCTTCGACGGCGGGCCACGGCGGAAGGCGCAACCCTCGACCGTCCACCTGGCTCAGGTACGCGGCGAGCGCGCCGGCCGTCCAAACGGCCAACCGGGCACGGCGTACGGCGGTGGAAAGGCGGGCCGGCCGCAGGAGCAGGCAACCCATCACGACCACAGCGGGCAGCGCGATCTGGGCCTGTACCTCCGCGATCCGGGCGACACCCGCCGCGGTCAATACGCCGGGGTCGCCGAGCAGCGGGACGGCGGCGCCCACGAACGTCGCGGCGTATACCGCGGCCATGGCCAGCCCGAGACTCCACAGTGTCCGCCGCAGGCCGATCGACACCGAGTGCAGCACCTGCTGCGAGGGAAGCCGGATCCGCCGCCGGCTCGGGTACCGGTCGGCGACCTCGCGGAGCGCGACGGCGAGGGCCAGCCGCGCGGCGCGTTCGTGGCCCTCGTGCTGGTACACCTCGCGGACCAGACGGGCGTACCAGGGACAGGCTCGGGCGGCGTTCGCGCGGGCGAGTCGCTGCTCCTCGCGTGCGGCGGCCCGGGGATCGGCAAGCACCTCGACGAGTACGGCGTCTGCCTTTGCCGCGACGGCCTCGCCGATGCTGGCCACGAGGTCGCGCTCTGTCCAGTTTGGATTGGCCTGTCCGGCCGGTACGACGATGCGAAGCGTCTCGGCCCGTGCTCGCATGGCGCCGCGTGCGGCCGCGAGGTCACCGCCGGCCCTTGGCGCCGGATCGTCCACAGGGGACAGCGCACCGGTGATGGCGGCGGACACGCCGGCCGACGTGGCGGTCTCGGCCGCCCGCGCGAGCGCTTCCTCGGTACCACCACCCCGGTCGAGCCAGCGGCGCAGCGCGGCCTGGCGCCCCCGTTCCGCGGCGCTGTCGTCCCGCAGCGGCGCCGGGCCGGTGGGCTGGTCGTTGATCCGGTAGGTGAGCTCGTCGAGTTCGAGGGCGACCGCGCCGAGCCACGCGGCGAGGCGCTGGCGGCGTCGCGCGTGCTGGTTGGCGTACGCGCGGAGCATGGCGAAGGCCAGGTCGTAGCGGCCGTGGCGGCGGGCGAGGTCGAGCGCTTCCTCGATCTTGAGGAGCACCGGCACCACGGGATCGGCGTGCCAGGCGATCTCCAACCAGATCGCGGCTTCCGGCTCGTCCCGCCGGAGCTGGCCTGCCGCCTCCAACCGCTCGTGGCCGAGCGCGCTCCGGTCCGCCGCGCGTGCGGCCAGCTCCGGCGCGGATGGGTCCGGCTCGGCCGGAGACAGCGACGCGCCGACTTTGTTGATCATGTCGGCGGCCGTGTCGTGGCCATTGCCGCGGAGGGTTTCGGCCAGGTAGGCGCCGGCGCCGTCGGTGATGCCTCCCTCGGCGAGAGCCGCGGCGAGGATCCGGCCGGTCGCCGCGGGGTCGTGGCCGGCCAGCCGGGCAGCCCCGTCGGCGAGCCCAGTGAGGTCGCCGACGTCGAGCGCCTCCAGGTCGGCCGGCGCGCCGGCTCTCTCGGGCGCCGTGAGGTGCGCCAGCGCGGTGGCGCGCAGATGCTGGCGTACGTCCGCGATGCGTTCCGTGACCGGTGCGCCACGACCGGCCGGGCCGACCAGCCGCAGCGCTTCGATGGACTCGAACCGTTGGGCCGGCGTCCGGGCCGGGCTGACCGCCTGGACGAGCAGCTGCTGGTCGACGGTGCTGCCATGGCCAAGCTCGGTCAGGAACACCGCGGCCCGCACCCGGCTCTCCGGATCCCTGGCGGTCGCCACCGCCCAGGTCAGGTGGTCGGTGGCCCGCTGGCGGGCGCCGGCGTCCGCCACCGACGCGATGGTGTAGGCGGCCCACAGCCCGCCGGCGTCGTCGGGACTGCTGCTGGCCAGGAGCGCGTCGAGCGCCTCGACCGCCGCCCGGTGGTCGTCGTCGGTGCCGGTGAGGATCAGTGCCCGGGCCGCGGCGATGCGTTTGACCGGTGCGGCCCGCCCGTCGCGGGCCAGCCGCACGAGGTGGGCCGATCCGCTCGAGCGCGCGTGCAGTGAGCGCAGGGCGTACGTGAGGGCGGGCAGCGCCGCCTCGTCGACGACCCGCAGGCGCCGTACCGCCGCGAAGCCGGCCGCCACCAGGCGCGCCGCCGACCGTTCGGGCAGCGGCAGGCCGTCACGCAGTACCGCGCAGAACTCCAGCAGGTTCGGGCGCCGGACGAACGGCGGGCGGACGACCGGCCGGGCCCGCAGCAGCCGGCGCAGCACGGGTTCGGCGTCGTTGCCCGCGTCGGCCCACCGGATGAGGCGAAACATGTCAAGGTTCGTGATGCCATCGCGCCGCACCCGGTGCAGCCAGTGCCGGGTGTTCCAGTCGGTACGCACGCTGTAGCCGGCGGCCAGGTACTCGGCGAAGCCCCGGTGGATGAACCGCAGGTCGTCGCCCGCGACGGTGAGCAGGCCGGTGCCGAGCAGCATGGTGCGTAGGTGGCGGGACAGCTCCGGCACCGGCTGCGCGGGCACCTCCTGCCTGCGGAGCCAGTCTTCGGCCAGCGCCGTCGTGGCGATCCGCTCGTCCGCCTCCAGCCGGTGGTGGGCCACGTCTTCGAGCAGTTGCTCGGTGCGGTCGAAGAGCACGTCGACGAGGCGGCCGCCTCCCGACCCGTACACGGCCAGCTGGTCGGTGAGCACGCGGCGCAGCTCCTCCCGGCGCTGCCGGGCGTACACGAGGTTGGTGACGAACCGCTCGTAGAGGCCCGTGCGGCTCATCGGCAGCGGCCCCTGTGGACGGTCCTCGAACACCACCGCGGCGATCGTCGCCAGCAGCGGTACCCGTACCAGCGGATCCAGCCGGCGCACGTCGATCTCGTCGAGGTACGCGGTCGCGTTGCGCTGCCAACCAAGCGGCGTGCGCGCGGTGAACCACGCCTGTGCGAAGCGCCGCAGCCCCGGCCGGTCGAACAGTCGCAGCTCGTAGTCGCCGAACCGCGACCCCGCCGACGGGTCCGGCAGGTGCGCGCCGAGACCGGCCAGCTCCTGGCCGAACAGCGGGCGAGTGGTCACCAGGAACCGCCACGAAGAGCCGTACTCGGCCACCCGGTTGCCGAGTACGTCGATCAGCCGCTGCCGCTGGTCGCGGTCGTAGACCTCGTCGAGCCCGTCCACCAGCAGCAGCCACTCGACTCCCGGCATCGCCGCCGGATCCAGCGTGTCGGGGTCGACGCCGCGGTCGAGGTAGTCGGACAGGTCCCGCTCGACGGCCCCCGCGAGCAGCTCCAGCCAGGGCTGCCGGCCCAGCATCGCGGCCGCCGGCACGCGCAGCGCCAGCGCCGGCCCGTACGGCGCGGGCGCGTCGCTGGCGGCGTCCAGCCACCAGGCGGCGGTCTCCGCGACGATGTGCTGCACCAGCGCCGACTTGCCGGCGCCCGGGCCGCCGACGACCAGCGTGTGCCGGTGCCGGCGCAACACATCGGCGACCGAGCGGACGGGTGCGTCCCGGCCCGGCGCGGCGTACCGTGGCGCGGCCCGCTGCCGTACGTAGACCGTCGACAGTGGGGGAGCCGGCCCGTCGACCAGCCGGTACGGCAGCCGCTCAGCCGCCCTGCACTGGGCGACGAGCAGGTCGTGCAGCGGGCTGCCACGGCCCGGCCGGAGGCGGGGGGCCGCCGGCTCGACGCGCGGCCCGAGCACCCGCGCGTGGCTGGCACGCACCAGCGCCACGTCGGTCGCCTGCACGATCCAGCCGCCGCGCGGGCCGCCGTAGTCGCGCGAGCCCTTGATGACCCCGTACACGAGCCCGGTGCGGACGTCGAGCGCCGGCGCCCCGCTCATGCCGTCGACGATCTCGTCGCCCTTGAGCCGCAGGAACTGGCCGCTGCGCCCGACGACCTCAAGGCCGGCCGTGTCTCGGGCGATCCCGGCGTCCGGTGTGGCCGCGCTGAACCCGTACGCGGACAGCTCCGGCGGGATCGTGAGATCGCCGGCCAGCCGCGCGACCGGGTGGTCCGGCGCCGCCGTCGCCCGGACGAATGCGATGTCCGGGTGCGGGTAGAAGGCCCCGTCACCGCGGGCCGCCGGCTCGCGCACCACGACGTCGCCGGCGAACCGGTGCTCGCGCCACCGCACGACCACCCGGTCGGCACAGTCCCACACGACGTGCGCGCAGGTGACGATCAGGTGCGGCTCGATGAAGAACCCGCTGCCCAGGAACTCGTCGCCGTCCCACAACGACACGGTCGAGTCGCGGACCACGTCGGCCATCGAGGACGCCTGTAGTGTCATCGACCGCCCTTCGCCCTGATACAGGGCACATCTTCGCCGACCATGCCGGACGTGCGAAAGTACTGGGATGCCCGACCAGGTGCCGCACACGAGAACCGTCCCCATCGAACTGCCCGACGGCACCTCCATTCTCGCCGAGGTGACCGCCACGGGATCGGGCGGCGACGCGAGCCGGCGGCGCCTGCGCCTGGACGACATTCGCGGCGACATCACGCGGATCAGCCAGTTCCTGTCGCAGTCGCTGGCTGAGGCGCTGCCCGACCCGCCACGCCGCTACGGCGTCGAGTTCGGGCTCAAGCTCGGCGTGGAGACGACCGGCCTCACGACCATCCTGGCCAAGGCCACCGGCGAGGCGTCGGTGGTCGTCCGCCTGGAGTGGGAACGCCCGTAACGGCTCGCGATCAAGGGCATTCGCATGGATCAAGGGCAAACGCACGCGGCTCGGAGATCGAACCACGTGCGTTTGCCCTTGATCGACCGGGGTGAGGGGCGGCGCGGCGCGCCGCGCGGCGGGTTAGCCGACGTGGACGGCCACGGGGGCTGGGGCGTCGACGCCACCAGCCGTGGTGCCGACCGGGGTGCGGACGTTGCGGATCATTAGGAAGATGAGCAGGGCCGAAGCCGCCAGCAGCACCGCGCTCACCGTGAACGCCACGTTGTATCCGTGCACCACGCCCAGCGGGGTCTGGTCCGGCCCGTTCTCCGTCACGTAGTCGGCCACGGCGTTGGTGAACACCGTGTTGAGCAGCGCCACGCCGAGCGAGCCACCGATCTGCTGGGTGGTGTTGACCATCGCGCTGGCCACGCCGGCGTCGCGGTTGCTGACGCCGGTCAGTGCCGTGTTGCCCAGCGGCACGAACACAAGGCCCATGCCGACCGCCATGATGACCAGGGCGGGCAGGATCAGCGTGGCGTACGACGAGTCGATCCGCAGCTGGGTCAGCCACGCCATGCCGGCGGTGGCGAGGACGCCGCCGACCGTCATCATCACGCGCGGGCCGACCTTGGGCAGCAGGCCGCTGGCCACGATGGCGGTGACGATGATCGCCAGCGAGAACGGCAGGTACGCGATGCCGCTCTTGAGCGGGGAGTACTGCAGCGTGCCCTGGAAGTAGTACGTCATGAACAGGAACATGCCCATCATGCCGGCGCCGAGCAGCACCGAGACCAGGAACGAGCCGCCCCGGTTACCGTGCAGCACCACGCGCAGCGGCAGTAGCGGGTGGGCCGAGCGCGCCTCCCACACGACGAAGCCGACCAGCAGCACCGCGGCGACCGCGAACAGTGCGAGGGTCACGCCGGACGACCAGCCGTCTTCGGCGGCCTTGGTGAAGGCGTAGACGAGCGCGACCAGGCCACCGGTGGCCAGGATGGTGCCGGGAATGTCGTACTTGGTGTTGCCCTCGGCGCGGCTCTCCCGCACGACCGGAAGGGCGAGGAAGAACGCGCCCAGCGCGATCGGGATGTTGACGAGCAGGCACCAGCGCCACGTCGTGTACTCGGTCAGCAGGCCGCCGAGGATCAGGCCGATCGCCGCGCCGACGCCGGAGATGGCGCCGAACACGCCGAACGCCTTCGCCCGGTCCTTGACGTCCGTGAACGTGACCGTGATCAGCGAGAGCGCGGCCGGGGCGAGCAGCGCGCCGAACGCGCCCTGGAGGCCGCGGGCGGCGAAGAGCGTGACCGCGTTGGTCGCGATGCCGCCCAGCGCCGAAGCGAACGCGAAACCGATGAGGCCGATCAGGAAGATCTTGCGCCGGCCGACGTAGTCGGCAATCCGACCGCCGAGCAGCAGCAGGCCACCGAAAGCCAGGGTGTACGCCGTGACGATCCACTGCCGGTTTGCGTCGGAGATGTGCAGTGCTTCCTGCGCTGACGGCATTGCGATATTGACGATCGTCGCGTCGAGCACGACCATGAGCTGGGCGATGGCGATGACCGCGAGCGCCACCCAGCGCTTCGGGTCGGCCGCTGGCACGCCGGCGGGCGGCGCCTCCGTTGCCGCGGCGGGGTTCTGCGACATTTCAATGCCTCTCGGGGTGTGTTCGGGGCACGGCCGTGCGACCGCTCGACCAACGTAAAGATCACTTGCGACAAAAACCGTGCCCGGAAACGCGAAAGGTGTTCACCGTCACAGCTGGACGTATCACGGGGGTCGTTCCGGGTCTCGTTGTTCGTGAATGCGACGGAGGGCTGCCATGGACCGGCCGATCGACGTGGACAGTGTTGACCTGCTCGGCCGGGTACGCGCCGGCGACGAAACGGCCTGGGCCGAGCTGACCGCGCGATACACGAACATGCTCTGGTCGCTGGCGCGCGGGATGCGCCTCAGCGAGCAAGACGCGGCCGACGCCGTGCAGACCACCTGGCTGCGCCTGGTCGAGCGCGTCGACACGATCCGCCACGCGGACCGGGTGGGTGGCTGGCTCGCGACCACGATGCGCCGCGAGTGCCTGGCCGCGATCGCCCGGCGCGAGCGCGTCATGCCCGCAGGCAGCTGGGACGACCTGCCCGCCCCGGCCGACCCCCTGGAAGACGGGCTGATCCGCGAGGAGCGCGACGCCGCGCTGTGGCGGGCGCTGCGCGCGCTGCGCCCCCGTTGCCAGGTGCTGCTGCGGGTGCTCATGGCCGACCCGGCGCCGAGCTACGCCGACGTGGCGCTGGCCCTCGACATGCCGGTCGGCAGCATCGGGCCGACCCGCCAGCGCTGCCTCGCGGCGCTGCGGCAGCTGATGCGCCTCGGCCCCGAGCCGATCTGAACCCGAACTACGACCGAGGACGGCACTGCGATGAGCCCCGACGAAGACGACGACCAGCTGCTTGAGCGGCTCCGGCGAGTAGCGGCCGAGGCGGACGCGGTACCCGAGAACGTGCTGGCGGCGGCGCGCGCCGCGTTCGCGATGCGCGACACCGACGTGGAGCTCGCGCGGCTCGTCGCCGACTCGGCCGAGGCGGGCTTCGAGCCGGTGCGGTCAGGGCCGGTCGCGGCGCGGCTGCTGGCGTTCGACGGCGGCGGCGTGTGCGTCGACCTGGACGTCGAGGTGACCGCCGGCCGCACCGTCCTGATCGGACACGTCAGCGGCGCGGACGCGTGCGTGCTGGAGCGCGGCGACGGCGTCCGCCAGCTGGTGCCGCTCGACGAGCTCGGCCGGTTCCTGATCGGCGGCGTGCGCCCGGGGCCGCTGCGGCTGCGCTGCCGGGGTCCGGCTGGCCGGACGGTGGCCACGTCGTGGGTGACGGTGTGAGGCTTTCACCGGCCGAGTGCGACGAACGAGTGGGCGGTGGCCACGGCGACCGGATCGCCGTCGGCCTCGGCGGCGGCGCGCGCATCGTGCAGCGCGGCGCCGAACGTGTGCCCGGCCAGCAGCCGCTCGTGAAACCCGACCATGACCGGCGCCGTCGCGGCGTCGTTGACCGGCACGATGCTGGCCAGGATGCTGGCGGTGCCGAGCGGCACCAGCGCGCTCACCATGCCCAGCAGCTCGTCGGCGGCGACCTCGGCGGCCACCCCCGACTCGCAGCTGCTGAGCACGAGCCGGGCCGGCGCCCGCCGCAGCCGCCCCAGGTCGTACACGGTCAGCGGCCCATCGTCGAGCGACAGCGCGGAGAACAGCGCGTTATCGGCGCGGAAGACGCCGTGCGCGGCGACGTGGGCGATGGCGGCACCGTCCAGCGCGGCGAGGGCCGCCTCGGCGGTCGCCCGGCCGTCGCTGAGCACGATCGGGTCCGGGTATCCGTCGGCGATGCGCTTGACCTCGGCCGCGCTGCCCGCGAGGCCCGGGCCGACGACGAACGCCGCGTGCCCGCGCCGCGGCGCGGCGCGACCGGCGCGCAGCCAGGTCGCCGCCGACGGCGCCACGGTCACCG
>NZ_JBAKHX010000095.1:0-27674 GCF_036906915.1 Micromonospora sp. CPCC 206061
GCCCGCTCCGGCCGGCGCCGCGTCCAGCCGCTCGGCGGCGCGTCGGTCCGCCGCCGCCACCCGGGCCGCCCGCTCCCGCGGGTCGTCGAAGCGGCGCAGGATCGACCGCAGGTCGGGCGCCACCCAACCCGGCTCGGCACCGCCCGCCGCCCCGGGCGCCGCCCCCATCTCCTCCCGCAGCGCCCGCCCGTCGGCGATCAGGGCGTCCACATCGGAGCCCTCGGCGGCCGTGTCGATCTGGTACGCGATGACCCGCGCCTCGACCTCGTGCGGTACCCGCTCCGGATCCGCGCCGCGGGCCACCGGTCCGGCCAGCTTGTGCCCGATCTCGTGCGGGATCGCGCGGTCGATCACCGCGTCCGACGCGAGGTTCGACACCTCGACCACGAACGGGGCCTCGCCGGTGCCCGTGCCGGTCTCGATCATGGCGACCGGCGGCGGGCGCTCCGGACCGCCCCGGGCGGCCAGTTCCTCCGGTGGCACCGCGCGCACGAGGAAGTGCAGGTCGCTGTCGATCACGATCTGGTCGCCGTCGACCGTCACGTCCCTCGCCCGGTCGCCGAACACCTCGACCGGGAGGCCGCCGAAGCGGGCCACCATGTACGCGGCGTCCACCGCCTCGTCCCGGCCGCGCTGGCCGAACCGCTGCTTCTCCCTGGCGAACACCGGCGGCTCCGGTGCCTCGGCGCGCCCCGACTGGACCAGCTCGCGCATCGTCCGGTCCACGGCCGCGAGCGACTCGGCCGCGGTGGACAGGATGTTCGTCAGCTCCAGCCAGAGCCGCATCTCGGCGGCCCTGCTGTCCATGAACTCCACCCGCCGCAGGAACGCCAGCTCGCCGGCCGCCTTGACGATCCGGTCCAGCCGGGCCACGACGTCCCCCATGGACCTGCCGCGCTGGAGCGCCGCGACAAAGGCCCGTATCGCGTCGTCCACCGCTTCCGGGCCGGCGCCGATCTCAGCGAGGTGGACGACCATGGCCTCGTGCCAGGTAACCCGCAGCTCGGCCAGGTACGCCAGCAGCAGCGGCACCTGCCGGCCGTCCAGCACGGTGTCGAACGCGGCGTCGGCGGCGACCATGGCCGCGAGCGCGTCGTCGATCGCGGTGCGGGCGTCACCGAGTTCCCGCTGGCGCGCGATCGCGTCGTTCCACGTCGCCACCAGCTGCCCGTACCCGCGTACCACCTCCTCGGTCAGGCCGGCGCGCACGGCCGCGCGGTCGCGGCCGGAGCGGGCGGCGTGGTGGCGCCGTTCATGCTCGGCCGCCTCGACCTCGTGGGCGGCCGCCGCCCGCTCGGCGGCCCGGGCGCGCTCCTCCAACCGGGCCGCGTCCGCCCGCGGGCCGGCCGCCCCGGCCTCGTCTCCGGCCGCCTCGCGCTCCTGCGCGGCCCGGACCCGGTCCCGCCGCTCCCGCCACGCACGATCCGCCGCGGCGCGCTGGTCGGCGCCGCGCCGGGCGGCGGCCCGCCAGCGCGTCAGATGCCCGTCCCCCGCGCCCGCGATATCCGGGTGGGCGAGCCACGGCACCGATTCCACCAGCATCGCGGCCTCGTCGGC
This sequence comes from Micromonospora sp. CPCC 206061, assembly GCF_036906915.1. NCBI lineage: Bacteria > Bacillati > Actinomycetota > Actinomycetes > Micromonosporales > Micromonosporaceae > Micromonospora > Micromonospora sp. CPCC 206061. The sequence goes on from NZ_JBAKHX010000095.1 coordinate 1,558, forward strand.
CAGGGCGTCGAGCAGCGCGCGGCGCTCCGCGAAGCGCTCGGCCAGCTCGGCCTCGAGCCGCCGCCGCGCCGGCTCGGCCGCGACCCGGGCGGCGCGCTTGCGATCGGCCCGCGCTCCGCTCGCCAGGTGTTCCTCCCGGGACGCCTGGCTGTCCGCCTGCCACTCCCGCGCCAGCTCGTGAGCCCGGTCGGCGAACCGCCTCGCGGCGAGCTCCTGGTCGTACGCCCGCAGCAGGGCGTCCGCGGCCTCCTCCCGGGTCAGCGAAGCGGGCTCCTCGTCGACGCCGGACAGGTCGTAGTGGTGGGCCGCGAGCCCGGCGAAGTGCCCCGCGATCCGGACCCGGACGGCGGTGGCGGCGAAGTCCATCTCGGCCACGCGGTGGTCGTCCACCGCCTGGCGCAGGGTGCGTTCCTCGAGCAGCCGGTTGCCCTGGTCGCCGACGGCGTCCTCGGCCCGCGTCCCGGCCATGCGAATGTCGTCCGTGGTGTCCGCGAGCCGCCCGACCGCCCGCTGGAGCCGGGCGGCCGCCCGGTCGAGCTCCGGCAGCGCGGCGTCGTACGCCTCCGGCACGGCGTGCCGGTTGCGCAGTCCCCGCGGCGCATCCGGGATCGGTACCGGCACCCGCTGCCCGTCCACCACCAGCGCCTCGACATGGTTGACCCGCTCGGCGAAGCCCGACCCGAGCAGCTGCTCCGGTGAGGGGGCCGGGGCGTGCGGGGGCAGCAGGTATCGCACGCCGGTCTCGTCGTGGGCCACTGTCAGCAGCGTGAACGTGCCGTCCGGGCGGACCAGTACGAGCGAGGCGTACGCGAACCGGCCGCCGTCGCTGACCAGGCCGGCGACCGTGTCCAATGCGGACCGTACGGCGTCGGCCCGCTCGGCGGGCTCCAGCGGGCTCGCGCCGGCCAGCAGGGTCTGGTAGCGCGCGCCGCTGATCCGCTCGATCGCCTCCGGCTCGTCGACCGCTGGGCCGCCTTCCCGGTACGCCGTCGCGACCTGCGGCACCTTCAGGAGCCAGGCGCTGGCGAACGCCGCGTGCGCGTCCGCCGGGTCGGGTGACGGGCTCAGCGCCCGGATCAGGTCACCGTCCAGTATCGACGGACGGGTGTACATCGGCCAGACGCTCTCCAGCGCCCGCTGGGCCAGCAGCGGCAATGCCGGCGCCTCCGGCTCGTCGCCCGCCAGACCGGCGACGGCCACGTCGATCCACTCCAGGATCTCCTCGTGCCGGGCCAGCGCCGCGTCCCGCCGCGCCTCCGCCGCGCCCGCGTCCGCCAGCAGCCGCTCGGCCCGTGCCGCCTCCGTCCCGGCGTCGCGGGCCATCCGCTGCGCCGTCGCCCGTACATCGGGCAGGTCCGGGTCGGCGCCGTGCAGCGCGTCGGCCTTGCGGTGCAGGCGCTCGGCCTGGGCGGCGAGCCGGGCCGCGCCGGCCTCGGCCTGCGCCGCCTCGACCCACAGCGCGGCCGCCCGGTCGGCTGATCGGGCCGCCTCCTGCCGGGCCGTGTCGGCGTCCGCGCGCTCGTCCGCGACGGTACGGCCGTCCCGCGTCGGCGCCTGATCCAGCCGCTGGATCGCCTCCCGCTCGGCGGCCGCGTCCCGGGCGGCCCGCTCCGGCGCGTTGTCCAGGCCGCGCAGGATCGTCCGCAGGTCGGAGGCCAGCCACCCCGGTTCGGCGGCGTCGCCCTCGGTGGGTACCAGCGCCATCTCCGCCCGCAGCCCACGCCCGTCGGCGATCAGAGCGTCCACTTCGGACGTTTCGTCCGCCATCGCCGCCTGGTCGACCTGGTGTTGGATCACGCGCAGCTCGACGGTGCGCGGATAGCGTTCCGGGTCGGCGCCGCGGGACACGTCCGGCGCCACCTTGTGCGCGATCTCGTGCGGCGCGGCCCGGTCCACCGCCGCGTCCGGCGCCAGCGCCGACACCTCCAGCAGGTACGGGTCGGCCGCGGTGCCGCTGCCCGTGCGGATCCTGGCCACGACACCCTCGGGCAGGACCGGCGCCGCCCGGTGCGTGAAATGGAGCGTGGTGCCGTCCGGCCGGATCACGGTGGAGTGCAGGTCGTCGTCGGAGACCTCCACCTCGACCACCTCGCCGCCGAACACGGCCTCCGGGATCATCCGCAGCCGCTCGCCGATGTACGCGTCGTCGATCGGCTCACTCCGGCCCACCTGCACGAAACGGCCATCGGGAATCTCCCGGGCGTGCACCGTCCCCTGCCGCGTCGCGTCGATCACGGCCCGCACGTCCGCCGGGAACCGATGGCGGGCGCCCGCCCACGCCGCGTCGCCCGCCTCCCCCGCGGCGTATCCGTACGCCTCCAGCGTCAGGGTGAGGCGGTGGGACAGCACCGCCGTACCGGACGCCGCCAGCGATCGGGCCAGCACGGTCAGGTCGGCGTCCCGGACCGCCCGCAACTCGGCGACCGGCCGGTGCCTGTGGTTCGGGGGGCCCACCTCACGCGCGTGGATGACGGCGAGGGCGCGGGCGAGTCCCCGGCGCTGGTCCAGCCACCAGCCGATCCGGTCCGGCACGGTGATCCGGTGGTTGACCGGGCCGCCCGGCTGGTTCAGGTCGTCCGGGCGGATCTGGATCACGGCCACCTCGCCGTCTGGCAGCTCCGCGGCGTCGAAGGCGACGGTGACCTCCCGCCCGCCCGACAGCACCAGCCGGAGCGCGCCATCGTCCACAGAGGCATCCTCGAACAGCTCCGGCAGCGTGGCGGCGACCTCCGCGGCGCGCCTGGCCGCCCGTACGCGGGCCGCCTCCGTGTCCACGAGGCGGCGCGGTACGAAGTTCCGCCGCGGTACCGGGTTGCCGTACCGGTCCACGGCTCGGGGAGCGGGCGCGCGGCGGGGACGGGCGGCGGCCCCGGGCGCCGCCGGGATGGCGTCGCGGCGCGCGCTGGCGATGAAGTCCCGCAGGTCGGCTGGGAAGCGGCCGGCATCGACCAGCCAGCGCCGGTCCGCCCCGGCCTGGCCGTGCCGGTACCCGTGGTGGTCGATGGCCTCGCTGAACAACCCTTCCACCATGGCGACGCCGGACCTGGCCGCCCGGCCGAGAATGGTCAGGTCGGCGACCCGGCGCTGCTGGTGGACGTCGGCGCCGGTTTGGTGCGCGTACACGGTCGCGAGGGCCTGGCCGATCAGCCGGCGCAGGCCGAGGCCCCGCAGGGCGACGGTCCGGGCGTCCACGGTGACCCGGTGCCTGTCCGGCGGGTACGTCACGGCGCTGCCGTCCGGCCGGTTCAGCTCCGCGGGCCTGACCTCCACGGTCGCCGCCTCGCCCGCCGGCAGTTCGCCGGTCCTCAGCGCCACGGTCACCCGCCCGCCGTGGGTGAGCGTGAGCGTCACGTCCGAGGTCACCGCGTCATGACTGGCCGACGAGAACAGGTTCGGCAGCTCTCCGGCGACAGCCGCGACCCGCTCGCCGAGATCCTCGAACAGCGCGGCCGGATCCACTGCGCCGGGGCTTCGGGCGAGCCCCGGAACCGCCGGTACGGTCAACGGCGCTACCGCCAGCGGGCCTACGATCTGGGCGTCGCGGATCCGCTCCGTCAGCGCCAGCAGCCGGTTCAGCTCGTCGTGGTATTCGGCCAGGTGGGTGATCCGGTCGGTGACCTGGGCCTGGTTGTGCAGGGTGGGCCAGTCGTACCGGTTGAGGAGCTGGCGGAGCATGTGCAGGCGCACACCGTTGGTCTGGTCGACGAATTGGCCCACCGCGCCGGTCGCGGCCATCTTCGCCGCGGCCGCCTCGGCGATGTACTGCGCCATCGGGTTGGCTTGCTGCATCGCGAAGTAGCCCATCGAGCCACCGGCGACGCCGTCGGTCATCAGGATGCGGCGCAGGACCGTCAGGAGCGCCGCGCGGCCGTCCGGCCGGTCGGCGTACAGCTCCAGTTCCTCGGTCAGGCGATCGCGCATCTGCTCGATGAGGCTCTTGCGGGTGGCCGCGTAATCGCGGTCGCCGATCGTCCTCCGGTCCGGTACGACCAGGTGCAGGTCACCGTAGCCGCCGCTCTCCTGCCGGACGATCCGCACCTCGTCGGTCCGGTCGTGGGACACCACCACGACCACCGGGTCGACTCCCCGGCGCGGCTTGCCGCTCTTTTCCGTCGGCGTGTACCCGTAGGCGCCCGCCGAGATCCTCGTGACCTCGTAGCCCTTGATCTTCAGGCGGTGCAGGACGGCGTCGTCCGTCCACTTGGCCATCTCCCGGTCCGTATAGGACAGTTCGTCGATCGTGTCCAGGGCGTACGCGCGCTGCGCCGGCGTTGCCGCCGGGTTCCGGAGAATCTCGTTCAGCCGGTGCAGGAGCAGGTCGCGCTGGGCGTCGGTGGCAGCCGTGGTGTCCGCCACCGCGCGCTCCAGGTCGGCGCGCCGGTTCTCCTGCGGCGTCTCGGCCCGCAGATCGGCGGCGGTCTTGTAGGCCGACTTCCACCTCTCCTGCAGCCGGCCGGCCTGCGCCTGGGCCAGGGTCAGCCCGGCGGCGATGGCCGCCATGAACGCCTTACCGGGATCGTGTGTGGCCTCCAGGGCGCGCAGGCCGGTGTAGGCGGCGGGCGTGCCGTACTTCGCCATGGCGTCGAGCAGCCGCGGACCGAACGCCTCGTACTGCAGCTTGACCTGGTCGCGGATCCTGGCCAGCTCGGCGACGACGATCCGGTCGATCTCGGTGTCCGCCGGCGGCTCGCCGGGGTCAGCGGGCCCGGACGGCCGGGTACCGGGATGCGGATTGGCCGGGTTCGCCGGATCGCGCTCGTGCGCCCGCAGCGCCCGCTCCCACCTGCGCAGTTCCCGCTCGTACCTGTGCCGGGCCCGCTCCGTCTCGCGGTACCAGCCGGCCTTGGCCAGCTCGGCGGGCGTCGCCTGGCCGGCGTAGACGATCAGGAACACGTTCGGCGCCACCGGCACGACCGTCCCGGCGCGCAGCGACTCGGAGTGGTCGGCCAGCAGGCCAACCCGGACCCGCTGCTTGTGCATGGTGAACGTCCGGATCTGCACCGGGACGACCGCGTGCTGCTGCTCCCACTCCTCGAAGCGCTCCAGCAGCCTTTCCCGGTCGGCGCTGGACAGATCCTGGAACCTGGCCAGCTCCTTTCGCAGGCTCTCCGCCTCCACCGCCGTCAGGTGCTCGAACGCCTGCACCTCGGACAGCGTGTCCGGGTCGTGTAGGTAGGGCAGCCGCTCGTCCCCCTCCAGGCCCTGCAGCTCCATCAGGTACAGGAAGTGGCGCAGCTCGTCCAGGAACTGGACCCGCTCCAGCAGCACCGGCCGCCCGAAGCCGGCCAGCCACTGGACCTCCCGCAGCACGTCGACGGCGACGAGCCGCTGCGCCGGATCCATCTGCTCGAAGTCGGCCAGCATCGGGAAGTCCTCGAGAACGTCGAGCAACTTCCGCACCTCGCCGGGGTGCTCCCGCCCGAAGATCACTACCCGGCGCAACTGGCGGATGGCCTCGAACTGCCGCGCCCGCTCGGAGAACCGGGCGAGCCGGAACGCGGACACCTCCTGGGACAGCGCCATCGCGTCCAGCGCCAGCAGCTGCTCGGCGGTGCTCAGCTCCTCGAAGGCGACCAGCTCAACGAAGAGGCGCATGTCGGCCAGCGCCAACTGTTTCGCGGGTCCGCTGAGGGCATCGAACGCCACGTAGTCGGCCGGCGGCTCCTTGCCGGTGATCGCGGCGATCCGCTCGGCCGTCGTCTTCTTCTTGAACTCCTGGTACTTCTCCGCCCCGCCCAGATCGCGCAGCTGCCGGCTGAGCTGCTGCGCCTCGAACGCCTTCAGCCGCAGCATCCGGTTGATGTCGCGTACCAGAGCCGCGCGCGCGGCCTCCGGCAGGTGGTTGAAGGTACGCAGCTCCGCCGCGCCGTCCATGGGATCGAAGGCGGGGGCGAAGAACTCCAGCTTGCCCGCGAGCGTCCGCTCCTTCAGCGGCTCCAGCTCGGTGACCGACCGCCAGGCGTCGGAGGCGTCCAGCTTGATCGGATCGTCCCGCTTCCCGCCCTCGCTCTCCAGGACCATGCCGGCGAGCGTGGTGCGTACCGACGGCAGGTCGAACCGCTCGTCGGCCGGCGGGTCGGTGGGCCGCCGATGCCGCTCGCCGGGAGCCTTGACCGCCCCTCGGCTGACCGTCTGGGCCGCCTCGCGGAGGAACGTCGTCACCTTGCCCGCCGGGCCGGACGGAGCGAGCAGGCCGGCGGGGCCCAGGACCTGCTCGTCGCGGTGCTTCTGGTTGGCCAGCCGCCCGGCCACCTTCGCCTCACGAACCCGCTGCGAGTACCACTGGTGCACACCTCGCCGTACCCGGTCGGTCATCTCCGCGAGGTAGTTGGGCAACGCGATGAACACGCTGCTCCGGGTGGTCGTCAGCGCGTGGTCCACGGTGCCCGGCGGTGGCGGCTGCGGCGCTGTCGGCTGCGGCGCTGGGTGGCCGACCGCGCTGTCGGCTCCCCGGCTGAGCGGCCGGGCGCTCGAGGCCCCGGTGGTCTGGGCGGCGCCCATGCCTTCGTCCACCCACGGGGTGGTCCGTCGCGCCTCTATCCACGTCGGGTCGATGGTCTTCAGTACGGCCTTGCGGAGGTTCCCGAGGTAGGTCTTGACCGCGCTGTCGTACTCCTCGGCCAGTTCCTCGTCGTACCGGTCCCGCGCCTCCTGGTACCGGGTGCGGGTCAGCTCGTCGGCGTCCCGGGGCGGCCGCGCCGGCGGCAGCTTCCCGTCCCGGCGCTTCTCCGCGGCGTACTCGGCCAGGTCGCGCTCGTACTTCGCCAGCAGCTCCCGGTACGCCGGCAGGTCCCGGTGGTACCGTTCCAGCTCCTTCCGGTACCGAGCCAGCTTCGCCGAGTGCCGGGCGAGGTCCTTGCGATACTGCTTCATCTGCGCCGGGAACCGGGCCATGGCCTCCCGATACAGCCTCATGGTCACGGCGTCGGCGCCCTCTTCTGGCCGCAGCGGCCGCGGGGGCGGTAGCGGTACCGGCGGCCGCTGCGGCATCTCCAGCTTCTCCGGCCGTGCCCGGCCGGGCCGCTTCAGCCGGTTGGGGTCGACGCGGATCTGGATGTGGTCGGGCTCGGGCATCGGCGCCCGCTCCCAGAACTTCTTCTCGTCCGAGTTGAAGTCGGGCACGAACACGATGTGCACCTGGACGCGCCACCGGTTCAGGCCGGCCCGCCCGGACACCTCGTACTGCGCGTCGAACCGCTCGCGCCCGTACTCGTGCTCGCCCCGCACGAAGCTGATCGGGTGTGACCGCAGCGACCGGCGCTGCGACCGGCGCAGCGGTCCGGCCGTCGTCTGGAATACCAGGGCCTCGCCGTCGATGGCCTCGTGCAGCTCCAGGCGGAGCTGCTCGCGCGCCTGGTCGTCCAGGAGCCGGCGCTGCTGGCTCGGCGGCAGCGTGACCCGGTCCGGGTCCTGCCGCTCGGCCGTCAGGCCCGCAGCGGTCTCCGGCCGCTTGGTAGGCAGCCCTTGCATGCCCCGCTCGATGGCGCGGCGGATGACCCGGCCGCGCTGGGCCGGGTCGACCGTGGCCGGGTCACCGGCGCCGTCCGGTGCACCGGCGCGGTCCGGATCGTCCGGGTCGGGCGCGCCGAGTTGGCCAAGGTCGACCCGGATCAGGATGTGCTCGCGGTCGGAGCCGGCGAGCCGCTCCACCGCCTCCGGCTCGGTACCGATACCGCGGCCGAGCTGAACGTGTATCCGTACGGTCTGCCGCGCGTGGTCGTCGCGGTTGAGCCCGTGCCAGCCCGGCAGGTCGAACTGGGCGTCGAACTTCCGGTCCTTGTGCTCATGGGCGCCGCCGACCGCGGCGATCGGGCGGGAGCCGAACAGCCGCTGGCCCACCAGGGCGTCTCGCAGTGGCTCCGCGGCGCGCGTCAGCTTCTTCGTGCCGGTATCGGCGGGTTTTGCCGCCTCCTCCTCTGGCGACTCGACCAGCTCGGGCACCTTGACCTTTTCGCCGGTGGCGTCCTTCACCGCCTTCTCGGTGCCGTCCAGCGCCTCCTGCGTCTCCGCGACACTGCGCTGGTGGTGGCGGACCATCCGGTCGTCCCAGTCCGCCCGCAGCAGGCTCGCGACGGCGACGTCGTCGTTCGTGGCGGGCTGGTCGCGCGCCTGGCCGAGCGTGCTGGCCGCCGCGCTGACCGCCGTGCGCACCACGGCGTCGGGCACGTTGAGCAAGCCGGCCACCTCAGGGACGGCGGGCGCTACGCGCACGACCGCCCCCGCGTTGCCCTCCACCGTGCCCGCCGCCGGCGACGGGGTCGACATCACCAGGTGGGCGCGCACCTTCCGCATCGTCTCGACGGTGTCCGCCGCCGCCTCGACCAGATCGTCCTCGGTGATGTTTCGGCCCAGCCGGTACACCAGGTCGAAGCTTTCGAGGTAGGCCTCGAGCCAGGTCTCGAAGCCCGCCGGAAGCCCGCGTTTGGGATCGACCTCGACCGTCTCCGGGCGCAGCCGCACCAGCCATGGACGGCGTGTGAGCCGCTCCGGGCGGCTCGGCGGCTCAGCGAACCGCATCAGGTACTCGGGATGCCAGTGCTTCCCCGTCGGGTCCCGCCGGAAGCCCAGGAACTTCGCCGTGATCGGATCGCCGGACATGTCCGGTCCGCTCGGCTCAATCTCCTCCAGCCGCACCTGGTACCCGCGCCGCAGGCCCTTGATCTGCCCGAATCTCGGCCGGACCGTCCAGGACGGCCCGGCCACCGGACCGGCCCCCTCGACCAGCCGGACCTGCCGCTCCTGCCCAACCATGTCGGGGTCGGACGACTCCGTGACGCGCAGCCGGTACTCGGGATGCCAGGCGCCCGTGACGGGATCGCGAGCGAGGCGGATGAACTCGCCGGTGAAGCGGGTGCTCGAAGCGTTGGCGTCGCTGACCACGATCCGCGCCCCGCTCTTCAGCTCGCGGGCCTGCATTTCGCGGATCAGCTCGATCCGCTCGCGCATCTCCCCCTGCCCCGCCGAGTCCAGCGCCCCGGCGACCTGTTTCCACAACGCGTCCGCGCCGGGATGACCGGCACCCAGCCGCACCTCCTCGGCGTCGAGCCAGCGCCGCACGTCGCCACTTCCGCCATCGACGGCCGCCGCGGCCGCGGCCAGCCCACCGGCCTGGCGGAAGGCGTCGAGCCACTCGGCGCGGTGCACCACCCCGGTCCGGGTCACCACCCGGTCCGGGTCGCGGGCCTGCTCCGCGCGGACCTGTTCGACCTGTTCGCGTACCTGCCGCCGGCCCGCCGAGTCCAGCCCCGCGGCGACCAGTTCCCATCGCTTCTCCGCCTCCGGGAAGCCCGCGCCCAGTCGCACGTCGTCGGCGTCGAGCCACCGCCGCATGTCGTTTGGCCGCATCAGGAACAGGTCGTCGATCGCCCCACTGTCGTGGAAGTCCCGGTACCACTCGTAGGGGTTGCCCGCGGTGCTCGTGATGCCGCTCAGGGTCAGCTCACGGTGGATGGCGATCAGCGCCCGGCTTTCCGGGTCGGTGGGCGGCTCCTCGCGGATCTGTCCGATCCGCTCGCGCGTCTTCCGCTTGCCCGCCGCGTCCAGCGCCCCGGCGAGCAGTTCCCACTTCTCGTCCGCGCCCGGGTAACCGACGCGCAGCCGTACATCCTCGGCGTCGATCCACCGCCGGATGTCGTCCGCCTCCAGGACGAGCAGGCTCGCCCCGTCCAGCCCGCCGGCCCGCTGGAACGCCTCGAACCACTCCACGGCGGGTCCCAGCCCCAGCCACGAGCGCGGCACATGGTCGCGCTCAAGCGCGCGGTGCAGCGCGACCAGCGCCCGATCCGCGTGCGTCGTGGCCGGCTTCCGGCGCGCGGCCGCGACCCGCTTGCGGACGTTTTCCGGCAGCGCCTTGCTGGCCAGTTGCCACCTCTGCTCGGCGCCCGGATACCCGTCCCGCAGACCGGTTTCGTCGATCCACTTCGCCAGGTCGTTGTCCACGTCCGGGCCGTTCCCCCGGACCAAGGCGATTGCCTCGCCGAGCAGGCCATGGTCGTTGGGGCCGAGCCGCGATCCCGCGCCGGGCCGCGCCGCCCTGCCGGGGCGTTCCCGCCGCAGGAACCGGGTCCGCGTCGCGGGCCGCGCTTCCCGGCCGGGCCGCACGTTCGTGTGCCGCCCCAGCACGTCGGCGGGTTTGCGGCCGCCTCCGCGGCGGGCCCATGCCCGCACGCCGGTGCGCAGCGACTCCAGCTCCCGCAGCTCGTGAACGAGCATCCGGCGTACGTAGACCGTCGCCCGGTCGAGGTTCTCCGGGTCGTGCGGCACGCGCGAGTCCAGCGCGATCCGCACCGGCACGCCTTCCCGGCCCGGATCGGTCTGCGCCATCGCCGTACCGTCCAGGTCCGTCACGACCACCGGGATGTCGACCTTCTTCCCACCCCGCGGCCGGACGGTCAGCACGCCTGCCTGCGCGCCGCGGTCCTTGTCCTCCACCACCGGGCCGACCGTTGCCGGTGTCGGGCGGAAGGCGATCGACGCGTACTGCTCCTCCAGGTAGTCCTTCAGGTTCGGCGCCACGGCCCGGATCGCGGCCAGCGCGTCCCCCTGGTTGGGACTCCCCTTCTCAAATCCGGGCATCTCGCTGGCGTTGAACGGCCGCCGCACCGTCCACTGTCGACTGACTGCGGGCGGCCGGGCACGGCGCCGCTCCTTCTTCGCCCGCGTCCACTCGAGGGCCCGGCCGGACGCACGCCGGTCTGCCTCCGGCTTTCCCTCAGGCGCCGCCGCCTCGCCCATCGCTTCGGGAAGGCCGCCATAGTCTTCCGCACCTACCCCGCGATCCGGGCCGGCATAGTGCGCGACGCCCCGCATCGTCCGTCCGAGCGCCCGCGCCTGGCCGTCCCGCCACGCGTCCCGCCGCTGCTCCGCGACCCGCGCCGCCACCAGCAGCCGCTCCGCCCGGGCGCGGGCCGCCGCGGCCGCCGTCGACCGCCGCCGCGCCCGAGCCGGGTTGGCGCTGTTCAGCCCGTCGACCGCGGCCTTCTGGCGCTCGACCCGGCTCTGGAGCCGGCGGGCCCGGGCCTCCGCCAGCTTCGCCTCATGCCGAAGCCTGGCCGCCCGATCAGCCCACCGCTCGGCCAGCGAACCGCGCCGCTCGATGGAGCGCCGCTCAGCGCCGACGGTGCGGCCGCCCGGGGCCGGTGCCCGGTCCAGTCGGGCGGCCTCCTGGTCCCCCGCTGACCGCGGCAGGACGCTCGGCGCAAGGCCAAGGAAAATCAGGCCGTTCGAGGAATCCCGGCGTCGCGGCGGCATCCGGCGCCGGTGTGCCGTACGGTCCGGCACCCGGCCTTGCTGGCTCGGCTGGCCATCTTCGTGCGGCTGGCCATCTTCGTGCGGCTGGTTCTCTTGGTTCGGCTGGCTCCGCGGTGCCGGGGCAGTCCGGGCCGCCGGCTCGTCCGGCCGAGGCAGGGCAGGCACGCCCGGCAGTGCCGGCGTCCCCGGCACCGGCTCCGGCTCGCGCGGCACAGGCTGCCGCGCCGGTGCCGCACCGGGCGTCGCCACCAGCCGCGGCACCAGCGGTACCGGGTCGCGGCGCAGCGGCGGCTCGGTCTGGTGCGGAACCGGCGGCCCTTGACGCACCGGCGTGGCCGGCTCGGGCTTCTTGGGCGGCAGCGGGCCTGCGGTGTCGCGCGGCAGGATCGTCAGCGGTCCGCCGGGCACGCCAGGCTCGGGGCCCGGGTGCGGCGCCGTCCCGTCCGTCACCGGCCCATCGGGTACGGGCGCAGCCGGCGCCCCCGGCTCGGGCGGCGTGTCGGGCCCTTGTGGTGTGCCCGGCCCTGGCTGTGTGCCGGGCGTTTGTGCGGGGGCGCCGTCTGGTGCGGCCGGTCCCGGCGAGAGCTGGCCCGGTTGCGGCTCGGACGGCACCGGCAGCTCCGGCGGGATCTGGTCCGGTGTGGCCGGTTGAGGCGGGATGGGCTCGGGCGCTTGGGGCGGGATCGGCTCCGGCGCCCGCGGCGGGATCGGCTCCGGTGCCTGGGGCGGGATCGGCTCCGGCGCCCGCGGCGGGATCGGCTCCGGTGCCTGGGGCGGGATCGGCTCCGGCGCCCGCGGCGGGATCGGCTCCGGTGCCTGGGGCGGGATCGGCTCCGGTGCCTGGGGCGGGATCGGCGCCGGCGGAGCGGGCGCCGGCGGCGGCCCGGAGGCCACCGGCGGCGCGATCGTCCCGGGCGCCGTGCCCACGGCCGGTGGCGTGACGACAGTTGGCGGCGTGACCACGGTTGGCGGCGTGACCACGGTTGGCGGCTGGGTGGGCGGCGCGTCCGGGCCTACCCCCGGCGGCACCACATCTTGCGCCGGCGGCGCCGCGCCGGGCGGGGCGACCGGGCCAGGTGGAACGACGGTCTGTGGCGGCGCGGCGGGAGGCGCGGCCACGGGCGGGACAACCGCACCGGGCGGAATGACCGCCTGCGGGGGCGGGGCGGTCCCCGGTGGCGTAGCCGCATCGGGCGGGGTGATCGCCGTGGGGGGTCTGGTGGGCTGGTCGGTGCCCTGCGGCGGGGCCGCGGCGTCTGGCGGTGCGGTCGCGGGACCGGCGCCGGGTGTCACGGGCTGCGCGCTGGCCGGTCCACTCTGGACGGGCGCCCCGATGACCGGGCCGGCGCCGGGTTGATCCGGCGCGGCCGGCAAGGTCGGAAAGGCGCCGGGGGGCGCGACGGGTGGCGCGACAGGCGCCGACCGGATCGGCGAGGCCCCGGCCGGCGCCGCCGTAGTGGGCCCGCCGCGCGGCGGCGGCCCGTCCAGGGGGACGGTGGGCGCGCCGCGGGCCGGTGGACCTGCGGGCGGCGCGGCCTCCGCGGGTGGTGTGGCCGGTGTGGGCTCGCGCGGCAGCGTGGTGCTACCGGCCCGCTCGGACCGCAGCAGCCCTTCGTTGAAAGACCTGTCGAGAGCGACGAGTTCGCCTTCGGACGGCGTGCGCAGCTTCCCGAGCACCGAATCACCGGAGCGCGACTGGTTCCGGGCCGCCAGGTCGGCCTCGGCGCGGTTGAATGCCGCCTCGTCGGCTCGGAGCAGCTCCCCCCGGATGGATCCGGGGCCCGTGGCGGTGCGCCCTCCGGAGGCGGCCGGGGGGCCGTCAACGATAGTGCCGAGTCCGCCGCCCGGGGACTGCGGCCGCGGCCCGACACCCGAACCGCCACCGGTCCCGCTGCCCCCGCCACCGCCGCCCACACCGCCGCCCCGACCACCGGTGCCGCCCGTACCGCCGGTGCCGCCTGGACCGCCGGAGTCCGGGCCGCCGCCGATGCCGCGGCCGCCCGTACCTCCTGACGCGCCTCCCTCGCCGCGCGGGGTCCCGGGTCCGACATCCGGCACCGCGCCCCGCCCCGGCGTGCCCGGTCCCGCGGTGGGTGTGCGGCCGGTGTTGCCGGACTCCAGGAACCGCTGGGTCTCGCCGGCGAGGCGCTTGCCGGCGATGAACGTACCCGTCCCTTTGGCGCCGGCGTACGCGAGCCGCCAGCCGCCGCCCAGCGCGGCACCGGCTGCCATCCCCTTCAAGGTGATGGGCGTCCCGTTGACGATGCGGTTGCCGGTCGGCAGGGCGACGGCCATCGCGGCCGCGTCCTTCAGCACGGCGGCCGGCAGCCTGTTCGAGCGGATCGGCACGCTCAGCCCGGCGCGCACCACCGAGAAGATCCCGCCGGTCACGAAGCCGGTGGCCGCCGCCTTCCCGATGTCGCCAGGAGTGAACGACTCACGGTACCTACCGTCGATCAGCTCGACCGCCTGCGCGCCGGCCTCGACGCCACCGGTGATCCCGCCGAACACCAGGCCGGTACGGCCTGCGTTCGCCAGGCCCGGCCCGATGTACCCCCTCGCGAAAGACTTGGCGAGCTCCGACACCGCGGCGCGGCCGGTGAGCCCGGTGACCGCCGGGATCGCCGCCGCGCCGGCCACGCCGTTCGACGCGGCCCGCGTGGCGGCGGTGGCGGCCAGCTTGTTGGCGCCGAACTTGGCAAGGTACTGGGAGAAGATCTGAGCGGCCTTGGCCCGGGCCGCGGCCACGATGCCGGCGACCGCCGCCGCCTGCGCGCCGGGGCCGCCCGGGGCGGACGCGACCAGCGCCGGATACATCAGCACCATCGCGACGGCCGCCGTGCCCGATAGGCGGACCTTGGTGCCGAACGCCGTGGCCGCCGCCTGCGCCGAATGACCACTCGCCTCGTAGGCCACCTTGATGGCGTCGGCGAGCCCGCCCTTGTCGCCGCTCAGCTCGTTCCAGCGCTCCAGGATGGCCGGCCCGACGTCGCCGCCCCACACCGCGAGCACCTGGTTGACGCCGCCGAACGCACCCGATTGGAGCTCGATGAGCGCTTCGCCGAGGGCGGACTCCATCTCGGACAGTGCGCTCAGCGCGGTCTCGTTGGCTTCCGGCCAACCGTCGAGGCTGCCACCGGCGACGGCGACCCCGTTCAGGATCATGTCGCGGAACTTGTTCCAGAACCAGCCGAAGTCGGGCTTGCCCCACGCGGAGCCGATGATGCGCCCGAGGGCGTCGTCAGAACTTGAAGTCGGGGATGTCATGCACGGCGGCACTGTTCAGGATGTTGGCCGCGGTCTTGTCTGCGGCCTCGGAGGTGGTGGCGCCGTTGATGATGTTTTCGGCCATCTCCTGGATCAGCGACTGTAGCTTCGCCGCCGCGTCGATCGCGGTGACCACGGCCTCGTGTGCCGCGTCGAAGCGCGCGCCCTCCTCGCCGCCGCCCGCCGGCTTCGCATCCAGCTGGGCGCGCACCTGGGCCGAGGCCTCGACGATCGGGGTGAGCGCCTCAGTGGCGGCGGTGCGAATCTTGACCCCGCCTTCCTTGGCGATCTCCGGGTCGATCAGCATGCCGTCGGCCATGTCAGCTCTCCCTCGTCATCGGTTCGAGCTCCTCGTCCAGCCTGCGGAAGATGGCGTCCATGTCGAAGCCGAGCGCGTTGCGGACGTCGTGGACGTCGAGGTACGCCGAAGCGGCCTCCTCGACCAGGCGGTTGGCCTCCGCCGCCGCCCGGTGGATCGTGTCGGTGATGGTCTCGGCGAGCTGGCGGGAGTCGGGGCGGCGGTAGACGCGCGGGTCGATGTCCAGGCGCACCAGGTGCCCGTGATTGCCGACCACCGCCTTGACCAGGCCGTCGGGAGACTTCGCCTCGCCGCGCACCTCGAGGATGCGGCGCCGCAGATCGCTTGCCCCGGCCCGCATCCGCTCGAACTGCGCCATCAACTCCTCGGTGCGGGCCTTCAGTGCGGCGTCGTCCACAGTTGACTCCTCGCGGCCGGAGGCGTACCA
Source organism: Micromonospora sp. CPCC 206061 (assembly GCF_036906915.1). Lineage (NCBI taxonomy): Bacteria > Bacillati > Actinomycetota > Actinomycetes > Micromonosporales > Micromonosporaceae > Micromonospora > Micromonospora sp. CPCC 206061. The sequence goes on from NZ_JBAKHX010000095.1 coordinate 16,821, forward strand.
ACATCAAGAATAGGCGCACCACCGCACATGTACAATCGGCCGGAGCTTCGACGGAGGAACGATGTCCCGCGTTCGACGGCTCTTTCCCTTGCCAGCACTGTTGTTCACCATCGCCGGTGTCGTCGTCACGCCGTCCGGGGCGCTCGCCGCGGCGGAGTGCACGACCGATCCACGGCCGGGTCAGATGGTGTCCCAGGTGCCGGTCGAGCAGCTCATACTTGCCGCACGCCGGGTCTGGCCGACGACGACCGGCCGGCAGGTGACCGTCGCCGTGCTCGATACCGGTGTGGACGGTCGCCATCCCCAACTGCGCGGCGCTCTGCGGCGGGGCTGGGACTTCGTGGCGCAGGAGCCGGGCGGCACGGTGGACTGTGCGGGGCATGGCACGGCGGTCGCGGGCCTGGTGGGGGCGCGTCCGGCGGACGGTGTGGGGTTCTCCGGCATCGCGCCCGGCGTGACCGTCCTACCGGTACGGATCGCGGACCGCCTGGCCACCGGGGATCGCGTCCTCCCGGGGGTGCTGGCCGTCGCGATCCGGTGGGCGGCCGCCCAGGGCGCCAGCGTCATCACCGTACCGGTGGTCGCCGACCGGCCCACCGCGGCACTGCGCGCCGCTGTGGAGTACGCGCAGGCGCGCGACGCGCTCGTGGTCGCCGCCGCCGGCACCAGGGCCAGTGAGCTGACCACCGACCCAACCGTCCCCGACCAGCCCAGCTATCCGGCGGCGTACCCCGGCGTGCTCGGCGTGGGCGCGGTGGACGCGGCGGGTGTCCGGGTGAACAACTCCCCGGTCGGCTCCCATGTGGACATCGTGGCGCCCGGCTCCAACGTGCTGACCACGGCTCCGGCGCGCGGTCACACCGCACTGTCCGGCACCGCCATGGCGGCTCCAGCGGTCGCCGCCACCGCCGCCCTGGTGCGGGCGGCCCATCCGAAGCTGAGCGCGGTCGAGGTGGCGCAACGCCTGGTGGCCACCGCCAACCCGGTCGCCGGTGGCTCGGGCAGCGTGGCGTACGGGGGCGGCATGGTCGACCCATACCGTGCGGTCACCGAGGTGCTGCACGGCGGCGCCCCGCGGGTCCAGCCCGGGATGCCGGTACGGGACATTGACGAAGAGGCCCTGCGCCGTGACGCGCGGTGGCGTTCGCTCGCCGCCGCGGCGGTCGCGATCGCCGCGGCCATCGGCCTGGTGCTGCTCGGCTGCGCCGCCGTCCTGCTAGTTCACCGGCGGATGCGCCGCGGCCCCGAGCCGGCACCGTCCACTGTCGACGAGCACGGCGACGACGTCGAGCTCGCCGAGCTCTACTTCACCCCACCGAAACCGCCCCAACACCGCACGTGATCAGGGCGTCTCTCGGGTCGCTCCTACGACTTGAGGGACGCCCTGATCACGGTGGGTCATACCGCGAAGCGGTTAGTGTTGGCCGTCTCGGCAATCTGAGCCAGCTCGTTCGCCGTGACGACGCCGTCCTTGACAGCGTTCACGAACACGCCGACGTCCTCGCCGACGCCGCGCCAGATCGTCTGGAGCTGGTAGTACGCGTCACGCGCGCTGCCCTCCCAGACGCTCACCATCGGAGCGCAGGCGGCCTCCAGGTCGGCGATGTCGGCCATGAGCTTGGTGCGCGTCGCCTCGAGGGACTGCGCGCCGGCGTCGAGCGCGCCGAAGTTGTATGCGGTCCGCACAGTTACCTCCTACGCTCCGGCCCAGTTGAGCGCGGCGCGGGCCTGCCCGCCCTGCGCTCCCGAGCGCGACACCGCCTGCTCCGCTTCCAGGTCCTTGCCCGTGTACTCCTGAACCGACTCGCTGACCCTGTTGCACAGCTCGTTGAGGGCGTTGTTGAGGGCGGTCATGTCGCTCTTCAGCAGCCCGTGCACGCCGTCCTGGTCGCTCTTGCCGAAGGCGTTGCTGGCCGCGCCCGCGAAGGTCGCGTCGTTGAGCTCGGCCGTGATCTGGTTGCTCATCGTCGTGGCCGTGGCCCTGAGCTGCTCGACGACGCCAAAGATGCGGACACCGGCGTCGTACATCGTCTGGGTATCGGTTACGTACCCATTTCCTGCTGGCATGGCCTTTTCCCACCTCCCGAGGGGGGAACTGCTGTTAGTGGACAGTCAGGCGCGAAGATCTGATCGAAGGATACCGAGCCGCACCGCGCCGCGAAAGATCTCAACATCATCCACACCGTCGGCGTTAGGAAATGTCGGTGAGGCAAGGCTTTTCAGCCGAGGACCGGGCGGCGGGCGGCGACCGGGTCGAGCGGCGGTCCTTCCGGCATCCGAGCCACCACGGCGGCCGGCAGCCGCACCGGTGATATCGCACCGAAGCCGAGATAGCCCTGCACCTCGGGATCCGACATGGCGTGCCGGACGCCCAGGTCGGTGACCAGGTAACGGGTGCCGCTCGGCGCCTCGGCGGACGGCATCGCCTCCACAATGGCCGCCCAGCCCGGGGCCACGGCGATGCGATCGGCCAGCGGGACGCCCTGCGCCGTCCGGCGCGCCGAGGCGGCGCCCACAACGAGCTGGCCGGCGGGCGTGTCGACCACGAGCCGGGGCGGGTTCGCCGCGTCGCGGAACTCCGCGCAGATCGCCGACGTCGCGGCGCTGGCCGAAAACGGTGCGACGATGCGGGGTGCCGTCGCGGGCAGCGCCTCGGCGCCCACCGCCGGCAGGGACAGTTTCGCGGCCGCGGCCGCGTCGGCCGGACTCAGCTCCAGGCCGCGCGGGGGCTGACCGGGGTACGCGGCGCGGGTGGCCGGGTCGGCGAGCAGCAGGTTGGCCTCCACCTCGGTGACCACGGCCAGGCGGGCGGCGTCGGCCACCAGGAAGTACTGCCGGCCGGCGCCGGCGCTGTCCACAAAGTACACCTGGCCGATCCGGGCGCCGGCGACCGCGGTGGACGCCGCGCCTCGCTTGTCGACGCGACGCGCGGCCAGCGGCTCACCCGCCGGCAGCGCGTCGAGCAGGGCCGCGCTGACCGGGGTACGCGGCTGGCGCTCCAAACCGAGGGCGGTGAAGACGACCTGCTGGTCGGCGATGGCGTACCGCCGCTGGTGCCAGATCAGGAAGAACCCGCCGCCGTCCACGTCCTGCGCCAGCAGCGCGTCGTCGCCCAGGTCACGGCCGACCTGGGCGCCGCGCCCGACCAGCAGCGAGGTCACTGCCGAGGCGCGGCCGCTGGCGTCGCGCGCCGGCTGCGCGCAGATGGTCCACGGCGCGCCCAGCACCCGGCCCCGCGGCGGGACCGCGTCGGGTGCGCCGGGGATACCCAGCACCGGCCCGCGCGGCACGCCCAGCATGGACTTGGCGGACACCCGTACCGTCCGGGCGTCGCTCTCCTGTGCCAGCAACGCCGAGGTGAAGTTGGCCATCGGGTAGAGCACGCCTTGCCGGAACACGAACCGGGTGCCGGTTTCCTTCTCCACGATGATGGACTGGCCGTCCCGCCAGTTGCGGTTGCCACCGGGGCGGATCAGGGCGTAGACGCCCACCGCAGCCAGCGCCAGGACCGCCACCATCACGCCACCCAGCCCGGCCGCGAAGAGCCGGCGCCCGGCCGGCTGCACCGGGTCGGTGTCGTGATGGGCGAAGGCGGAGACGACTCGCTGCATCATGAACTGGTACGACTGCAACTGGTCGCGGCGCGTCGGCATGGCGAGGCCCTATGCCGAAGTGGTGGCCGGAGCGAGGCGGAGTCCAGACGTCGGCTGGGGCCGCGCCGGGCGCGCCCGGATACCGGTGTTGTATCCGGCCGCGATCGGCGTGGTTCCAGGCGGCGTCTGGGCCCGCCGCAGCCCGGTCATCCACTTCGGCATAGGGCCTACCCTGCCACGCCTCGCATCACGCCGTACAGTCCCAGTACCGCACAGGCGATCGGAACCACGCTGAGGATCAGCACGATCTCCCCGATCTCGGCGATCCGTCCCAGGTAGACGGAGGGGCGGCGGCTTCGGTACCGGACGCCGATGGCGAGCACGGCGAAGGCCAGGCCGGCCAGCGCCGGCACGGCCCACAGTGGACCGCCCCCGGCCAGGTCGTCCGCGTATCCGACGGCCAGCACCGCCAGCCCGGTCAGGCCGCAGGTCAGCAGCGGCAGCCGGTGCCGCAGCGTCGGGAAGAGCCGCGACCGCACCAGGTAGCCGACGCTCACCACGGCGATGAGCAGCGGCGCCGAGCCGCCGGCGGTGCCCAGGATGACCAGGCCGATCCCGGCGACCGTCGCGACGCCCAGCAACAGGCCGGTGAGCATCACGTCGGCGCGCGCGACGGCGGCGAAGGTGGCGCCGGCGGTCGGTGCCGGCTCGTCCTTGACCAGGTCAGCGGCGGAGCGCGGCAGGGTGGGCAGCGGCAACCGGCCCAGCCGGGCGGCCATCACCGGCCCCGCGGGCAGCAGTACCAGTAGCACCGCCTCGACCGCCGCGGCCGCGCGTACCGCGTCGAGTGAGCCGAGCGCGACGGCGGCCGCGCTCGCTCCGGCGACCGCCGCCACCGCGGCGGCCGTGAAAAGCCAGCGGTGCTCGGTCGCGGCGAACTGGCCGGCAACGGCGGCGACCAGCAGGAACGCGCAGCCGGTCAGCGTGTGCGGGGCGCCCAGCCCGAAGAGCGGGGCGTCGCCGCCGAGCAGCAGCAGGCCACCCGCGAACGCCGCGGGCAGGCCCAGCGCGCACAGCGTGAAGCCCGCCGCGGCCTCGCCGACCGCGACGGTCAACAGCGCCCCGACGCCCAGGCAGAGCGCGGCCAGGCCGAGGCAGAGGAAGGCCGGCACCGTCCAATTCGGACCGCTGACCAGGCACACCGCCAGCGCGGCGGCGACCAGCCCGCCAGCGGCGGCGACGCCGGCCCAGCGGCTGACCCGCCCGTCCCAGAGCACGCCGCCCTGCCGGGCACCGGCCGCGATGGCCTCCACCACGTCGTCGTACTCGGGCTCCGGCCAGTCGGTGTGCGCCCGCACCAGATGCAGCAGTTCGCCGTCGCGGACGCCTTGCGCGACGGCGCTGCGACCCACGTCGAGCAGCGTGCCGTCGGCGCGGCGCAGGATCCAGCCGCCCTGCTCGCCGGCCGAGTCGACGGCATCCTCCCCGGCATGCGAAAGCAGCGCCGGCAGCAGCGCGGCCAGCACGAGATGCTCCGGAAGCGCCAGGTCGAGCCGGCGTTTCGGCGCGACGACGACGACCCGCGCCAGGCCGATATCCGAGTCAACCGTCATGCCGACCGCCTTCCCTCGCTGTAGGCGTCTGTCTATCATGGCCCGCAATCGTCGTGATCTAGAGATGGGGAAATCAGAGTGAGCACAACGGCGCTGCGCCGTCCACCTCGCTCGCCCGCGCCGCAGTACCCGACCGGCGAGGTGCTGCTCGATCCCCCGCCGCAGATCCCCGCGCCAGGCGGCCGGCGCTGGGCGCAGATGATGATGCTGTTGCCGATGATGGCCGGCTCGGTGGCGATGGCGCTGATGTTCGCCGGCAACTCGCGCAGCACGCTGGCGTACGTGGCCGGCGGCCTGTTTGGGCTCTCCGCGCTCGGCATGATCGTCGCGTCGATGGGCATGTCCTCCGGCGGCTCGAACAAGCAGGAAATGCTGGCCGCGCGCCGGGAGTACATGCGCCATCTGGCGGAGCGGCGCCGGACCGTGCGCCGTATCGTCGGCCGGCAGCGGGCCGCGCAGGTGCACCAGCATCCGGCGCCGGACGGGCTCTGGTCGGTGGCGGCGAGTCCCCGGTTGTGGGAACGGCGGCCCGGCGACCCGGACTTCGCCACCGCCCGGATCGGCCTGGGCCCGGCCGAGCTGGCCACGCCGCTGATCCCGCCGGACACGCAGCCCATCGAGGAACTGGACCCCATGTGCGCGGTGGGTCTTCGCCGGTTCCTGCTCACGTACGCGGTGGTGCCGGACCTGCCAGTCGTGATGGCGCTGGACGGCTTCGCCCGCGTGTACGTCCGGGGCGCCACGGACCGGACCAGGGCTCTGGTGCGAGCACTCATGGCCCACACCGCGACCTTCCACGCCCCGGACGACGTGCTGATGGCCGTCTGCGTCGCCGACGACCGGCGGCACCACTGGGAATGGGTGAAGTGGCTGCCCCACGCCCTCCATCCCCGGCGCACCGACGCGCTCGGCGCGGTGCGCCTGGTGTCCGCGACCGTCACCGGCCTGGAGGCCATGTTGGACACGCTCGTGGCCGGCCGGAGCCGTTTCGGCGAACGGCTCCACGGGTCGCCCGGCCCCAGCCCGCACCTGCTGGTCGTGGTCGACGGGGGTACGGTCACCGGCTCGGACCACCTGTTGATTGAGGACGGTCTGGACGGCGCGACGGTGGTGCTGCTGGACACCGCCCCGCCGCGCCAGCTCGACCGGCACACCCTGGTGCTCGACGTGGACGATGACGGCACGCTGCGTACGACCACGTTCGACGGTGCCGCCGAGGCGGGTCGCGCCGACGCGCTGCGGCCGAAGGTGGCCGAGGCGCTGGCCCGGCAGATCTCGCGGTTCCGGCTGCCGACCACCGGGCGCTCGGAGCGGCGCATGTCCACCGACGTGGGCCTGGCCGACCTGCTCGACCTGGGAGATCCGTACGACTTCGACCCCGCCCGAACGTGGGTGGTGCGGCCTAACCGGGACCGGCTGCGGGTGCCGATCGGCGTGGGCCCCGACGGTACGCCGCTGGAGCTGGACCTGAAGGAGTCGGCGCAGGACGGTATGGGCCCGCATGGCCTGCTCATCGGCGCGACCGGCTCGGGCAAGTCGGAGCTGCTGCGCACGCTGGTGCTGGCCCTGGCCGCCACGCACGACCCGGAGCTGCTCAACTTCGTCCTGGTCGACTTCAAGGGTGGTGCCACGTTCACCCGCCTGGACGCGCTGCCGCACACCAGCGCGGTCATCACCAACCTGGTCGACGAGTTGCCGCTGGTCGACCGCATGACCGAGGCGCTCAACGGCGAGCTCCTGCGCCGGCAGGAACTTCTGCGCAGCGCCGGCAACTTCGCCTCGCAACGCGACTACGAGCGGGCACGGGCCAGCGGCGCCGCTCTCGCCCCGCTGCCCAGCCTGCTCATCGTCTGCGACGAGTTCTCCGAGCTGCTGAGCGCCAAGCCCGACTTCGTCGACATGTTCGTCCAGATAGGACGTGTCGGCCGTTCACTCGGCGTACACCTGCTGCTCGCCTCGCAGCGATTGGAAGAGGGCAGGCTGCGCGGGTTGGACACCCACCTGTCGTACCGGATCGGCCTGCGAACGTTCTCGGCGGTGGAGAGCCGGATCGTGCTGGGCGACGCCGCCGCGTACGAGCTGCCCCGCTCCCCCGGGCACGGCTACCTGCGCTTCGCCACCGAGCCGCTGCGCCGGTTCCGGGCCGCGTACGTCTCGGGGGTGCACCGCCGGGCGGACGGCTCCGACGTCACCGCGGTCGACGCCGACCGGGTGCTCTTCTACACCACGCAGTACGTCGCCCAGGTCGCCGAGCCGGATCCGGCCACGCAGCGGGTCGACGAGGAGGCGCAGGGTGAGAGCCTGCTGGACATCCTGGTGGAGCGGATGCGTGGCCGAGGCGTACCGGCGCACCAGGTGTGGCTGCCGCCGTTGAGGGATCCGTCCGCCCTGGACGCCCTGCTCCCGCCGCTGCGCGTCGATCCGGCGCGCGGCCTGACGACCGGCGACCCGGCCCTGCACGGCGCGCTGCGGGCGCTGGCCGGCGTGGTGGACCGCCCGCTGCAGCAGCGCCGCGACCCGCTGTGGCTGGACCTGTCCGGCGGCACCGGGCACCTGGTTGTCGTTGGCGCGCCGCAGAGCGGCAAGAGCATGCTGCTGCGCAGCGTCATCGCCAGCCTGGCGCTCGCCAGCACCCCGGGCGAGGTGCAGTTCTACGCCCTCGACTTCGGCGGTGGCGGGCTCCTCGGCCTGCGCGACCTGCCGCACGTGGGCGGCGTCGCGACCCGGCTGGAGACGGGCGAGGTGCGCCGCACGGTCGCCGAGGTGAACCAGCTGCTCATCGAGCGGGAACGGACCTTCGCCCAGTACGGTGTGGACTCGATGGCCACGTACCGGCGGCTGCGGGCCGAAGGCAAGGTCGTCGACGGCGATTTTCTCGGCAAGCACAGTGGTGACGTGTTCCTGGTCGTCGACGGCTGGAGCACGCTGCGCGCCGAGTTCGAGGAGTTGGAGGCCGCGGTGACCGCCATCGGCAACCGCGGCTTGTCGTACGGGATCCACCTGATCGCCGCCGCGACGCGCTGGATGGACCTGCGCATGGCCGTGCGCGACATCTTCGGCACCCGCCTGGAGCTGCGCCTGGGCGAGCCCGGCGACTCCATGCTGGATCGGCGCACCGCGATGAACGTGCCGGAGAAGATGCCCGGCCGCGGCATCACCGCCGAGAAGCTGCACTTCCTGGCCGCGCTGCCGCGGATCGACGGCCGCGGCGACGCGGAGACCGCCAGCGCCGGCCTGGCGGCGCTGGTCCGCCACGTCGCCGAGGCGTGGACCGGCCCGGCGGCGCCGCGGGTCCGGCTGCTGCCCGCGATGCTGGACGCGGCCGAGCTGCCGGCCGAGGCGGACGAGCCGGGCCTGCCCATCGGCATCGCCGAGGCCGACCTGCGCCCGGTGACGGTCGACTTCGACTCCTATCCGCACTTCATCGCGTACGGTGAGTCAGGATCCGGCAAGAGCGCTCTGCTGCGGCTGCTGGCTCGCTCTATTGTGGAGCGCTATACGCCGGACGAGGCTCGGGTCATCATGGTGGACTACCGGCGGGCGCTGCTCGGCGCGATCGGCGGCCGGCACCTCATCGGCTACGCGACCACCGCGGAACTGGCCCGCCGCATGATGGACGAGGTCGTCGACGTGCTGCGCGAGCGCATCCCCGGCCCGGACGTCACGCCCGAGCAGCTGCGCGAGGGCGCCTGGTGGCAAGGGCCGCACCTCTACATCCTCGTGGACGACTACGACCTGGTCGCCGGAGCGCAACAGAACCCGCTCTCGCCGCTGCTGGACTTCCTGAGCCAGGCCGCCGACATCGGCCTGCACCTGGTGCTCGTGCGGCGCTCCGGTGGCGCGGGCCGGACCTCGTACGAGCCGGTCATGCTGCGGTTGCGCGAGTTGGGCTCGCCCGGCATGCTGATGTCCGGCAACCGGGACGAGGGGCCGTTGCTGGGCAACCTCCGCCCGTCCCCGTTGCCGCCCGGGCGGGGCTGGCTGGTCGACCGCCAGCACGGCGCGCGATTGGTCCAAATTGGCTGGACGCCGCCGGAAGGCCAGACGGCATAGGCTCTGTCGCCTTCCCAGGCGAGCACGTAAGATCCATAATGACCCGACGGCCCGCACTGGACGATGTGGAGTCCGAGATGGCGACAGACGGCTTTGACGTCGAGCTCGACGACCTGAGCACCTTCAACACCAACGTTCAACGGGTGGGCGAGGACTTCCGCGACACCGGCATGCAGGCCCACGCCGCGCTTGCGGAGTTCGCCGCGGCCTCAAATCTCGCCAGCACGGGCGTCCTGCCCGACCTGGGTCTGCTCTCCAACAGGCACATGACCGAGCACCTCTACGCCGGCCAGGTGCTCCAGGAGACATTCCTGGGCCTGACCACGCTGGCGATGGGCGCGAACGTCATCCGCACCAGCTACGGCACCGCCGACGGTCACGGCGCCGACGCCCTGCTGCGCCTCGACGGCGCGGTGGTGGACAAGATGTTCGCCCCGCCGAAGAAGGGCGAGGAGGTCGTCGGCGGTGGCGCGTCGAAGAAGGCCACCGGCGAGGTGCAGAAGGAGATCGAGGAGTTCCTCGAGCAGCAGAGCAAGGAAAACGTCGACGGCCTCAACGGCCAGGTCGACGGCCGTTCGGGTTACTGGATCGACCCGTACGACGGGTCTGTCGTCGTCACTGTCCCGGACCAGGGCGGCCTCCCGGAAACCGTCTACGAGTCGCCGCAGGAAGACGAGCTCGGTCCCGACCTGCCCCACATCGACAAGTACAACGACGACGCCCGCTGGGAAGAGTCCTCCGACATCCGGCGACGGTTGTTCGACGCGCCCGGTGGCGAGGGTTAGGCATCGCCGCGACACCCCTGACGCCCATCTCCTGACCAGTACCCCAGCCACGACGGAGGCCACCGATGGCGGACCGCAGCCTCGACGGCTTGACCATCGAGCTGTTGTGGGCCGACGTCCGGATCCTCAACGACGAGGCTGTGCAGGAGATGGCGCACATGTGGCGGCTGCTGGGCGAGAAGTTCCTGGACGCCAGCCAGCGCCTGCACGACCAGCGGACCACGCTGGGGCAGACCTGGCTGGGCGAGGCGTCCGATGCGTTCGCCACGCACGCCGCGACGTCTTCGCTGTCCATGTACGAGGCGTCGAGCACCGCCCTGGCCAACTCGGGCAGCCTGCAAATGGTCGCCCTGGCCATCGGCCAGGCGCAGCGTGAGATGGCGGCGCTCTGGTCCGAGTACCAGGCCACCCGCACCGAAATCGAAACCGACAACCCCCGCCAGGTCAAGGACGGCGAACCGGGCGGATTCGGCGAGGCCCTCGCGCGGCTGTTCGGGGCGCAGAGCCCCGAACAGAAGCGGACCACCGCGCTCATGGAGGCGCGGGAGGAGTACAGCCGCCGCGCTCGCGCGATCGTCAGGCCGATGTTGGACCTGGCCGCCGAGACGGAGATCATCCGGCTACCGACCTTCGCCGGTCCCAAGAGCGGCATGCCCAACATGGCGGAGGTCCCGTTCTTCGCCCCGCCCTCTGTCGCTGCCCCGCCACCACCGCCTCCGCCGGGCGCGCCCGGCGCAGCCGCGCCACCGCCACCACCGCCCGGCACACCCGGCGGCGCGCCGCCACCCCCGCCTCCAGCGGCCCCGCCCG
>NZ_JBAKHX010000096.1:0-27170 GCF_036906915.1 Micromonospora sp. CPCC 206061
CTGTCCGCCGGTCGCAAGTAGACAGTTAGCAAGATCCAGTTACACCGTTATCTTGACAGTCCCGCCGCCGTCGGAGTGACCGGTGAAGGGCGCGCACGTTCTGCGGCAGAAGCGGATGTTCGGTTAGGCGTGGTCCGGATGTTGTGGTGGCTTGTTGTCTAGGCAGCAGCGGATGAAGTCCTGGATGACGGGGTTGGTGTCGGCGGCGGGCGGCCACGCAACGCCAACCTGGCTGGGGCTGACGCCGGTGACCGGCCGGTAGGTGATGTCGGGGCGTGCGTAGTAGCGGGCGGCGGACTCCGGGGCCAGGGCGATGCCGTAGCCGTTGGCGATCGCGGTCAGCCAGTCGTCGGGCTGGCCGCTGTCGGTGACGGCTCCGATGCGGACCGGGTGCCCGTCCCGCTCGCTGGTGGCTAGCCACCAGTCGCGCCACCAGCCGGTTTCGGCGGGGGCGGCGACGAACGGCTCGTCCCACAAGTCCTGAAAGGCGACCTGGTTGCGCTCGGCCAACGGGTGGGTGACGGGCAGCGCCACCCAGCGAGGCTCGGTGAGCAGCACCTCGGTGCGCAGGCTGTCCTGGCCGGGGAAGGGCAGCCGTAACAGGGCGACATCGGCGTCGCCGCTGGCCAACCCCGCGGTGGGATCGGTCCAGGCGGCAGCCCGCATCTCCACCTGCCAGCCGGGCCGGCGGCGGGTGAAGGCGGCAAGGATCTGCTGGGTGGCCTCGTTCGCCGCGCCGGCCAGGAATCCAACTCGCAGCACCCGGGCGGCGCGGCTGGCCGCGCTCTTGGCCTCCCGTAGGGCTTGGTCGAACCCGGCCAGCATGGCGGGCGCCCGGTCGGCGAGCGCCTGCCCTGCCGCGGTGAGGGTCATCCCCGCCCGGGAGCGGACGAACAGCCGCACTCCCACCTGGTCCTCCAGTTGTCTGATCTGCTTGGTCAGCGCCGGCTGGGACACGAACAGCCGTTCCGCCGCACGGGTGAGGTTGCCTTCTTCGGCCACGACAACGAAGTAGCGCAGCAGCCGGGTGTTGACGTCCATGCCATCAGGTTATGGATGCCTGTATTGGACGCAGGGCGGGCACCCAGTAAGGCTTGACTCGGCCAGCGGGCATCCACTCGCCAGAGCACCAAGCCCACCAACCAGAGCGCCAAGCCCACCAAAGGGAATGAGACGGTGTTCACCGCTTACGCAATCATCACCGCCGTCACGATCGTGGCCAACGCGTCCATCGCGGTCGCCGACCTCGCCCGGGCGAGATTCGTCCTCGCCAACATGGAGGAGGTAGGAGTGCCGCGATCCTGGCTGGCGCCGCTGGGGGTCCTCAAAGGCGCCGGAGCGGCCGGGCTCCTGCTCGGGCTGCTGGGCCTGCGTTCCCTCGGAACCGCAGCGGCGATCGGACTCGTCGTGTTCTTCGCCGGAGCCCTCGTTACACACGTGCGTGCTCGCGTCTTCCACAACATAGCGGTCCCCGGAGCCTTCTTCGCGCTGGCCATCGCAGCTACGGCCCTGGCAGTCGCCGCCCAGTGACGCCCGCTGCCTCTTATGACCAGGATCATGCCCACCCGCCCCGCACGGGCGAGCGCTCATCGGGTTGGCGTTGTGCGGCCGAGCCGACTCCCGCCTGGCCTCCACGCTCGGCGGGACGGTCAGCCGGCACCATGGTGCGCCTCGTTCGAGCGATCCCAGACCGCCCACTTCCACGGTGACGGTCCTCGGCGTGGACGACTTCGCTCTCAAACGCGGCCATCATTACGGTTCCTCCTGTGGCAGAACCCTCGCCACCGCCGTCGAACGCTGCGTCGCCGTGCACAAACCATGCCTGACCGAACCAGCAGGGCCCGCTGAGCTACAGGACCAGGACACAGAACCTGTCACGCCGACAGGTCGCATGGCGCAACGGCGCCGCGAGCACCACGCTCTGGTCCACGATCTGCTTGGTCGCGGCTACAGCCACCGCCAGATCGCCCGCCACCTCGGATGGGGCCGGCGCACCGTCGCCCGCTACGCCGACGCAGCCACCTGGCAGGACATGCTTCGCGGGCATCGCCAGGCACGACGAAGCGTCCTCGACCAATTCAAGGCCCACCTCATCGCCCGGCGGACAACCGGGCACGGCATGATCCAGACGCTTTACCGCGAGATCGTCGCCCAAGGCTTCACCGGCAGCTACGCCATCGTACGCGCGTTCCTGGCCACCCTGCCCGGGTGTTGCCCGGCACTCGGCCAAGAGATCACCGGGAGGGCCGCTGCGTATCCGTCGTCGGCACGGTGCCGACGCCAACGAATGCACACAACCCCGCCACGCCCGGCTACTACACATCGGCATCCCCAACGCCGCGCTGTACCCCAGGGCGGTCAGCATCTTCAGCGGCGCCCAACAGGTCCGCCCCGGGCCGCTGCTCATGCCCGGACAGCCGGGTTGACGCGCCGGTGATCGGCCGATATATTCAACCTGTCGTTTGATAAACCTAACGATTAAATACATGATCGCAGACGACCGGCTCACCGACACGTTCGCCGCACTGGCCGACCCGACCCGCCGGGCGATCCTGGCTCGGCTGGCCACCGGTGAGGCGACCGTCAACGAGCTGGCCGCGCCGTTCGATATCAGCGTCCAGGCGATCTCCAAGCACCTCAAGGTGCTCGAACGGGCCGGCTTGATCACGCGCAGCCGTGATGCCCAATGGCGGCCGTGCCGGCTCGAACCGGCACCGCTGGCCAGCGCGTCCGAGTGGATCGACCGGTACCGCGAGGTGTGGCGCGACCGGATGGATCGTCTCGACCAGGAGATCCGGCGTATCCGAGACCAGAAGGGAGCACGTCCATGACCGGGACAGAGGTTCTGATCGAACCGGGCCGGCAGGACATCGTCGTCACCCGTACCTTCGACGCGCCGCGGGAGGTGGTCTTCAAGGCCGGCATCCACGAGTCGATGGCTCGGCTCGACGCGTTCATCGGGGAGCTCCGATGACTGACGTCGTCACGCCCAGGACCATCGACGCACCGCGCGGTGGAGGTTCCGTGAACCGGAGGACCTGGCGGAGTGTCGGCGCGGTCGTCGCCGGCCTGCTGCTGATCACCTTGCTGTCCGTCGTGACGGACACCGTATTGGAGACGACCGGGATTTTCCCGTCCCTGAAGGAGCAGCGTGAGCACGGCCTCACCACTCCGTGGATGCTGCTGCTGGCCCTCGGCTACCGGCTCGTCTACACCGCGGCCGGCGGCTACCTCACGGCCGTGCTGGCACCGCGGCGGCCGGTGCGGCACGCGGTCGCGCTGGGCGTCGTCGGGATGGTGCTCGGTGCAGCCGGCGCTGTCGTCACCGGCGGCTGGGACCTCGTGCCGGTGTGGTTCTCGGTCGCCGCTGTCGTCACCACTCCGCCGCTAGCCTGGTTCGGCGGCTGGCTGCGGTCCCGCAGGCTCCACGGGCGAGCCGGCAATGAGTGAGAGCGCGAATCGTTACCGGCGCCGGGCCGGGTGCCTTCGAACGCACGCACCCCCTGCAGGTTCGCCTGCTCGCTGAGTTCGGACGCGACGTACGAAAGGTTCCCTGATGACCGAAGAGAAGCAGCTCGATACCCAGCCCGTCGTGAGCATCCGGGCGACGATCCCGGTGGCGGAGCTCGGCCCGACGGTGGGCGAGCGGATACAGACCCTGTCCACGTTCCTGCGCGACCGTGGTGTCGAACCCGCCGGCCCACCGTTCGTGCGATACCACACGTTCGGCGCCGTGGAAACCGATATGGAGTTCGGTGTCCCGGTGGCCGGGGTGGTCGCCGGCGGCGGTACGGTCGACACCGGCGAGCTACCCGGCGGACCAGCCGTGAGCACGTTCCACGTCGGCGCGCACAACAAGCTCGGCGAGGCGTACGGTCGGATCCGGGCATGGCTCAAGGAGCACGGGCGCGAGCCGGCCGGGCCTGCGTGGGAGATCTACTACTGGATCGACATGAGCGCTCCGGATCCCGACGACGCCACGCAGTCCGCCGGGCGCACTGAACTCGTCCAGCCGATCACATGGCCCACTGCGCCGGGGCGCGGCCGGCGCGGTGAGTGAGTCGGAGTTCTCGGCGGCGTTCGCCTCGTTGTCGTTCATGGTGCTCCTTCGTGTCTGGAGTGGGCCTCATGTGGTCAGGGCTTCAACCCGACGCCGCAGTAGCCCGTCGACCGCTTGCGGGACCGCGCCGGGCTCCGGACGCCAGAACGGGATCGACACGACCCCGGGTTGGACCAGGTTCAGGCCCTCGAAGTAGCCGGCGATCTGCTCGATGGAGCGCAGATTGTACGGATGACCTTGCTGGTTGGCGATCTCCTGTGCCTCGATGACCTCCGGGCTGGTGGGGGGTGCCGTCGCTGACCACCAGGTAGCTGCCCGACGGCACGGCGTCGAACAGCGCCTCCGTGCGCTACCCACGGCCCTCCCGGCACTCGGCCAAGAGATCACCGGGAGGGCCGCCGCGTATCCAACGTCGGCACGGTGCCGCCGCCAACGAACGAACACAACCGCGCCACGCCCGGCAACCCCTCATCGGCATCCCCAACGTCGCGTGCCCCGGCGCCGTCGGCATCTTCAGAGACGCTCAACACCCGGGTCCACACGACCGCCTTTGCCGCCGCCACCACCGACGATTCGGCAGGCCACCGGCTGGATCTGCCGCCATCCGACAACCTCACCGACCATGACACCGGCACACTCGCCGCGCTCCTGGACCGCTGTCCCGAACTGCACGCCACCCACGAGCTCGTGCACTCTTTCGCCGCGATGCTCACCACCCGAACCGGCCAGAAACTAACCGATTGGATCATCAAGGCCATCGACACCGGACTACCGGCTATCAGTAACCATCGACGGCCCCAACCAGGCCTGCCCGCACAACGTCACGCCTGCGGACCGCCGTTCAGCCCACCGCGTGATTCCACGTGACTTTACTCGGCGTGGTCGTTGCGGTCGATGTCGAACTGACGGGCCTGCGAAACGAACCGGTACTGCTCTCCTGGTCCATGTGGCAACATGGGTGGTTCCCACCGCCTGCACGGTGAATGGCTAAACACCAACCTCGCCTACCAGCTCACCGCGACCTCGAACCAAGACACCGCCAGCCTCGACTTCTGGATCCCATTGCCGCCGAAGCCGGGACCCTACTTCATCCGTTCGATCCTCACCTCTGACGGAACCACCATCGCCAGCATCGACAGCGAGACGTTCCTCTGACGTCGCGAACGACCGCCGTGGTGCGCACGCCTTCGCGACCATCGATCAGCCAAACCATCCGGGAACATCGACCGGGAACCCGGCCACGGGCACTACGGTTCGCAGCGACGACTCCAACTGCGCGACGCGGTCGGCGCCGAGCTTGTCTACCCATCGGGCCCGCAGCCGGTCGAAGATCTCCGCCGACTGGACCAGCGCGTCGGTCCCGCGCGGGGTCAGCCTGATCAGCTTGCGGCGGGCGTCCTGCGGGTCGTCGACGCGTTCGACGTAGCCGAGCCCAGCGAGCCGGTCGACAGTCTTGCCGGCGGCCTGTTTGGAGACGCCGAGACGGCGTCCGATCTCGCTGGCGGTCGCGCCGCGCACCCCGATCGCCTGCATCGCGAACCCGTAGGCCGGTCGAACGTCGGGGTGTCCTCGCTCGGCCAGCTCTGTGTGCAACTGGTCGATCAGTGACCGGAACCCAGCGAACAGCAGCAGGGGCAGCTCGAAGCCCGGCGACTCCGCATCAGTCATTTGGCAAACTCGACAACCTGGTTTACTGTTACGACAACCACGTTGTCGACTCTACTGGAGCTGCGCATGTTTGCCGAGCACACCCTCGAATCCGCCCCCGCCGACTCGCGGCCGCTGATGGAGTCCACCATCGAGCATTTCGGCCACCTCCCTCGCGCCGTGGCCAGGCTCGCCGAATCGCCCGAGACGCTCGGCGGCTTCCTGCGGGCGAGCGCGCTCTTCGAGGCGAGCACGCTCGATCCCCTCGGCCGGGAAGTGGTAGTCATGACGATCGCGGTCCGCAACGGCTGCTGGGTCTGCATCGCCGGGCACACCGGCCGCCTGCGAGAGTTGAACGCCAGCTCGACCCTGATCGCGGCGCTGCGGTCCGCAGACCCGCTGGACGACCCACGGCTGGAGGCGCTGCGGCAGTTCACACTGCGAGTGCTTGCCACCGCCGGCGAAGTGCCACAGGACGAACTGATGGCGTTCGTGGACGCTGGCTTCACCACCCGCAACGCACTGGAGGTTGTACTGGGTATCGGCACGTACACCATGTCCACGCTGGCGAACCGCCTCGTCCGCGCCTGAGCGCCGCGTCCGTTCTCCGCCTACGCCTTACCGCTACCGCAACACCAACCATCTGATCGCGAGGACATCTCTTGACACCCGATCCCATGACCATCCACCCGCTGCCCGCCTTCGACCGCGTCGTGTTCCTCAAACCGCTGATCAGCTCGCCGAAGATCGTCGTCGGCGAGTACACGTACTACGACGACCCCGACGGAGCAACCGGCTTCGCGGACCGCAACGTGCTCTACAGTTACGGGCCGGAACGGCTGATCATCGGCAAGTACTGCGCGATCGCCACCGGCACCCGGTTCCTGATGGCCGGCGCCGAACACCCCACGATGGGCGTATCCACCTTCCCGTTCACCATGTTCGGCGGCGAGTGGGCCGAGAAGACCCTCGACATCGTCACCGCAATGCCCAGCCGCGGCGACACCGTCGTCGGCAACGACGTGTGGTTCGGCTACCAGGCCACCGTCATGCCGGGCGTACGGATCGGCGACGGCGCCATCATCGCCACGGGCGCGGTGGTCACCGCCGACGTGCCGCCCTACACCATCGTCGGCGGCAACCCAGCCCGCCCGATCCGCCAGCGGTTCGACGACGCCGACATCGAACTGCTACGACGCGCCGCCTGGTGGGACTGGCCCGCCGAGATCGTCACCGCACACGCACGCACCATCATGGCCGGTACCCCGGCCGACATCGCACGCATCGCCGCCGAACACGGACTGGAGGCCGCATGACACGGGTATCGATCGAGCAGCACACGGTGGCCGACGGCGGGCCGTACGCGATCACCACCGGGCCCGACGGTGCACTGTGGTACACGCTGGTCCGCAGCGGGCAGATCGGTCGGCTGGTGCCCGGCGGCGCGCCGCAGCATCACCAGCTTGACCCGGCGTGCGGGCCGACGATCATCACACCCGGCCCGGACGGTGCCCTGTGGTTCACCGAGTACCAGGCGCACCGCATCGGCCGGATCACCACCGGCGGCACCCTCACCGAGTTCACGTTGCCCACACCCCAGTGCGGACCTTTCGGCATCGCCGCCGGGTCAGACGGCGCGCTGTGGTTCACCGAGACCACCACCGACCGGATCGGCCGCATCACCACCGACGGCCAGGTCACCGAGTTCCCCCTGCCTGCCGCTGGCGCATACCCGTCCGCGATCACCGCCGGGGCCGATGGCGGGATGTGGTTCACCATGAACCAGGCCAACGCGATCGGCCGAATCGGCCCCGACGGTGCGATAACCGTTCACCCGCTGCCGACCGAAGCCGCCGCGCCGGTCGGGATCACCACGGCACCCGACGGCGCCGTGTGGTTCGTCGAGATTGCCGCCGGTCAGATCGGCCGGATCACACCGGACGGCGGGATCACGGAATTCACGCTGCCGGACCGTACCGGCCGGCCGCACGCCATCACCCCGGGCAGCGATGGCATCTTGTGGTTTACCGAGTGGGGCGGCAACCGCGTCGGTTCCATCACCGCCGACGGCGTCATCGAGACGCACGACCTGCCCACACCCGGCTCCGAGCCACACGGCATCACCCTCGGACCGGACGGTGCACTATGGACCGCGCTGGAAATCGGAGCCCTCGCCCGCCTCACTGCCTGACCAGCGCTGTATCAAAGTCGGGGAAGGGCGACAGTCCACGCCGGTGTGGCGCAGCATGTCCCGGCGATCAAGGCGGTCCACCCGGAACTGGAGCCCGTGCTCCGCAACCTCACCCAGGACCACTCGATGATCGCGCACCTACTCGCCAGCCTGCAGGCCGCGGTCGATCGGGCCGCGCCGGCCATCGAGTTGGATCGTCACCTCGACGGCGTCGCAGCCATTATGGAGAACCATTTCCGGTACGCGGAGCGTCAGCTGCTTAGTGTCCTCGAGACACTCTCGCTGGATGCGCCCCCGAGCAGGTCCTGGGCCCGCTGTGAGCAAACCGGGCCTACGAACCGGCGGCTCCGGCCCGGTGGGTTCACTACGACGCGTGACCTGTCCACCGGAGTCGCACGCACGATTCCTCGAAGTCCTCGGCGCCCTACTGGGGAGCCGTGCCCCAGCAAGAGCGAGGACACCGTGCGGCGCGGCACTTCGCCTGGGGTGGCGTCGACTTTGGTAGGTGGAAGTGTCGTCGTGCGATGGACGCCACGTCCCCCTGCTGTCTCATAGCGTGGCGTCATGAGCCTAGCGATCAAGGGGATTTCGTACGCCGTCGAAGACGCGCCCCCGGACGTCGTCCGGCGCAACCTGCGCGTCATCGCCGAGGAACTGCACTGCACAACCGTGATGCTGATCGGCACCAACACCGAGGAGCACATCACGGCCGCCCAGAGCGCGCTCGACGCCGGGCTTGAGGTGTACATCCGGCCGTACCACGCCGACAAGCCCCGCGAGGAACTCCTGGCCAACCTGGACAGGACGGCGGCCGGCGCAGAGGCGTTGCGCGCGCGGCATCCAGGCAGGGTCACCCTGTTGCTCGGCAGCGAGTTCTCCCTGACCAGCCCCGGCATGATCCCGGGGCCGCGCGTGTTCGTCCGGCTGCAGGTCCTCGTGCGGCCCCGCCTGCGGCGGTTGTTCGACCGCCGGATCACCCGCAAGCTCAACGCGCTGCTCGCCGACGCGTTGGCGACGGCCCGCCGCCGTTTCCACGGCCCGATCACCTACGCCTCGGGCGGGTGGGAGAAGGTGGACTGGTCCGGCTTCGACATCATCGGCGTAAACCTCTACCGCAGCGGCACCGACCGCGCCGCCTACGAGCAGCGCCTGCGCAGCCTGACCCGGGAGGCCGACAAACCGGTCGTCATCACCGAGTTCGGATGCGGCGCTCACCTCGGGGCCGACGAGCGCGGCCCCGGCTCCTTCCGAATCGTGAAATGGTTCTCCGACAAGCCCCGCGTCAAGGACGGCCACGTCCGCGACGAAGGTACCCAGGCGGCTTACCTGACCGAACTGATCGACCTGTACGCCGCACACGGTGTACACGGCTGCTTCGTGTACACCTTCGCCATGCCGGACTTCCCTCACCACCCAGGCGACCCCCGCCAGGACCTGGACATGGCGGGCTTCGGGGTGGTCAGCGTCCGCCCCGACGATATGTGGACATGGGATCCCAAGCAGGCGTTTCACAAGGTGGCCCACCGCTACGCGACCCTCTGATCCCGTGGCCCCCGTGGTTGCCTCGATCCCCTTACCGCCGAACAATCAGCAGGCGTTGTGCGGCGCCGCCTCGCGGCTCCGGATGTCGGCGAGTATCGATCTGAGGACGGTGCTGTGCGGTCGCTATCGGCCGAGTACGGCACCACCGTTGAGGCCGATGATCTGCCCGGTGAGGTATCCGGCGTCGGCGGAGGCGATATAGCTGATCGCAGCCGCGACGTCCGCTGGCGTCCCGGGCCGGCCGACCAGGGTGTCGGCAATCTTGGCGGCGACGAATTCCGGGCTGTCCTGGCCGTGGAAGATGTCGGTGTCTTCGATGTACCCGGGGGCAAGGACGTTCACCGTGATGCCGTCCTTGCCGAGCTGCCTAGCCAGTCCCAGGACCCATCCGTGCAGTGCGGCCTTTGCCGCTGCGTACGACCCGGCCGAGTGCGGGCCAGCACCGCCCCGTTGGGCGGCCGCCGAACTGATCATGATGAGCCGGCCGCCCGGCCGACTCATGTTTTCTAGCAGCGCGTTCGTGAGCAGAACCGCGGTGATGAGATTGGTGTCCAGATCCCGGCGCCAGGATTCCGCCAGTGCGTCGAGACCTTCGTCCGCCGGCGGCGTGATGATCGCGCCAGCGTTATTGACGAGCACGTCGACCTTGCCGAGTTCCGCGATGCGGTCCGCAGCGCGTTGCACCTGCGCTGGGTCGGTCAGATCGGCGTTGACCGGGATCACGAGGTTTGACCCCAGCGCCTGGTTGATCTCCACGCTGGCCTGATGCAGCAGCTCTGCGCGCCGCCCGATGATCACCACCCGATCTCCGTCTTCGGCAAAGGCGCGAGCGATCCCGCGACCGATGCCCGTCGCGCCGCCGGAAACGACCGCCAAACGTGAGGAAGTGATCACGCCCGCACGGTACCGGAGGGCTAGTTCGTCCTGCCGATGCGATGTCCGTATCTCAACGGCAGGGCCGGCAGGCTACGGCCAGCAGGCCGCGGTCTAGCACGGGTCACCGTCGTCGCCGAGACGCACTATCCTCGACGTCTCCGAAAGCCGCTGGCGCCTGCCGTAGACATCGGTCCACTCGGCGACAACTTCTGAGTAATGCCTGAAGCATCCACCTTCTGGTGCCATGACCCAGGCGTCGATGGATCCCGACGGGATCGTGTTCACCACGGACCACCGGCGCTGCGTGAATACGGTGTCCCGGTGCCAGATGCCGTAGTTGTTCGTCCACAGGTAGACCGTGACACTCACGTTGTGCATCAGCGCCGTACAGCTGTAGCTTGCGCGGGGCACCCAGATACGTATCAGCCCGGGTGGTGAGCCGGCCGGTGGGAGGGCGGCGAGCCAACAGCTTCCGACCGGGGGTGATAGCGTCGCGGTGGCCACATTGGACGCTGGCGAGTCGCCGGCCAGGTTGGTCGCCTTCACCCTGGTGGCGACGTCGTGGTCCGCACCCAAGCGGGCCTCCATAGCGACTATTGTCGATATATGGCCGAGTTGGCGGTCGGGTTGCGCCGCCGAGGGAAGCTCACGCGCCAAATGCTCGTACAGAAAGTACGCACGCTGCGGCACGAGGTTGGATCATCAACCTCACATTCTTGAGGTCCTCATGCGGGCACTTCGCAACCGATAGGGCAGACGACGATGGGCGGTCGTCTGCCCTATCGCTGGTGCTAGTCGCGGGCGAGGTCGCGGGCCGGTATGAGCAGGCCGAGGGCGATCATGCTGGCGGCGAGGAATAGGTGCAGCCAGTTGTCCGCGGTGTTGAGGGGTACGAAGTTTGCGCCGCTTTCGTGGTCGATGACCAGGCCGTAGAGCCAGAGCACCGCGTAGATGGCGCCGCCGCCGACCAGGTAAGCGCGGGCGCCGGAGACGGTGCGGGCCAAGGCGAGACCGGCGACGCCGAACAGCAGGTGGACGATGTTGTGCAGAATCGAGACTTGGAATACGCCGAATAGTTCGGCGCCGGATTCGTGTCCGGCGAACCGCATGTCGCTGTAGTTGGTCGTAATCCCTGGGATGAATCCCAATATTCCGACGAGTAGGAAGACCGCAGCCATCGCGGCGGCGACGATGCGGATCAATGGTCGGGCCAGGGTGCCGCCGGCGGCGGCTGAGCCACTTCTGGTGGCCATGATTCACCTCCGTGTGAGAGCGATTTTCGAGGATTCCCCACCGAAGGACCGGTAAACCGGATATAGCGTTCTCATCCTGAGAACAGGTCGCAAATGGATAAACTCACGCCACCGGGGCCGACTGTCCCGCTCCGATCTTCGGCTGGCACTTCCCATCACCCGCTGGCGGTCTGCTCGGCGTCCGCCGTCGCGGTGACTGGCTCACGTCGGCCGCTACGGAATCTCGTCCCGCGCGGTGCTGGATGTGCTCGTTCGCGCGGTGTCGGCAGTTCCTTCCTGAACGTCGGCGGCGTCCACATCGGTCGAGTCCTTCGCCGTGTCAGCGTCTGGCTGGCCGGCCGGCCTTGTCGCCGCCCGCGCCTCGGTGTCGGTGAGTGGGGCTCCGGACATCTCCTCCGCGGCCCCCCGCTCGACGCGTTCGTCGCTCATGTCACACCTCCAGATGTGGGGCCTTCAGGCCCTTCTTCCACGAAAGCGAGCGTCGAATTCCCGCCACCAAGGTCGATAAACACCGGTGGGTGACGCCACCGGCTGGGGATTCCCCGAAACCTCATGTGGTTGCCGAACGCGCCGAGGCGCGCCCGTCGCCAGTCCCGTCGACCACAGGTACGGCCTAGGCTTTCGCCATGCAGATCATCGAAGGTGCGGGGGTGTGGAAGCCGACTGCCGGGTCCGCCAACGACTGGGTGGAGCACCTGCGGGTGCCGGACCTGTCGGTGGGTACCTACCGCATTCCGGCCGGCGGGCTCGACGATCAGAGCCCGCACACCGAAGACGAGATTTACGTGGTGACGGCGGGCCGGGCCAGGATCGTGACGCCGGGTGGCGCGGCCGAGGTGGGACCGGGTTCGGTGATCTTCGTACCCGCGGGTGAGGAGCACCGGTTCGACGACGTTACCGAGGATCTGGCGCTGCTGGTGATCTTCGGCCCGGCGTACGGTTCGCGCACACCGGGTCCGTGACCCCTGTTCTCCGGCATCCAGTACGACGAGGACGCTTCTTGGAATGCCAGCTGAAGGTCGTCAGTCGATGACGGCGGTGGCCTCCACCTCGACCAGCAGGTCGGGCTCGCCCAGCGCCGCGACACCCAGCAGGGTGATCGGCTTGACCGGGTCAACCCCCAGCTTCGCGGCCGCCCTGGCTACGCCCTCGCCGAGCAGCGGCAGCTTGTCGGGGGTCCAGTCGACGACGTAGATGGTCAGCTTCGCCACGTCGTCGAACGAGCCACCGACACCAGCCAGGGCGGTCGCGATGTTGAGGTATGCCTGCTCGACCTGGGCGGCCAGGTCGCCGTCGCCGACCGGGTTTCCCTCGGCGTCCCGTGCCACCTGTCCCGCCAGGAACACCAGTCTGGATCCGGTGGCGATCGACAGCTGCCGGTACACCTCGGGTTTCGGCAACCCGTCCGGGTTGACCAGTTCCACAGCCACGAAGCACTCCTCACGACGAAAACCTGAAATCGACAGCCTAAACATAGCATCGCTATGTATTATGGCGCCATGGTCAGAACCAAAGACCCGGCGGTCCGGACCCAGCTGATCGAGCGGGCCGCGCACATGCTGCGGGCACGGGAACCAGTCACCCTCCGCTCGATCGTCGCGGGTACCGGCGTGTCGACCATGGCCGTCTACACCTACTTCGGCGGGATGGACGGCCTGTGGCAGGCGATGCGTCAGGAGGGCTTCACCCGCCTGAGCGCCAGGCTCCAGGCGGTCCCGGCGTCGGCCGACCCGGTCCGAGACCTCGCCGCCCTGGGGGCCGCCTACCTGTCCAACGCGTTGGCGAACCCGGACCTGTACCGGATCATGTTCGACGCCGGCTTCGAGCTGCAAGACCCCGCGGCGGCCGACGACACCCTGCACTGCCTGGTACGCACCATCGACCGGGCCAAGGACATCGGACGGTTCCGCCACGACGTCGACGCCCTGACCCTTGCCACACAGAGCTGGGCCATCGGCCACGGACTGGTATCCCTGGTGGCCACCGGTCCCCTACCACGCCAAACGCTCGACCACGGCGCGCCGATGCTCACCGCCCTGTTCACCAGCTGCGGCGACGATCCGGACACCTGCCGCCAGTCAGTCGAACTCGGCTGGCGCCCCGACCCGCCCGCCTGGGGTCACGCGTAGCCGGCTATCGCGAAGACCACCAGGTCGACGGCGTCGCGGCGGTGAAGCCGAGGGCCTCGTACAATGGCCTGCCCAGCCGCGAGGCCGTGAGCGTGACCGGCACGTCGACCAGACGAGCGAGAGATCCGAGCATCACCGCCCGCCCGACGCCACGGGAGCGGAAAGCCGACGGGGTACCGACCCAGTAATGGCTGCCGAACCCGTCCGCCACAACGGTGACGCACGCCCCGGCGACCTCGCCGTCGAGGCGCGCGACGAACACGTCCACACCCGGCTGCGCGAGCAGCGCCATGGGGAACATCTCGCCGGCCCGGTAGGGCTCGAACCTGACCAGCTCGAAACCTGCGATCACGGCACGCTCGGCAGCGCCCAGGTCCTCCTCGTTCCGCACCCGGATCACGTCCATCGCCGGTTCGGCGACCGGACCCGGCTGGCGCAGCATGACCGGCATCTGCCAGCTGCGCATGGCCAGGTGGCTCAGATCGGTCGAGCTGAAAGGGTCCTCGAGGTCCACCGGACCCGTGGCGCGGCTCGCCAGTTCGGTGATCTCGGCCCGCTCGTCGGCGGCCAGATGGGGCTCCTGGATCAGGACGCGCAGGCCCGCGCGCTCGTCACCGACGACGGCGAGGAAGCCACGGCGGCGGATCACCTCATGGCCGCGGGACCGGCCGGTCGCGGCCCAGAAGGCGGCGGAGTTGCGGGCCTGACGCAGCGGCGCCTCAGCCAGGACGGCGGGCCGGCCGGCGGTGTCCGTTTCGATCGTCATGGTGCCTTCTCGATCCGCGAGGGCTCGTCGGCGAGACGAGCCTGTCCGTCCACATCGGACGGACAAAACAAAAGCAAGGAGCTGTCCACTCCTTGCCATTATCAACATACACCGCGCCATGGACCTTGCGGCAAGGCCCAGGACGCTACAGGGAAGGCCGAGGCCACGAGGCCACATCGCGCTGGAGTTGTCGATCATGCATGGCGACCCAACCTTGCCAGGACCGCCGATGGCGGCCGTCCTGCCGACTGGCGATGATGTCCGCGTGACTCCCCCATCCGGCGTCCAGCAGAGCGCGCAGCCTGTGACCCGCCGCAGGCAGGCGATCCGGCGGGCCGTGGCGATTCCGCTCGCGGTGGTCGCCACTCCGCTCGTGGCCCTGTACGTGTACCTGCTGCTCTGGTGGCTTCCCGCGCTGGGTGGACCGGGGCCTAACCCGTGTGATCCGCTGATCGACGGGCGGGGAGCGTGCTGGCGTCCGGAGCAGCGGACGTTCTGGCTGGTGGCAGCCACGGCGGTGCTGCTCAGCGGGGTCTGCCTTGTGATGGCGGTCATGCGCACCGGGCAGACCCGCCGTTGGTGGCCATGGCCGGCTGCGGCGGCGGTCCTTCTCGCCGGGTGCGCGCAGGCGCTGGACCAGATTCCCTGACGTTCAGTGGCCGGCGACGTGGTTCGGTGCGTACTTTCCAGGTAGCCACGGCGCCCGCCGCCCGGACCGTCGGGCCTTGTAGCCGGCGCGAGGCGGTCACGAAGAAACGACAGAGCCGGGGGTCACTACCGGATGGACAGCATGACCGGGGAGACTTGGCCCAAACCGGCTGAACCAGCACAGCGTGACGCCCCTGGTTCAGGCTAGAAGGGAAAGGCCCATGAGCTCTGACGGTCCGCAGCTTCAGGTTCTCGTGGTCGAGGACGATCTCGGCGACCTAGCCCTCATCGAGAGCTCCTTCGCCGAACACAGCGTGCTCAGCCGGCTGCACCACGCCGCCGATGGCGCCGAGGCGCTCGCTTTCCTGCGCCGGGAGGAGCCGTTCACCGCCGCGCCCCGGCCGGACCTCATCCTGCTCGACCTGAACATGCCGCGCATGGACGGCCGGCAACTGCTCAATGAGATCAAGTCCGACGACCGCCTCAAGTCGATCCCTACGATCGTCTTCACCACCTCCTCGTCGATCACTGACATCGTGGCCAGCTATGCGGCCCGTGCGAACGCGTACATCACCAAGCCCATGGACCTGCACGACTACGACCGTGTCGTCATCGAGATGCGCAACTTCTACGGACACACCGCCAGCCTGCCCCGGCGGTCATCCGACGAACCGGCAAGATGACGGTCCTCCACAGCGGACTCCACGGGTCCGCTACCGGGCCGGATCCGGATCGGTGACGTCCAGCGGCCGTTCGAAGAATGTCTCCAGCACGACGATGGTCTGGGTGCCGGTGACGCCGTCGACGTCGAAGGCCCGGCGGAGCACAGCCTGCAACTGCTCGGTGGTCGATGTGCGGATCTTCACCAGGAGTGACGCCGTCCCGGCGATGATGTGAGCCTCCTGGATCTCGGGGATGGCCGCGAGCGCGTCACGGGTCGGCGGGTCGCCCATCCACGAATTGGCCTGCAGCATGACGAACGCCCCAACGACGTGGTCGTCCGCGCCGACGGCACGATCTGGTTCACCGACCCGACATACGGCATCTTCAGCGATTACGAGGGCAACAAGGCCGACAGCGAGCTCGGCGGCTCCTGCCATGTATTCCGCCTCGACCCAGCCACCGGCGACCTACGAGTCGTCGCCGACGACTTCTGCCGGCCCAACCCTCGCCTTCGCACCCGACGAACAACGGCTGTACATCGTCGACACCCGGCAGGAACCCAGCCACATCCGCGCCTTCGAGGTCACCACTGACGGCACCCTGACCGGCGGTAAGATCTTCGCCGAGTGCGACTACGGTCGCTTCGACGGCCTGCGCGTGGACGACGCCGGCCGGGTGTGGGCCGCCGCCTGGGACGGCCTGCACTGCTTCGATCCCGACGGCACCCTCATCGGCAAGCTCCCGTTGCCTGAATCGGTCGCCAACCTCACCTTTGGCGGCCCGAAGCGCAACCACCTGTTCATCACCGCCGGGACCAGCATGTACGCGCTGCGGGTCACCGTCAACGGCGCCCGCTACCCCCAACCCGCCGGAATCGGGTCACTCTGTTCTAGCGGACAGAACAGTCGAGTTGTGGGTACCGGTTGACAAGAGGGTTCACGCGAGGCACTATTCAACCAATAAGTTGATTAACCGATGGGTTGAGAAAGGCGGAGGACGTGGACCGGCTGAGCGAGGTGTTCAGCGCTCTCGCCGACCCGACCCGGCGGGCCATCCTGGCCCGGCTGGCGGAGGGCGAGGCGACGGTCAACCATCTCGCCGAGCCGTTCCCGATCAGCCTCCAGGCCGTCTCCAAGCACCTGAAGGTGCTGGAGCGCGCCGGGCTGATCAGCCGCGGCAAGGAGGCGCAGTGGCGACCGTGCCGCCTCGACGCGGGGCCGCTGCGCGAGGTGGCTGACTGGATCGCCACCTACGAGCGGTTCTGGGAGCAGCGCTACGACCGGCTCGGCGAATACCTGCAAGAGCTCCAGACGGATGAGCGAGACAGCAGAAGGAGTGAGACAGATGGGCGACAACCTGACGGTTACCCTGCCGACTGATCTGGAAATCAAGATGGTGCGCGTGTTCGACGCGCCGCGCGCACTCGTCTTCGAGGCGCACTCGAAGCCCGAGCACGTCAAGCACTGGTGGGGTCGGGGCAACCCGCTCGACTGCGAGATGGACTTCCGCCCGGGCGGTGCCTGGCGCTTCGTCGAGCACGCGCCCGACGGCGAGCAGTACGCGTTCCGCGGCGAATACCGGGAGATCCAGGCGCCGGAGCGGATCGTATGGACC
Source organism: Micromonospora sp. CPCC 206061 (assembly GCF_036906915.1). Taxonomy (NCBI): domain Bacteria; kingdom Bacillati; phylum Actinomycetota; class Actinomycetes; order Micromonosporales; family Micromonosporaceae; genus Micromonospora; species Micromonospora sp. CPCC 206061. The sequence continues at coordinate 17,390 of NZ_JBAKHX010000096.1, forward strand.
TTCGAGTTCGAGGGCATGCCCGGTCACGTGTGCGTGGAGACGCTGGAGCTGACGGAGGAAGGCGGCAAGACGACCGTCACCAGCCTCACCCGCTTCGACACCAAGGAAGACCGCGACGGCATGGTGTCCTCTGGCATGGCGGAGGGCGCCAGGGAGTCGTACGACGCACTGGCCGCGTACCTGAACAAGCTCTCCTGAATCCACATCGGAGGATCGTCATGCGCGAACTGACAGTGGACCTGTTCAGCACCGTCGACGGCTGGGGCCGGGGGCGCGACTCCCCCGCCTACTTCGGCTATCCCGGCCCGGACCTGCAGGCGTGGATTGACGAGCAGACGGCCCGCCCGCACGTGATCCTGATGGGCGGCAACACATACCGGGCGCTGGCACAGTTCAACGCAGAAGCCGACGACCCGACGGCCAAGCGCATGAACGAGCTGCCCAAGGTGGTGTTCTCCCGCTCGTTGCGACCGCCGCTGGCGTGGAGCAACACCACCTTGGTGGCCGACGACGTCACGGTGGCCGTCCCCGCGATGAAGAACGAGCCCGGCGACCCGTTGCGCGTCATCGGCAGCCTGGCCTTGGGGCGCAGCCTGTTCCGGCTCGGCCTGGTCGATCGCCTGCGCCTGATCGTGTTTCCACAGGTGCTCGGGGAGACCGGCGAGGAGCGCATCCTGGATGGCCTGCCCGACGTCAACCTGCGGCTGGTGTCCGCGAACGTGCTCGACCAGCGGCTCGTCCTGCTGGACTACGCACCGGCATAGACGCTCCTGCTGGCGGTGACCCACCGGTCGAGGGTTGCCCGGGCAGCTGCGGAGTCGACGGCTTCGGCACACCGCGCCACGGCCGCCGACAGCTGCTCCACAAGGGACGCTCCTGGCACCGATACCGCCGCCAGGACGGCCGCGGCGTTGAGCAGGACCACGTCGCGGATCGGGCCGCGACGCCCCGTCGGTCGAGCACCGCGTGCGCGATGCGCGCGTTGTCGGCGGCGTCGCCGCCGCGCAGCGCGGGCGGATCGCGCCGAGACAGCCCAGATCACGAGGATCCAGCACGGTCCGCGTCACGATTTCCATCGTGTACCGTCCACACGAGACGCCGTGACGGTGGTGAGCTTGTCGAGCCCGTCCTGTCCGCGCACCACCAACGCGCTGCTGCCAGCTGCGCCCAGCCGGGTTCGACCCGCGTTCAGCTCACGCTGTGGCCGCGGCGCGCTGATGCCCGCGAGCGGCCATGACCCGGGCCAGCTCCTGCGACGCGGACGGGTGCCCGCGCGCAACGGCCCGGCGTAGCGCGGTCTCCGCGCCGTCGAGGTTACCCAGCCGGCGCAGCAGCCGACCCAGGCTGTACGCGGCGTCGCGGTTGCCCATCGCGTCGGCCCGCCGCCAGGCGGCCTCGGCGCCGGGCTCGTCGCCGGAGCGGTACAGCAGGTCGCCGAGCTGCGCCGGGCCGTACTGGCTGCCGCGCTGCTCGGCGCGACCGAATGCTGCGGCCGCCGCCTCGGTGTCGCCCGACTTCGCCAGCAGTACGCCGAGGTGGACCGCGCCCAGGTCGTCGCCGCGCTCGTCGGCGCGCCGGAACGCCAGCCGCGCCTCGTCTTCCTCGCCCGCGTCCTCTAGCAGCGAGCCCAGGTTGTACGCCGCCGCCCCGTCTCCCAGCGCGTCGGCCCGCCGCCACTGCCGCTCGGCCCCGTCCACGTCACCGCGCTCGTACAGGATGACGCCGAGGTTGTAGATGGCGCCCCGATGCTCCCGGTCGGCGCCCTCACGGAACGCCGCCTCCGCGCCGGCCCGGTCGCCCTGCGCCGCATAGGCCAACCCCAGCTCGTTCAGGGCCTCCGGCTCGCCCAACTGCCGGGCGTGCTGCCACACGCGCACCGCGTCGGCGGTCCGCCCGCGCTTGGCGATGCGCCGCCCCAGCTCGACCGCTGCCGTAGTGTCGCCAGCCGCGGCCGCCTGCACGAACGGCACGTCGCCCTCGTCCCGCTCCGCCAGGGCGAGCTGTACGGCGTGCAGGTTGCCGGCGGAGGCCTCCCGGCCGCCGTTCACCGCCTCCTCGTACGCCTGCGCCGCCCCGTCGAGGTCGCCGCGCTGCTGCCGCAGCCAGCCCAGGTTGTGCAGCCCGTCGAGCTCGCCGCGCACCCCCGCGCGGAGTAGGACTTCCTCGGCGTCGTCCAGGTAGCCGCGCTCCTGGAGCAGGTAGCCCAGATTCGTGGCGGCGCCGGTCGCGCCGCGCTCGTCGGCCCGGTACCAGCACGCCTCGGCGCGGTCCATCTCGCCGGACTCCAGCGCCCAGTGGCCGAGGATGATCGCCGCCTGCGGGTGTTCGCGGGCGTCCGCCCGTTCGAGGGCCTCGACCGCGCCCGCCCGGTCGCCGCGCTCGTCGAGCAGCAGGCCCAGGTTGTACCCGGCGGGCGCGCAACCACGCTCGTCCGCCCGCCGGTACGCCGCCTCCGCCCCCGCCAGGTCCCCGCGTTCGGCCAGCAGCAGGCCCACGTCGTTGGCCGCGTCGGCGTCGCCCATCGCGTCGGCCTCGCGGTACATGACCTCGGCCTCGCCGTTCTCGCCCCGCTCCTCCAGCACCCGACCCAGCAGCACGCGGGCTCGCCGCGCCGGCTCCGGGCGGCTGTCCTGGGCCGCCGACCGGAACAGCTGCTCGGCCTCGGCGAGCTGGCCGGCCTCCCACGCCAGCAGGCCCTGCACCAGAACGTCCGACTCGTCCAGCGCGTTCTCGTCCGGCTCCGGCGGCGGCCACACGATCCAGTCGTACGGGCCTTCCCGCGCGGCGTGGTCGGCGATGGCCCAGATCTCCCGGTACAGGTCTGACTCGGCCGTGATCGGCTCGCTGCCGGCGTGGTCGAGCTCGCCGGCGGCGCTCTCCGCGCTGGCGGCGATCTGCTGGGCGATGGCGCCCTGGCGGCGGCCGGTGCTGAACCGGCCGTTGAGGTAGTAGACGCGGGACGAGTACGACGGGTGGGCATCCGGCTGCCGTGACAGCTCGACCAGGTCGCGTACCCGGTCGCCGGTGACCACCGCGGAGCGCTCGGACGCCGCGCACCACAGCGAGCCCGCCTCCAGCACCGGCTCCCGCGCCTCGGCGGCCACCACCTGTATGGCGAAGGCGTCGGCCGCCAGCTCGAACGACGAGCCCCGACCGACCAGGTCGACCGCCTCCTCGCCCTCGCCGAGCTCGAACGCGCCGAGCATCGCCTCGGCCAGCGCGACCTCGTGCGGTGAGCCCCGAAAGCCGATCTCGTTGTGGCCCAGCACGTGGTGGCCGATCTCGTGCAGCACGACGAAGCCGAGGGTGAGCTGCGCGAGGTAGACGGGGTCGATCGGGGACGGGCCGTCCGGCGGCTCGTCCGGCAGGAAGACGGCGCCCGGCGCACCCTGGCGAGCGCGCCGGACCGCGCGCATGACCAGCTGCATCAGGCAGTACGACAGCCGGTGTCTGGCCAGTCCCGCGTTGGATACCGGTGCGAGCGCGGCCATGGCGCCGCACAGCCGTTCGCGCAGCGCCGGGCCGCCTGGCGCCTCGGCCAGCAGCTCGTCGACGCGCAGCCCCACCCACTGGTCGGCGCCGACGGTCAGCCAGGGCAACGGCACCGCGGCGGGCGGGTCGGGCTCCAGGTCGCGCAGCACGGGCAGGGCCAGTTCGTTGAGCCGGGCGCACCTGCTCACGGTGCGCGCGAACAGCTCGATCACGTCGAGGGTGCCCCCGCTGACGTAGACGACAGGTTGGCCATCGATCGCGTCGGCGCGAGCGTCGGGCACGACCGTGCGCGGGAAGATCACCGGCACCGCGGCGACCGCGCCGGCCAGCGGGCTCCCCTCGACCAGGCCCGGCAGGAACCGCCGGAACGTGGAGACCAGGCCGCGCTCGTCCTCGCCGGGCGCCGCCTCCGGCGGCTCCAGCCCTCGCGTGCGGTACAGCCGCAGTGCGTGCGCCTGGTATCGGGTCAGGGCGCGGCCGGCCAGCTCCGCGTCGCAGGGCGGCGGCTCCGCGCCGTCGCGGGCGGTGACGAACCGGGCGTACACCGCGGTGTGCGCGTTGAGCGGGTTGTGGAGGTACACAGCTGGGACGCCCGTCGGGGTCAGGCGCCGTCGAGGTCGGCGGGCCGGACCTCTTGACCGTCGAGACTCGCCGCGACGCCACGCCGGCCGCGGAGCTTGTCGATCAACCAGGCCGCCAGCACCGCGCTGCTCACGCTGGTCGCGACGCTCACCAGGGCCTCCAGGACATATTGGGTACCTTCGAACCCGCTGGACCGGGTCAGCCGCAGGCCACTTAGCGTGACGCCGTCCGCGATCGGCACCTCGCCCCCGGCCGGCAGGTCGCCGTGGACGCCCAGCAGCGCCTTGATCTCATCCGGCGAGGCGGCGACGATCTGCACCTCGTGCGTGCGGGGCTCGGTCATAGGGGAATTCAAGACCTCCCACCACTCTGCGTCAACGCGGCGGTCGGTCATGACATCCCGGGGCTATACTCGGCATTCGACTCTCTACGTTGTATAGAGTTAAGAGCGAGAGGACGACATGGTCGCAGCTGAGGACGCGGTGCGGATCAGCCCGGTGGCGTGGGTGGCCAAGCAGGCACGGATCTACGAGGAGTCCGGTGGAACGAGAGGGAACACCGTGCACGGTTCGCCGTGCCTGCTGCTGGACTATCGGGGGCGACGCAGCGGTGGCTGGCACCGCACTGTCCTGATCTACGGCAGGGACGGCGACTCGTATCTGGTCGTCGCGTCCAACGGCGGCGCCGACGATCACCCGCTGTGGTACCGCAGCATTCAGGAGAACCCGGAGGTGAGATTGCGGGTAGGCGCCGCGCGCTTCACCGCCCGGGCGCGCACGCTGTCACCCCAGGAGAAGGCGCTGGTCTGGCCACACCTGGTGGCGATCTTCGCCCCCTATGCGACGTACCAACGAAAGACCTCGCGCGACATCCCGGTCGTCAGCCTGCGGCCCTGATCAGAGCGTGTGGGTTCGAGCGCCCTGACTCCATGTCCTCAACCAGTCCCTGAGCCTGCGCAGACGGCGCAAGCACGAGTTTGTACCCGACCTGCCGCACCGTGCCGATCATCGACTCGTACTCGCTGCCGAGCTTCGCGCGCAACCGCCGTACGTGCACGTCGACCGTGCGGTGACCTCCGAAGTAGTCGTATCCCCACACCTCGCGCAGCAACTGATCTCGGGTGAACACGCGACCCGGGTGCTGCGCGAGGAACTTCAACAGTTCGAACTCCTTGTACGTCAGATCAAGCGGCCGACCCTTGAGCCTCGCGGCGTACGTATCGGGATCGATGCAAAGGTCACCGCAGGCGATCAGCGAACCGCCGGCACCGCCGGTCAGGCCGGCAAGCCGGCTCACCATCAGCCGCAGCCGCGCTTCCACCTCGGCAGGGCCGGCGGTTGCCAGCACCACGTCGTCGAGCCCCCAGTCCGCGCAGACCCCGACCAGGCCGGCCTCGTCCACCACGGCCAGCAGCGGCACCCGCAGGCCCGTGGCTCGCAGCAACCGGCACACGCCCCGCGCCTCGACCAACTTGTGCCGGGCGTCCACCAGCACGATGTCGGGATCAGGACCGGACACCAGGGCGGACACGTCTTGCTCGGCGACCCGTACACGATGGGGCAGCAGGTCCAGGGCGGGAAGCACCCGGCGTGCGGACTCGCCGGCGGACTGGGCGGTCAGTACCAGAATCTCCACGCGGTCCCACCTCTCAGCCAGCTGGCGGCGTCCAGCTACCAGGCAGCATCCAGCGGCAATGTTTCGTTCTTGGTAGTGGGCGTGTTTCCACCGTGGTCGCCATCCTCGGCGGGACGCGGATCACAGCACGCGGGGTCGCCTTGCCTCCCATGTCACAGGGCTGCCGCGCTGCCTCGTCTCGGTACCGAGAGGCCCCTTGATGCCATCCACAAAGGCTTCGACAAGCTGATCCGCAGCTCAACCGGATGACCGGCTGAGGCGCTCGGGCGTCGGGGCCGGGTACTCGATGGTGGCGGCGACCCGGTTGGCGGTGGCGGCACCGAGTTCCCGTACGGTGATCCACAGTCCCAGATCGAGGCCGGCGGTGAGCGCGCCCGCGGTGATCCGATCGCCGTCGTCGACGACACGTTCGTCGACGACGGTGACGTCGTAGGCGCGCAACTCCTCGTACGCGTTGCGGTTGGTGGTCGCCCGCCGGCCCGCCAGCAGACCGGCGGCGGCGAGCAGGAGCCCACCGGTGCACACCGATGCCATCCAGCGCGCCGACGGTGCCAGCGCGGCCAGCCGGGCCGGAAGCACGCCGTGCCTCGCCTGCGCCCAGGCGCCGGCGACGGCCCGGTTCAGCCACCCGCCACCCGGGACGATCACGCCGTCGGCCTCACCCAGCACCCCAGGGATCCGGAGTTGGACGCCGCGCATGCTGGTGACCGGCCCTGGCCGCTCGACGGCGACCAACTCGACGTCGAACCCCGCCATCGACAACACCTCGAACGGCCCGAACACGTCCAGTTCGTCGAAGCCGTCGAACACCACGATCTCGATTCGCACCCGGCCAGCCTCTCGCCTGGGCCGCGTTGGCGGCGAGTGGCATTCTTGCCACTGTGCACAAGAAATCCGCCACGCACCGGGTCGCCGTCCTCGCCCTCCCCCGCGTGGTCGCCTTCGACCTGACCATCGCGACGCACGTCTTCGGCCACGACGGCCACGGCCGGTACGCGACCACGGTCTGCTCGCTGGACGGCGGATCCATCCCCACCACCACACCAGGGCTGGCGTTGACCGTCGATGCCACGCTCGACACCTTGGCGGACGCCGACACGGTCATCGTGCCCGGATTCGCCCGCGGCCCCGCCCCGGTACGCGCACTCGCCGCGCTGACCCTCGCCTACCGCCGCGGCGCCCGCATCGCCTCGATCTGCACCGGCGCGTTCGCACTGGCCCAGGCCGGCCTGCTCGACGGCCGACGCGCGACGACCCACTGGGTACACGCTGAGGCGCTGGCCCGCGAACACCCCCGGGTCACCGTGGACGCCAATGCGCTGTACGTCGACGAGGGCCCGGTGCTCACCAGCGCCGGACTGGCCGCCGGCCTCGACATGTGCCTCTACCTCGTCGGCCGGGACCACGGCCAGTCCGCCGCAATCCAACGGGCGCGCAACATGGTGACACCGCTGCACCGTGCCGGCGGCCAGGCACAGTTCATCCCGGCCGGCACCGCCACCGAAGACGACGAACTGGCCACCGTCACCGCCTGGGCGAGCGCCAACCTGCACCGGCCGATCACCGTCGCGGACCTCGCCCGGCAGGGCGTGATGTCGACCCGGACCCTGCACCGCAGCTTCCGGAACCAGTTCCGGATGAGCCCGCAAGCCTGGCTGACTCAGCAACGGCTGCGCGCCGCCTGCGCCCTGCTGGAGAACGCCGAGATCACCATCGACGAAGTCGCTAGACGCACCGGTCTGGGGACCGCCACCAACCTCCGCACGCACTTCCACCGAGCCTTTGCCACCACCCCCACCGCGTACCGGCGGGCTTTCACACCCTGACGCGTCAAGTCACCTGATCCCGTCAAAGCCGACACCGTTCGCCGACCTTGCTCGACCAAGCCATTGCCGCCCTTCGACGGGCCCAGAAAGAGGTACCCGCCACCATGAACGCCCTCGACCGTCTCGCCGACGAGAAGTACGTCCTGCTGACCACATTCCGCAAAGACGGCCGCGCCGTGGCCACACCCGTCTGGGCGGCCCGCGACGGCGACGCGCTCGCGGTGTGGACGGTCGCCGACTCCGGCAAGGTCAAGCGGATCCGCCGCAGCGGCCGCGTCACGGTCGCGCCGTGCGACTTCAAAGGCAACACGCACGGAGACGCGGCCGCCGGACGAGCCACCCTGACCGACTCCGCGACCGCCCAGCGCATCCGCACGACCATCGCCCGCAAGTACGGCCTCATCGGGCGGATCACCATGCTCGGCAGCCGGATCCGTCGCGGCCGCGACGGCACAGTAGGCATCCGGATCGCCTTCGCCGACTGACGGCCCCGGGTCTGTCTTCCAGCGACGCATCCAGGTCGAGCGCGTGCTCCGAAGTCCAAGTCTTGACCCTGACGCGGGTCAGGCTCGCAGAATCAGCGTCGTGGACGACGATTACATGGACGATCAATCCGAGCGGTGGCAGATCGGGCAGTTCGCCGAGCTTGTCGGCCTGAGCATTCCGCAACTGCGCCGCTATGACCGGCAGCGGCTGCTCGAACCCGACGGCCGTGAGGTCGCTGACCACTACGGCCTCACTCCAGAGACGATCTCCGTCGACCCGCAGTGGCTGCAACCTCGCGGCAGGTCGTAGTCGACCAGGCGTTGTGGCCTGATCATCCAGAAACTGTTGACCGCCGATGACCCACGGCGGCCAGCTCTCGAACGGCTTAACGGCCCTGGGGCTGATTGACGAACATGACGTAGCCCTCGCCTTCGCCGGTCCTGGTCACAAGCCCCACATACCGGCTCTGGTGCGGGGGAAAGACTTCGTAGACGTGCCACGCGGCGCCACCGCGTGGGTCCGGGGATTCGGTTTCGACCGCCACGAACAGCGCAGGGCGCTCACGCAACCGGTGGGCGTGAGCCAGCGCGTTCGCGACCACGTCGGTTCCGGAGACGGTCCCGAGGATTCCGTGTTGGTGCAGGCGTAGCCGGTCGACATGCCGGGTGGCCGCTGACTGAGACCCGGCGTAGGCGATGAGCCTGACCTTGGCCGCATGGCTAGTCAGCAGCGGCGCGAGTTCTCGGGACGGCGAGGTGGGGCCGGTCGCGAAGAGGTAGGTGAGCGCCATGCTGTTCCTCGATACCAGTCCGCCGCAACTCGATGGCGACGGATTCCTCCATAGAGGACATGGCTGAGACCTGCCAGACATACGTCAAACTCGGTACGACGCTACCGCCAGCAGGCGCGCCGTACGTGGGTCCGCGCGGGCAGCCCGGGTCCGCCGAGCGTGCGCGACCCGTTCGGGCGCTGCTGGAATGACTGCGACTCTTGGTGTGCCAGACTGATGCGCCGTACCGGAAACGTGGCAGAGGACGGGGGCAGGTGACTCGACAGGGCAAGCGGGCCCGGCTGGTCAGCGACTTCCTCGCCACGGTCGAGGCGCTCGGCGGCCGGGTTGACCCCGCCGTGGTGGCTGAGGAACTCGAGGTCCGCATCAACGCTATCGCCGCCCAGCTGCACATCAGCTCGCAGACGGTGCTGCGCAACTACATCGACGACGATTGGGGCCGGCAGGCTGCCACGGACATGATGGCCGAGGTGACCCGCCGCCCGGTGGATGAGCCGACCGGACCCGACGAGCACTTCGCCGTGCGCGTCGTCGGCCGGCTGGTGGCCGCGTTGGGTTAGGCCATGCTGTACGCCAGCGTCAACGGTGACGGCGCTGCCGAGGTGCCTCAGCTCGACGGGCGGCACGCGGCCGAGGCCATCTCCGGGCTGGGCCTAGCCCTCCACGCGCGGCCGCCGGGCGATGACCTGGTCGTGGTGGATGCGAAGGTCGTGGCGTGGACTCGCGCCACGCTGGAGGCGTTTTGCGAGCAGCTGCGGGCCGGCGTCTGGTCGTCGTGCCCATGCGGCGAGTTGCACGGCCAGGTCGAGACGGACCTGGCGGTCCTGCGCGCAGTCAGAAGTGATCTTCTGCTGTTGCCGGCATGGTCGGCCCCTACGGAAGCGTCGACCCGGCCGGCCACGAACGGCTAGGAGACCGCTGAATAATGGCGGCGTGCCGGTCCACCGGTTTTGATCGGGTTTGGTCGATA
>NZ_JBAKHX010000097.1:0-25848 GCF_036906915.1 Micromonospora sp. CPCC 206061
AGCTGGCCGTCGGGGTCGGGTTCGTGCCGGCGTTGAGCTCACGCAGGACGGCGTCGTAGGCGGGTTTCTTGTTGCCCGCGCAGTCGAACAGCAGGGCGTTGTCGCTACCCCGCCAGGAGTCACAGTCCCGCACTCCCCACACCGTGATACCGGTACAGCGGGAGACCGCCAGGCAGGCGCGGGTCACGGTGGCGTAGACGTTGGCCTGATTGCCGCCCTGCATGACGTCCAACTCCGTGATCTGCACGTCGACACCCAGATCCGCGAAGCGCTGCAGATTCGCCTGGTAGTCGCCCGAGATCGAGGTACCCAGATGCGACTGGAAACCCACACAGTCGATCGGCACGCCCCGCGCCTTGAAGTCACGAACCATGTTGTAAATACCGGTCGACTTCGCGTTGATTCCATCGGTGTTGTAGTCGTTGTAACACAACTTGGCGTTCGGGTCCGCTGCACGAGCGGCCCGGAACGCCGCCTCGATCCAGTCGTTGCCGGTGCGCTGCAGGTTCGAGTCCCGCCGCCCACCACTACCGCCATCGGCGAACGCCTCGTTGACCACATCCCACGAGTGGATCTGCCCACGGAAGTGGGTCGCCACCTGCGTCACGTGGTTGATCGCCGCGTTGCGCAGGTCGCCGCCGGACAGCCCCTGCGCCCACCCCGGCTGCTGGGCATGCCACAACAACGCATGCCCACGGACCGACATGCCCCGCGAACGCGCATGGCTGACAATCCTGTCACCGGCACCATAGTTGAACACGCCCCGCTGCGGCTCGGTCGCGTCCCACTTCATTTCGTTCTCCGCGACGAGACTGTTGAACTCGCGATTGAGCACCGTCATGTACGTGTTGTCATTGAACTTGTACGTCCCGACCGCGGCGCCGAAGTAGCGGCTCTTCTCAGCCGCGGAGGCACCCAACGTGGTACCCGCGTTGGCGGTGCCGGTTACCACCAGCGCCGTGCCTGCCGCCGCCAGCGCGGCCGCCAGTAAGGGCAAAATCGCTAGGGTCCGCCGCCGTCGCGGACCGCTCGAACGGACGAGATGCTTCATGAGTCAGTACCTTCCAAGGATCGGGCCAGCTAGCCGCGTTAGCGCTAACATCGCTTGTCCGCTCGATGCCACCTCACGCGAGAGTGAGGACGCCGCACATCGATAACTGTGAGATTGCCAGATTGTTTCGGCGCCTTCAAGAGGAAGACGTCGATGCACCGTAGGACAATCGACAGGCCTGATTCATAACACTTTTCTCGGCGCTTCCTTGGAATTGGAAGACACGAAAGGCGGCGCACATTTCTGTTATCGAAACGGGTACCGTATGGTCCGCCCGCCCGCGCGCGCGGCTCTTACCGGGCCAGCGCCGCCCGTAGCCGGAACGAGGCGTCCGCGCGGAACCCGGGGCTACCGTCGGACGGCTCCACCCAGAGCTTCCTGTCGCGATGGCGAAGGAACGCACCGCGGCAGTTGAACGACTCCAGCGACACCGAACCCTGTACCGAGCCCACGCCTACACCGAACGTCGCGTGCCCGCGGAACAGCTCGGTGCCCTCGTCCTGGCTCAGCCGTAGCCGCCAGGACGAATGGCGCAGGTACCGGCCGTCCCGGGAACGGAACGAGACGCAGCTGGGGTCCGCCAAGCCGCGCACCACCTCGAACGTCGCCCGTCCTCGCGCCGGCTCGTCCGCGTTCGCGTCGACGCGCTCCAGGACACCGAGGTCGTCAGCGGTCGTGATCACCATGCCCGCCGCGTTGATCGACTCAAGCGAGGCCGGCCCCAGACGCGCCGGCGCCCGCGCCGACGCCGTGGCCGCGGTGACCGGCCGGCCCGATGCCGCGGGCGCGGACCACCTGGCCGTGGTGAGCTCGGCGCCGCCGACGAGGGCGGCGGCCGGGACCGCCACCGTTGCACGGATACACAGTGGACACGACCGGACGTGCCGCGTGATGCGCTTGCGCCACAACGGGCTTGGTACGCCGTCCCAGTCCTCCACCGCGGCGGTGAGCCCTACACACCGGGGATGCGCCTCCAGCGCGGCGACGAGTGACCGGCTCAGCTCGAGCTGATTCCGCATCCGCTGGACGCGCACGCCGGCGTGAGCCAGGCTGGTTCCCAGCGCCGCCGCGAGTTCGGTCCTGGTTAGCTGGCCCGCGGTCTCCAGCCACCACAGCGACAGCAGCCGCTGGTCATCGGGGTCGAGCCATTGACTGGCGTGTACCGCCTGCCGGCGGTGACCTGACAGCTCCACGTTCGTCAAGGCCCGGCTCTCCGGGTCGGCGTCAGGCAGGTCGGTCACCTCGTCGAGGGGAACCGTCCGCCGGGCGTCAGCCTGCCGCCGGTGGATGTGGGTACTGATCTGGCGTGTCGCGATCGTGGCCAGCCAGGGTCGAAAGCTCTCCGGAGCACGAAGCGCGCGCAACTCCCGCAGGGCGCGCAGCATGGTCTCCTGCACGACGTCGTCGACGTCCGCACGGTCGCTCAGCGCCCTGCGGACGATGGTGTACACCAGCGGCAGGTAGGCCGCGACGAGATGGTCGAGCGCCCGCCGGTCGCCGGCTTGTGCGGCGACGACCAGGCTCGTCTCGTTCACCCTGCCGGCCGGCGTCACAGTACACGCGGGTGACGGTCCATCAGCGGCCCAGCCATGCGTCCGGTCGGGTCGAACAGCGGGCTCACTGGGCGATTCCCTGCCATTCGAGCAGGACCTTCATGACGTCCGCGCCCTTTTCGAGGGCGGTGAAGGCGGCGTCCACCTCGCGGACGGGGCGGGTCTGTGAGATCAGGTGCTGGGCCGGGATCGCGCCGGTGTCGATCAGCCGGATGGCTTCGGCGATGTCGGCGCGCTGATAGAGGCGGGCACCGAACAGTTCCAGCTCGCGCCAGAAGAACCGGTGCAGGTCCACAGGGCGGGGCTGTGGGTGGATGGCCACCATGACCAGCCGGCCGCGGGTCGCGAGCACGTCGACAGCGGTGTTCACGCCGCCGGCCGCGCCGGACACCTCGAAGGCGACGTCGGCCCCCGCGCCGGCGGTACGTTCGTTCACCAGCGCCACGACGTCGGTCGTTCGCGGATCGACGGCCCGGAGCCCGATCCGCCGCGCGACCGTACGGCGAAACGGATTGGGCTCGACAAGCACCACACGCGCGCCCCGGTGACGGGAAAGAATCGCGATGAGCACACCCACCGGGCCGCCGCCGACCACGACCACGTGGTCGCCGATGCCGATCCGGGCGCGCCGAACGTCGTGCACGGCGACCGCGACCGGCTCCACGAGGGCCGCGTCGTGCAGCCGCAGGGTGTCGGGAAGAGCGAACACCAGGTCCGCCGGCACGTTCCAGATCGACTGCATGGCCCCGGGCGAGTCGATACCCAGGAAGTTCATGGCATGGCAGATGTGTTGGTTCCAGCCTTGGCAGGCGGCGCACCGGCCGCAGGACAGCGTCGGCATCACCGTGACCGGCTGGCCTACGGACCAGCCGCTCACCTCGTCGCCGATGGCGGCGACACGGCCGGACATCTCGTGTCCGATTACCGCGGCCGGTCCGACGCGGGAGTCCATGTCCCCGTGGTAGATGTGCAGGTCGGTGCCGCAGATTCCGGTGTAGGCGACCTCGATCGCTACCTGCCCAGTCGCAGGCGCCTCGGCGACCCGGTTCTCGATTTCGAACCTACGGGCGCCTCGGTAGACGACCGCCTCCATGGATCCTCCGTCCAAGCGATGTCGGGTCAGCTTCGAGCGGCGTGCGGCATGTCGGCGTTGGCCGATACCAAGCCGACGTCGACGGGGTATGGCGATGGCGGGTGTACGGCGACCGCGAGCAATCTCCGGCCAGCGTGCTCCGGACGTACGTGCGGTCCGGTGGGTACGGGTGTGTTGCCCTGATACGCGGCGGCGATCATCGTTTCGTCGACCCGGACACCAAGCCCCGGCGCGTCTCCCAGCACGTAGGTGCCGTGCTCCACGTGCAGGTCCATCGCCACGCCGATCGGCGGCCGCAGATCCTGCAGTTCGCTGGCGATGTGGTTGGGCACCGAGGTCGCGGCGTGCAGCAACGGCACGGGCGTATTGCCGATGGGGCTGACCGGTAGGTCGAAGGCGTGTGCCAGCGCGGCGACGCGCAGGAAGTGGGTGACTCCCCAGACCGCGGCCGTCTGGACGATGTCGAGGCCGCCCGCGGCGATCAGCGGACGGAACTGTTCGAGCCCGGTCAGGTTCTCGCCGCTGGCCACCGCCGCCCGTATGCCGCGGCTGACGGTGGCCAGGCCGTCGGCGTCCCAGCGCCGGACCGGCTCCTCGATCCAGGTCAGGTCGAGGGTGCGTTCGAGTTCGCCGACGTGGCGGATCGCCTGCTTGCGCCCCCAGGACTCATTCGCGTCGAGCATCAGCCCGGGCCGCTTTCCGTGCGCCGCCTCGGTCAGCACGTCGCGCACGAGCGTCAGCCGGTGCCGGTCGCGCTCGATGTCGAGGCCGCCCTTGAGCTTGGCCGCTCTGAGCCCGTGCTGGGCGTAGATCTGGTAGGTGGCGACGAGTTCGTCGTCGGTCAGGCCGATGTCAAGGCCGGAGGCGTAAGCGTGGACCCTGCGGTCACGGCCGCCGAGTAGCCGCCACAGCGGCTCGCCCGCGGCCTGCGCCTTGATGTCCCACAGGGCGGTGTCGAACGCGCCGATCGTGCCGAACACGACTCCGGCGTGGCCCGCCTTGAAGGTTTGCCGCAGCATGCGGTCGTAGAGGGCCGTCACCGCCCGCGGATCCTGCCCGTCGATCGCCGCGAAGACGGCTTCGGCTTCCACATGTGGTCCGAGGCCGACGCCGGTGATCCCCTCATCGGTGTCGACCAGGATGATCGGCACGGGCATGACGCCATCGGCGTAGATGCCGTTGGCGTCTCCGACTGGTCGGCCCCATTCCTGTGCCGTCGTCAGGGTTCGGTATCCGGTGATCCGCATGTCACCCCTTCGTCGCACCGGCGGTCACGCCGTCGGCTATCTGGCGCTGTAGGAACAGGTAGGTCACCAACACGGGTACCGCGGCGATCAGGACGCCGGCGGCGAAGGTGGGGATGTCGTCGGAGTACTGGCCGCGTAGGGAGGTGACGCCCACCATCAGGGTGCGATGGTCGGCCGACGGCATCATCAGCAGCGAGATGAGCACGTCGTTCCAGCAGAACAGTGCGTTGAGGATGCCCACCGACAGCAGCGCTGGCGTGCCGATGGGCAGCATGATCCGCCGGTAGACGCCGTACAGGGAGTTTCCGTCGATCCGGGCCGCGTCGATGATTTCGGCTGGCACCCCCCGGTAGTAGCTGGTCATCAGGAAGACCGTGAACGGCAGGTACTGCGCGACGTAGGCGAGAATCAGGCCCGGATAGGTGTCGATGAGACCGCCGTCGGCCATGATCCTGGCCAGCGGCACCATGATCACCTGGAACGGGATGAACAGCGCCGCGAGGCAGACCAGGAACAGCGCGGACGAGCCACGGAACCGCGCCTGGCCCAGCGCGAACCCGGCCATCGAGCCGATGAGCAGCAGCAGGGTGACCGAGCAGGTCACCACGATGAGCGAGTTGAGGAAGTACCGGGCCATACCGGCGCTGTTCCACGCGGTGGTGAGGTTCTCCCAGTGCAGGGTGCTCGTCAGGGAGAAGCGGTCGAGGATGTACTCCCGGCGGGTCTTCATCGCCACATTGGCCGTGAACAGCAGCGGGTAGATGGTCGCCACGGCGAGGATCGTCATCGGCGCGGCGATCAGCCATCTGCCCAGTCGGACGCGGGACATCAGTCTTCCCTCCCCGCGCGGCGCAGCAGGCCGATCTGCAACAGGCCGACGACCAGCATGATCACGAACAGGGCCGTGGACGCGGCCGACGCGAGCGCCGGGCGGCTCATCTGTCCCTGCTGGATCCAGATGTAGTACTCGGGCAGGTAGGTGGATCCTTCCGGGCCGCCGCTGGTCATGATGTAGAGCAGCCCGAACATCGAGGTCAGCAGTCCGATCATGGTGGTGACGAAGACGAACTGGATGGTGCGGGACAGGCCGGGGATGATGACGTGCCAGATGGTCTGCCGCAGTGAGGCGCCATCGACCCGGGCGGCGTCCACGAGCGCCGCGTCCAGGGTCGCGAACCCGGCCAGGAACACGACCAGCGCCATGCCGAACGTCGCCCAGACGTGCACGCCGACGACGGCGAAGATGGCCACATTCGCGTTGCCGAGCCAGTCGACCGGACCGATGCCGACGCCGCCCAGCACGGCGTTCAACGGGCCGTCGTACGCCAGCAGCAGGTTGAAGATCGCCCCGACGATCACTGGTGACAGCACGGCCGGGAAGAAATAGACGCTTCGGAAGAACCGGTGGCCCGGCACGCGCAGGTAGATGAACGTGGCGAGCAATCCCGGAATCGCGACCGCGACCGGCAGCAGCAGCACCAGCAGCCCGACGTTGCGCAAGGCGGTGCGAAACAGCGGATCGTCGAGCAGCTCGCGATAGTTGTCCAGGCCGACCGCGGCGCCGTTGCGCGCGCCGTCGCCGGTGAATGAGAAGTTGATCCCCAACAGCAACGGCCACAGCCGCAGCACCACAATGATCAGCACGGCGGGTGCGACCAGGACATAGGGTGCGAGGCGTTCGGCCCGCCGGCCGGTCCGCCCTAACGCGCTGGGACGGACCGGCGACGCGCTACCCAGTGGCACGAGATCAACCCGCCTGGTCGGACGCGGCCAGCTGCTCCACCGCCTTGTCGACCGTGACCGATCCGCTCAGCAACTGCTGGGACAGCCGCCCCATCAGGTCCACCGTCTTGGACGGCAGGGCCACGTGCAGTGCCGGCTTGCCGTCTTTGATCCCCGTGACGATCGTCGCGACGGCGGGGCCGGCGCTGGACACGTCGATCGTGGTGTCCGAGGCGATCGCCCCCGCGTCGGCGTAGAACGCCTTCAACGCCTCGGCTGAGGTCAGCGACCGCACCAGATCGGCGGCGACCTTCGGGTCCTTGGTCCATTTCGCGACCGCGTAGCCGATGCCGCCGTCGTACGGCAGGCTCGGGGTGGTGCCGGCGGTCACGACCGGCGAGCTCATGACACCGACGTTGTCGGCCTCGAGGAACTCGGCGAAGTCCTTCCAGTGCCCGATGTCCGACATCAGCCCGATCACGTGCGCGGCCTTGCTGGACTGGAACACCGCGAACGCGTCGTTGAACATCGCGGTCGAGTTGGCGCCGGCATTGTTCAGGCCCTTGTCGTTGACCTCTTTCCAGAGCTCGAAGATCCGCTTGACGCCCGGCGAGTTCCAGTTGCGCTTGCCAGCGATCCAGTCGTCGTACTCCTGCGGCGAGAGGATGCCCGAACCGAGGCCGGACATGAAGAACTGGATGCCGATACCTTCCTTGTTGCCCTGCGCGAAGCACTTGGCCCCGGTGGCCTTGGTGATGGTCGCGCAGTTGGCGACGAACTCGTTCCAGCTGGTCGCCGGCCGCTCGGGGTTCAGCCCCGCCTTCTGGTAGAGCGCCTTGTTGTAGTAGATCGGGTGACCTTGCAACGTCACCGGGGCGGCGTAGACCTTGCCGTCCTTGGTGAACGCGTCCCAGCCGGCCAGGCGCTGCTTGTCCTCGGCGATGTGCTCATCCAACGGCAGGAGGGCGTCCGCCCGATCGCGGATCTGCCCGCCCCCGTTGAAGAGCATGACATCCGGTCCCTTACCCGACTGGATGGCGGCGCCGAGCAACGTGTAGTACTGCTCGAACGGCTGTGCGACGAACTCGACCGTCACACGGGGATGCTTCTTGGCGAAGTCGGCCTTAGCCTTGTCGATATATGAGGCTGCGGACGAGTCACCCGACTTCCAATCCCAAACTACGAGCTTGCCGGCCGAACCACCGGACGAGGATCCAGAATCCGAGGCGCTTCCACAGCCGGCCAACGCCAGCCCAGCGACCAGGACCGCCGACCACAGTGCACGCTGCTTCATCGCTGCTCACTTCCCTGGTGACAGGCCGTCCCGGCCACTGGCGGAGATTTAACCGGCAACGTAACTCGTATGACGTATGACGTCAACACGCTGACGTATAGTGAGGAGGCGCTCGTGGCGGCTCGCGGGCCACGGAGGGTGATATGACGGCAGCAGCGCAGCCGGCCGCAGGCGTCGCCGGGCCCCCTGCCTGGACGAGACGACCGGCCAACCTCGCCACGGCGGTCACAGCCGAGCTGGTGGAGCGAATCGTCCGCGGAGTCCATCCCTCCGGCTCGACGCTGCCGCCCGAGCCGGTGCTGTGCGAGACCTTCTCGGTCAGCCGCACTGTCATCCGCGAGGCGGTGAAGATCCTTCAGGAGAAGGGGCTGGTGCAGGTTCGCCAAGGCACCGGCACGACGGTCACCCCGCCGGCGATGTGGAACATGCTCGACGAGCTCATCCTCGGCGCGACCATCGCCGAAGACGAGAGCCTCGCGATCCTCGACGACCTGGTCGTCACCCGCCGCGTGCTGGAGTCCGACATGGCCAATGTCGCCGCCCGACTGGCCGACGACGAGGTCATCGACCAGCTGCGCCGCATGGTCGACCAGATGGACGAGCTCGTCGACGACCACGTCACCTATCATGATCATGACCGCGCCTTCCACGACACTGTCATGCAGGCGTCCGGAAACCGCATCGCCCGCGCCGTCGTACGCGCCCTGGAGAGCCAGGTCGTCAACACCGCCCGCTACATGGGCCGCACCGAGCGCGCCCTGTGCGTCGCCTCAAACCGCGGCCATCGGCGCATCTACGAGCGGATCGCCGCCCACGATCCCGAGGGCGCCGCCTCGGCGATGTTCACTCACATCACCGAGGCGTGGGTGGTGCGCCGCAGCGGCCCCGGCGAACCGACCCGGCTGCGGCGATAGCGTCCTGGAGGTGGCGGCGGAGCCCGCGCCTCACCCGGGCCCCGCCGCCGGCTTCCGGCCGCCTACAGGGGCGGGTAGGCGTTCTGCATCAGTTGGGTGAGTTGTGCAGGGAAGAAGGCGCCCGCGATCGGGGCGTCGCCAAGGGCACCTGACATGTTGTGGCCGTTGAGGTCGTTGCCCTCATACGTCGGGTCGCACATCCGGTCGAAGCCCTTGCCGTCCGGGTTGTCGATCAGCCGGCTGGAGCCGTCCGACTCGCCCGGCGGCTTGACCCACACGTAGGCGTCGATACCTGCCGGGCCGGGGTTGGCTCGCGGACGCTCGCCGATGCCGGCACCGCTCTGGTTGCACCAGTTGCCCTTGTGAATGCGGCGGTCGATCCGGGAGCCATTGACCTGCTCGTCAATGGTGCCCGTGGTGACCGGACCGGTCGGCCGAGCCGAGCCGCCCCAACCGTTGCGGGAGGTGTCGATCAGCATGCCGATATCCGACGGCATACCCTGCGTGATCAGCTCTCGCCGGAACGCCTGGACGAAGCTCGTCTCGTCGTTGTACCGGTTCCAGTCGATCCACTTCGACGGACGCGTCTGGTCGTTCACCGTGATGTACGGCTCCAACAGCGCCGAGTAGTTGGACGTGTTGCTGATGAAGCCGTGCACGTTGTTGACGCTTCCCGACAGCCGGACCGTGTCGGCGATCAGCTGGGCAGTGGGGCGGAAGTTGTCGTCCCAGCCGACCCAGCCGTGGTGTGCGGTATCGATGTAGTTGTAGACGTTGCCGATCGCGCCCAGCTTCTGCAACGCGTACGCGATGCCGGTCTGGTAGTTGCCGTTGGCCTTCATGGTGTCGCACATCGGCTTGACCGAGGGCCGACCGGTCACGTTCGTGATCAGGTTCGGCAGCGAGTCGATCTCGACGATGTTGATGATCCGCAGGCTGGCGAAGCGCGGATCGGCCTGGTAAGCCGCGATCGGGTCGATGTACTCGGTCTTGTACCGGTTGATCTCCGTCGGGCCGAGCTCACCGTTGGACGCCAGCGCCGAGCAGTCCCGGCCCGGCAGGTTGTAGATCACGAACTGGATGTACGAGGCACCTTGGCGCACCGCCTCCAGCAGGTGATCCTCGACTCCCCACGGGCCGTTGGATTGACTGTTGGGGCTGCCCTCGATGGCCGCGATCCGGTCGATCCACACCGCAGTCGGGTTGCTGGAGATCCGGCTGCCGCCCGCTACCGCCTCGACCTTGGCCTTCCACTCCGGGTTGTTGTATCCACGGCCCCCCGCGTACGGGTTGTCCGCCTTGGTCCCGGGCCGGGGGCTGGTCGTGGGGCTGACCGTCGGGCTCACCGTCGGACTAACGGTCGGGCTCACCGTCGGGCTCACGGTCGGGCTTGACGTCGGCGGCGTCGTGACGACCGGGCCGTTGCACGCCACGCCGTTGACCGAGAACGAGGTCGGCGCGGTGTTGGTGCCGCTCCAGTTGGCGATGAAGCCGGGTACGACCGTGCCGCCGGTGGCGACGCCTCCGTTCCACGACTCATTGGACACCGTGACGGCACTGCCGCTCTGCGTGAACCGGCCGTTCCACCCCTGTGTCACCCGCTGGCCGTCGGCGAACGAGAACTGTAGCGTCCACGACGTCCACGGATCGCCCACGTTCCGGATGGTGAGGCCGCCCTGGAAGCCGCTGCTCCACTGACTGGCGACCGCGTACGTAACACTGCAACCGGTGGCGGCGCTGGCTGGCAACGCCTGGACCACTGAGAGGCCGCCCAATCCAAGCGCCGCGACGGCGGCTACCGCCAGGCGCTGTCTCCGGGTACGACTCGACACGAGTCTCACTGCTGTTTCTCCTCATTCGTCGCGGCGCGTACGCACCTGACGGTTGGCTCGCCGGCCCGGAGGGCGAGCGTGCTGGTCTCATCCCTGTCCGTGAGGCCAGGGAGTGCCCCGCCATGTGGACGGTTCGCACCATCCACATGCCCTTGGCGGGGCACACTCGCGTCGGCTCCCGATGCGACGCCTCAGTCGAGGCGGTCTAAGTGGCTGAGTGGTTAGGTCATCGAACGGTCCATTGCTGGTTGGCGCCGCCGTGGCAGGACCAGAGGTGGATCCTGGTGCCGTTGGCGGTACCTGCTCCGCTGGCGTCCAGGCACAGTCCTGATTGGACGCCGGTGATGGTGCCATTCGGGTTGACGTTCCATTGCTGGTTGGTCTGCCCGTTACAGTCCCAGATGATGGCGGTGGTGCCGTTGCTGGTGCCTCGCCCGTTGGCGTCCAGGCACTTGGTGCCGCCGTACACGGTCAGTTGCTTGCCGGCGGTGTAGGTCCACGCCTGGTTGGTGCCGCCTGTGCAGTCCCACAACTGGGTCTGGGTGCCGTTGGTGGTGCTGCCGCCCGGGACCTCCAGGCACCGCCCGGACTGCGTCCCCACGACCGTGCCACTCGGCTGGCTGCTGCCGCCCTGAGGCCCCGCGGACGCCATCACGGCTTGGGCGGCTGACGGCCAGTTGCCATTGGTGACGGTGACGTTGCCGGAGACGACGTTGCCGCGGTCGCCGTTGGTCACGTTGGTGCTGCCGTTGGTCGACCAGTTGTTGGTGACGGTCCAGTTGCCCATGTTCTCGCCACCCCAGTAGTTGGCCGTCGCCCACGTGCCGGTGTTCGAGAACACGTTGTTGGTGGCGGTGTAGTACTTCGAGCCCTCGTCGAAGTACACCCCGAAGTAGCCGTTGGTCCGCAGGCAGTAGTTCTGGCTGATCAGCGCGTTCGGGTTCCATCCGAGCGTGTAGATGCAACCACCGTCGTTCATCTGCTGCATGACGTCGTGGACGTAGTTGCCGATGAGGCGGTTGTTGGACGCGGTCGTCGGCGTCGTGTACCGCGGCTGGTAGTTGTACAGGCCGCGGTTGGCGTAGTGGTTGCTGCCGCCTGCGTCGTTGGAGCCCCACCCGTAGCCGATCGACATGCCGGAGTACGGCATGTTGTAGACCTCGTTGTGCGAGACGGTGGCGTTGGTGACGTAGGTGTTCAGGACCGAGACGATGCCCCGGTAGTCGGTCCCGAGGTCGTGGATGCGGTTGTTGCTGACGGTGATGTCGCGATTGACCATCCGCTGGTCACTGGGGTGATGCGCGTCGGCGCGCACGCCGCCGACCACGATGCCGCCGGCCGAGCTGCGGGCGATCTCCGACCGGGTGACCGTGATGTTGCTGGCGCCGAGGCCGACGCCGCTGGCGTGGGCGTTGGCGTCGTTGCCGATGCCGATGGCCGTCTGGCCAAGGTTGACGAACTGGGAGTCGCTGAAGGTGATGGTGTTGGCGGCGGAGACCTGCACAGCCGCGGGCATCTGCTGCCAGTTCGGTCGGGTCGCCTCGAACTGCGAGCAGCCGTTGTGGCAGGAGGTGAAGCTCGGCCAACTCCAATTGCCGGTCATGTAGGCGCCGGTCTGCTGGTCCACGTAGCCCTGGTTGCTGCTCGGGCCAAGCCAACTCGTGCCGGTGAACGTGATCCCGTTGAACGTGATGTGGTGCGCCGGCGCGTCGTAGGTGCCCCCGACGTTCACCAGTGATTGCAGCACCGGCAGCTCCACGCTGACGCTGCTCATGTTCTGCCCGGCCAGCGGGGCGTAGGACAGGATCCCGGTCCCTGGGTTGAGATACCACTCGCCGGGCGAGTCCAGGAACTCGTACGCGTTGGCCAGGTAGAGCGGACCGGCCCGGTGCGGGCTGGTGAAGGTGTCGTAGCCGAAGTTGTTGTTGTTCCACGCCGGCTGTTGCATCGTGATGAGGCCACCGCTGATGCTCTGCACCGGCGAGTACCGGTCGGTGAACGAGTTGACGCTCTCCATCTCGACCCGGTTCTCGTTGGTCAGGTTGTTCAGGTAGCTCAAGGCGCCGTTGGTGAAGCGCATCCCCGTGCTGGAGGCGGTGAAGTCGGCCCGGTTCACCTGCGTACGCGCCCGGGTGGCGACGGCCCCGTTGACGTAGAGCTGCCGGGCGTCGGTCCCGGTGGGCACGGTGGCCCGCCAGATGTTCCTACCCGCGTCGGCCAACGACCACCCGGTGACCGCCCGGGCGCCGCTGATCACCGGACGCGCCGACGGCGCGGCCTGCCACACGACCGTGCGGCCGTTGGTGCCGGAGTCCTCCGCGGTCAACCGCAACGGCGACGACAGCCGGTACACCCCGTCGGCCAGTTGCACCACGATGTCGTCCGACATCGCGTCGTTCAGCGACCGCACCGCGGCCTGCGCCGCCGTCAGGGAGCACGGCTGAGCGCTGGAACAGGCGGTGCCGGTGCCGGACGCGGACGCGGACGCGTAGAGGATCGTGGGCGCCGCCAAGGCGGGGGCGGGCGACGCCACGACACCGACCGCGGCGGCCAACCCCGCCGCAGCGACGCCGACCAGTAGCTGCCTACGCAGCGCCGAGGACGAGGATGCGAACACGGGTTCTCCTAAGACGTGGTGTGGGGTCTGCCGATGCCTTACCGAGGCCGGCTCGTTGGGAGGTATGGCCGATCCTCGGTATGGCAGGGCTCTGTAGCAGTGAGGTCCGAACGCAGTGACGGTCTACCCGGCGTCGTAAATTCGGTTCCAACAAAAGGGATGGTTCCAACAAAGGGATGCGGCCTCCAGCGGAGGTCGCTCCCAAAGCGCGGATCACCAGACGGGTCGGCGAAACCGTCCAGTGATCACCCGTATCGATCACCTCCGGAAGGAAGAGGGCAGCTAAGGCGTATGACGTATGACGTCACATAGGCGTCACGTTAAGCCGAGGTTACGTCCATGTCAAGTGACTGCTGTCGATCCGGTTGTCGCCGGATCGACAGGCCTGGTCGACACAGTGGTCGACCGCTCGCAGGTACGCCAAGCCCTGCAAGGCAAGCAGATCCGGCGATTCGGCGAGCGGACGCCAGATCGACGCCGCCGTCGCGATGGCCTCGTTCTGCGCGGTGAATGACTCGATGCAGATCGATCCCTCGTAACCGGTGGCACGCAGCGCGGCCAGGAAGCGGAGCCAGTCGAAGTGGTCCGCGCCGGGAGTGCCGCGGTTGGTGCCGCTGACCTGAACGTGCTTGATGTGCGATCCAGCGAGGGTGAGGGCCGCGCACGGATCGTTCTCCTCGATGTTCATGTGATAGTTGTCGATCATGAGGCCGACGCTGGGTGGCAGGCCGTCGATGAGTTCCAGGACCTGCTCCACGGTGTTGACGACGCTGGTCTCGTAGCGGTTCAGGGCCTCCACGCCGATGCTTACGCCCCGCTCGCCGGCGTAGTCGGCCACCGGCGCGAGCGCCCGGCGAAAGTCCGCGTAGCACGCCGAGCGAGCCTCCGGTGACATCCGCCAGGTACGCCCCACCGAGGCGTATACCGGGCCGCCGACGCATGGCGCTCCAACGGCGACCGCACTGTCCACACAGGTCCTCAGGTACGCCGCGGTCGACTCCACGACGGCCGGTGGAGCGTCCACGAGATCACGGCCCGGCGGGGTGACCGCGCAGACCGCCGCCGCGGCCAGGTTGTGGGAGCCCAGCAGGTCGCGGGTGCGCGCCGGATCCCAGTCGCCGGGTTGCTCGACCGGCAGCTCGACCGAGTCGAAGCCGAACCCGGCGATCCGCGGGATCAGGTCGGCCAGGGCCTCGTCGTCGACCGGCGAGGCCCACACCCACGGGCTTATGCCGATGGCGTACACGTAACTACTTCCATCGCTGGGGGTAGCCGGGCAGGTCGGTGCAGCCGCACATGGCGTAGTGCAGCGGCGGCATGTTCGGATCGACGTACTCGTTCAGGTTTTCCTGGGTGATGGTCGGCTGCGGCAGCTTCCACGGGTTGGACACCGGCTCGCCACCGAGCACCTTCAGCGCTGCGATGATCGGGGTTCGCCACTGGTAGGTCGGGTACGTCGGTGCGATGGCGGTGAGCTTCTTGTCCTGCCACAGCTTGAGGAAGTCCAGCTGGTCCTCCCCGTTGATCGGTGGCACGGGCTTGCCGGCGTCCTGGAACGCCTCGACGGCCGCGACGGCGACCGCTCCGGCGTCCATCCAGACGCCGTCGATCGTGCCGTACCGCTGGATGTAGTCGCCGACGATCTTCTTGGTCTTGGCCGGGTCACCGTCGGTGAACTCGACACCGACCACGTTGACGCCCGCCTTGTCGAAGGCGACCTTCGCGGCGGACCAGCGGGTCTCCAGGACGTCGACGCCGGGCAGGATGCGCAGGGCGAGCACCTTGCCGCCCGGCTTCATCTTCTGGCTGACGAACTCGGCCGCGACGTGGCCGAAGCCGTAGCCGCCGATCGGGTTGATGAACGTCACCGGGCACGTCGTGTCGACGCCGCGGTCGAACACGATGACCGGCAGACCCTTCTGGCAGGCGGCCTCGACAGCGGGAGTGAGCGTGGCGGTGGTGTTCGGCGAGACGATCAGCGCGTCGCAGCCCTTGCCGAGCAGGTCGTTGATGTCCGCGATCTGCTTCTGGTCCTTGCCTTCGGCGTCGACGTGTACGAACTCCTTGATGCGGCCGCGGTGGCTGTCGACCTCGGCCTGCATGGTCTTGAAACCGACCTGCCGCCAGGGGTTGTTCAGCCCGGCGTTGGAGAAGCAGATCTTGTACGGCCCGGCCTTCTTGAACTTCGCGGTCGCCGCCATCTTCGGGTTGAGCACCTGCTCCCACGGCTTGCCGGCCGGACCGGTGGCGGTGGCCACGAGCAGCGCGAGTTCGTTGTCGTAGTCGGCCTGCACGAAGAACTTCGACTGCTCGCCCGTGCCCGACCCGGCGGCCGCCGAAGCGGTGCTCGTGGCGGTCGGGGCAGGCTCATCGGTTGCGCAGCCGGCGAGTGCCACCAGGGCGCCGACCGCCAGTGCGGCTATGGAGCTTCTCACTGAATCTCCTCTACTTGGACATCCCGTTACCTGGACGTGGAACGCACGGACGAGACCGCCACCGCGAGCAGGATGATCGCGCCTTGGACGGTCGATTTGAGGGCGCCGGAGACGCCGTAGAAGTTCATGAGCGCGAAGAGCGTCTCGAGGGTCAGCGCGCCGAGCATCGCGCCGACGACCGAGCCGCGACCTCCGCCCAGCGCCACGCCGCCGAGGACCACCGCGGTGATGGCGCCGAACTCCAGGCCGGCGCCGGCCTGGAACGAGATGCCGCTGTACCCGCCGAGCAGGATCGCCGCGAGCGCCGCCGCGAGTCCACTGAGTACGAACGCGATGGTCTTGGCGCGCCAGACCCGCACGCCGCTCAGTTCCGCGGTGCGCGGATTGCCGCCGACCGCGACCAGGGTGCGCCCGAAGTCGGAGCGCGTCAGCAGGACCGCGAGGCCGGCCGCGGCCAGCAGGACGAGCAGCGCGTACGGTATGCGGCCCAACCCGGGCACGTCCTCGAACGCGCGCCGGCCGAACCGGCGGAACTCCTCGGACAGGCCGCCCTTCGGGGCCCCGTTGGACCACAGGTACACGGCGCCTACGAGGATCAGGAACATGCCGAGGGTGGTGATGAAGGAGGGCACCCGAAGCCGGGTCGTGACAAGGCCGTTGACGAGGCCGACGGCCGCGCCGAACGCGAGCAGCAACACCACGACCGGCCAGGTGCGCGACGGCTCACTGTCGATCAGCCGAGCGGCGACGACCACCTGCGCGGTGACGAGCGAGCCGACGGAGAGGTCGAACTCGCCCGAGACGATGACGAAGTACTGGCCGGCGGCGAGCAGGATGATCGGCGCCGAGCGGCCGAGGAACGACATCAGCGACGGTGGGGACAGGAAGTCGGGTTGGCGGATGGTCAGTAGGACCAGCAACACCGCGAGGATGGCGACGATCGGCGCGACGCTGCCGGGGCGAACCCGGGGGAAGCGTGGCAATGGGCGAGACTCGGCGATCCGCATGGCTAGGACGCCGCCTTTCGCAGGGCCCGGCGGGCGTAGATGGCCACGGCCGCGATGATGATCACGCCACGGATCACCTGTTTGAAGAAGGCGTCGACCTCGAGCTGGTTGAAGATGGCGTCGATGCTGGCGAGCAGCAGCACGCCACCGAGGGTGCCGAGCACGCCGCCGCGCCCGCCGGCCAAGGCGGTGCCGCCCAGGACCACCGCGGCGATCGACTCCAGGTCGTACAGGCCCTCGGTGCCCACGCGCGGGGCGCCGGAGCCGAGCCGGCTGGCGAGGTAGATCCCGGCGACGCCGGCGCAGAGCGAACACAGCACGTGGGCGGCGACGAGCACCCTGCCGTTGCGGACGCCGGAGAGCCGGGCGACCTCCGGGTCACCGCCGACGGCCATCAGGTGGTGACCGAAGCGCGTGCGCGCGAGCGCGAGCCAGGCCGCGGCGGCGACGGCGAGCAGCAGCAGGAACGACACGGGCACAGGTCCGAGGCGCTGGTAGCCGAGGCTCTGCACGAGGGCGGGCGCGGTCTTGCCCGCGGGGCCGTCATAGCCGTTTTCGAGGTATCCCTTCAGCAGCAGCCCGACGCCCACCGTGGCGATGAACGCGTTCATCCGCGCCTTGGTGACGAGCAAGCCGTTGAGCAGGCCGATCGCGGCGCTGACGGCGAGGGTCAAGCCGATCGCCGGCAGCAGCGCGCCGCCGTCACCGTTCATGGTCTGCGCCGCGACCAGGGTGCTGAGGCTGACGACGTACGCCACCGACAGGTCCAGCGAGCCGCCGATGATGACGAGGGTCTGGCCGACGGCGACGAGCCCGAGACCGGTGGCCACATGCAGCAGGCTGACAGTGGTCGACTGGCTGAACAGCTGGCCGCCGTCGACCGCGACGACCAGCCAACCGACCGTCAGGGTAAGGGCCAATGCGACGAACACGCCCGGCGAGGTCCGCCTGGCCGGCAACGGCAGCGCGGTGTTCATCAGGCCGCCTCCCGCGCGGTTCCGAGGGCGAGGGCCAGCACGTCCTCCTCGGTCGCGCCGGCGGGCAGCTCGCCAGCGATCCGGCCGTCGCGCATCACGATGATCCGGTCGCTCATGCCGAGCAGCTCCGGCAATTCGGAGGAGATCATCAGTACGGCCGCGCCGTCGCGGGCGAGGCGGCGGACGAGATCATGGATGGCCGACTTCGCGCCCACGTCGATGCCCCGGGTCGGCTCGTCGAACAGCAGGACCTTGGGGCCGAGCGCGAGCCACCTGGCCAGCACGACCTTCTGCTGGTTACCGCCGGACAGGAAACGGATCTCCTGGTCCTCCCCGGCGGCGCGCACGTCGACGGCGGCGAGCAGCTCACGGACGCGGGTGGTGCGGGCGCGGCGGCCGGTCCACGCGGGCAGGACGGCGCGGCTGGCCAGCAGGGCGTTGTCGAGCACCGGCTGCCCGGCCACGATGCCTTCGCCCTTGCGGTCCTCGGTGACGTACGCGATGCCAGCGCGCATCGCCGCGCGCGGCGAGCGCAACCGGATCGGCGCGCCGTCGAGCGTGACCTCGCCGGTGGCGAACGGCGCCGCGCCGAACAGCGCGCGGGCCAGCGCCGATCGCCCGGAGCCCTGCAGGCCGCCGACGCCGAGCACCTCGCCGGCGCGCAGTCGCAGGTCGACACCGCGCAGCTTCCGATTGCCTCCACTGTGGACGGCGACGCGGACGGGTCCGATGTCGCCGGGTCCGGCGCGATCGGGAAAGTAGCTGGACAACTCCCGGCCGACCATGTGTCGCACCAGCCGCTCCGGCGTCGTATCGGCGGTAGGCAGCGTGGTCACCCGACGGCCGTCCTTGAGTACCGTGATACGGCCGGCCAGGTCGAACACCTCTTTGAGCCGGTGCGAGACGTACAGCACGCCTATCCCCCGCTCCTGCAGCCGCCGGACGAGCGCGTAGAGCTGCTCGACCTCGTGCCCCGCGAGAGCCGCGGTCGGCTCGTCCATGATCAGCAGCCGCGCGTCGAGGGCGAGTGCCTTGACTATCTCGACGACCTGCTGCTGCGCCACGCCGAGCTGTCGCACGAGGGCGTCGGCCGGCAACGACTCCTCCCCGATGGAGGCGAGAAGCGCCGCGGTGCGCCTGATCATCGCGACGCGGTCGACGAGCCCGCGGCGCACCGGCTCATGGCCCAGATAGACGTTCTCGGCGACGGTGCGCTCGGGTAGCAGGTTGAACTCCTGATGGACGATGCCGATGCCGGCCCGGTGGGCATCGCGCGGACCGTGAAACGTGCGCGGTGCGCCGGCGAACTCGACGGCGCCCTCGTCGGGTGCGTACACGCCAGACACGACCTTCATGAGCGTCGACTTGCCGGCACCGTTCTCACCGACGACGGCGTGCACCTCGCCCGGCCAGACATCGAGGTCGACGTCGTCGAGGACGCGTACGCCGAGAAACGACTTGCCGATGCCTCGGAGTGCGAGCAGCGGTGACGGCGAAGAGGCGGACATGGAGGAATCCCTACGGAGTGTCGTCACGGACAAGATCAATTGCTCATGGCCGAACGCTCCGCAGCCTTCACCGATGGGCTACGGACCCTGCCCGAGCGCGACCAGGTCTCCCACTCAGGGAGGGTAAATGATCAGATGAATCACTGCAATCCTGGATATCCAATCAGGATCGAGTCCGGCTGTTCGCCCTTCACAAGTCACATATTGACTTTTCATGATGTCCCACGCATGCTGACCGAGCAGACCACGGGTTCCGGCGATACATCTGATGTATCACGCCGTTGCGGACCTGCGGACCTGACTGCCCGTCGCGGCGGACGGCATGACGATCTGACCGGCACACGCACGCTCTCCGCGCGCCCAGGCACCGCCTGACGCGCCGAGTGCGCGGCTTCCCGTGCCCGTGGTCGCAGCCTCGTT
Source organism: Micromonospora sp. CPCC 206061 (assembly GCF_036906915.1). Classification (NCBI taxonomy): domain Bacteria; kingdom Bacillati; phylum Actinomycetota; class Actinomycetes; order Micromonosporales; family Micromonosporaceae; genus Micromonospora; species Micromonospora sp. CPCC 206061. The sequence goes on from NZ_JBAKHX010000097.1 coordinate 19,671, forward strand.
CCGCCGATATAGGAGACGGCATGCGTCGCAGCACATTGATCATCGGGGCGATCGCGGGCCTGCTACTGTCGGTCGCGGTCGTCGTTCAACCGGCGTCAGCGGCCCCGGCCTTCCGCGCCCTGCTGTTCACCAAGACCACCGGCTACCGCCACGACTCGATCCCCGCCGGCATCTCGATGTTCCAGGACCAAGCCGCTGCCAACAACTTCGAGCTGGTCCATACCGAGGACTCGAACGTCTTCACCCCGGCGAACCTCGCCACCTTCGACGTTCTCATCATGTTCCAGACCTCGGGCATGGTGTGGACGACGGCGGCCCAACGCCAGGCCGTGGAGGGGTACCTCGCCAGCGGCAAGGGCATCGTCGCCATCCACAACGCCACGGACATGGGCATCGAGAACGAGTACCCGTGGTGGGACCAGACCATCAACGCCGGCGCGCACATGCCGGAGCACTCCCCCGGCGTGCTGCAAGGCACCGCCATCGTCGCCGACAAGAAGCACCCGTCAACGGCCAGCCTGCCGGACCGCTGGACCCGCAGCGAGGAGTGGTACAACTTCGACCGCAACCCGCGCGGCAGCGTCCACGTCCTGGTCACCGCCGACGAGCGCACGTACAACCCGGGCTCCCGCGCGATGGGCCCCGACCACCCGATCTCCTGGTGCCGTAACACCGCGGGCGGCCGCGTGTGGGCCACCGCCATGGGCCACGCGATCGCCTCCTACAGCGAGGCCAACTTCCGCAACCACGTGCTCGGCGGCGTCAAATGGGCCGCGGGCAACGAGCCCGGCGACTGCGGCGGCACCGTGTGGAGCAACTTCGAAAAGCGCACCCTCGACGACAACACCTCCGACCCGATGGCCCTGGCCGTCGCGCCGGACGGGCGGGTGCTCTACGTGCAGCGAGGCGGCCAGCTGAGAATCTTCAGGCCGGCCACGAACTCCACGGTCACGGCCGGCACCCTCAGCGTCTACACCGGCGGCGAGGATGGCTTGACCGGGCTGGCGCTCGACCCGAACTTCGCCACCAACGGCTATGTGTACCTGTACCACTCGCCGTCCAACAGCTCGACCGACATCAACCGGGTCTCCCGCTTCACCCTCACCGGCGACACCCTCAACATGTCCAGTGCCGTCACCATCATCGACATCCCGGCGACCCGGGATCGCACCTTCGCCGAGCCGGGCCACACCGGCGGATACATCGAGTTCGGCCCCGACGGAAACCTCTACATCGGCACCGGGGACGACGTCCCGCCCAACCTCGACCCCAACTGGCAGGGCTACGCCCCGCTGGACTGGCGGTCGGGCAAGGCCAACCTCGACGCGGCCCGGACCGCCGGTAACACCAACGATCTGCGCGGCAAGCTGCTGCGTATCCGGCCCTCGGCCAACGGCGGATACACCATCCCGTCCGGCAACCTCTATCCACAGGGGACGGCGCAGACCAAGCCGGAGGTCTACGCGATGGGCTTCCGCAACCCGTTCCGGTTCTCCATCGACCCCTCGACCGGGTGGGTCTATGTGGCGGACTACGGCCCGGACCGGAACCCTCCGACGACCAACCGCGGACCGGAAGGGCTCGTCGAGCTCAACGTCATCAAGGCGCCAGGGAACTACGGCTGGCCGTTCTGCCACGGCGACAACCAGCCGTACGCACCCTACAACCCGGACAACGGCTCCGTTGGCGCGAAGTTCAACTGCAACGCACCGGTCAACAACTCGCCCAACAACACCGGCCTGACCAGCCTCAAGCCGATCGTCGCGCCGAACATGTGGTACGGCTACGGCACTTCACCGACCTTCCCGGAGCTCGGCTCCGGCGGCTCGGGTCCGATGGGCGGACCGGTCTACCGCTACAACGCGGCGAGCACGTCCGCCACCAAGTTCCCGCCCTACTACGACGGCGTCCACTTCTTCTACGAATGGATGCGCAACTACATCAAGGAGGTGCACTTCGACTCGGCGACGGCGGCCACCCGCACCAACCCCTTCCTGCCCGCCGGCAACTCCAACAAGCCGATGGACATGGAGTTCGGTCCGGACGGCTCGCTCTACCTGCTCGAATGGGGCTCCAACTTCGGCGGTGGCAACAACGACTCCGGCCTCTACCGCATCGACTACATCCATGGCGGGCGGTCACCGATCGTCAAGGCCACCGGCACGCCCACCAGTGGAAGCGCTCCGCTGACCGTGCAGTTCAGCAGCGCCGGCACCACAGATCCAGACGCGGGCAACACCCTCAGCTATTTGTGGACGTTCGGGGACGGCGGAACCTCCACCGCGGCCAACCCGTCACACACCTACACCGCCAACGGCAACTACACCGCACAGCTGAAGGTCACCGACAACACCGGCAGGAGCGCCTTCGCCAACGTGCCGATCACGGTCGGCAACGCCGCGCCGGTGGTCACCATCACCGTCCCGTCCAACGGCGGCATGCTCAACTTCGGCGACCGGGTCTCGTACACGGTCACCGTCTCCGACCCGGACGGCGGGGCCATCGACTGCACGAAGGTGTTCGTCAAGCCGGCTCTCGGCCATGACGACCACGAGCACGAGACCACCGACTACCCCGGCTGCTCCGGCACCATCCCCACCGAACTGCTCGGCGGGCACCCCGACGGCGCCAACCTGTACTACGTCCTCAACGCCCGCTACACCGACAACGGCGGCCCCGGCGGCGCCACCCCGCTGACCGGCTACGCCAAGGCGGTCCTGCAACCCAGGCACAAGCAGGCCGAGTACTTCACCAGCCAGTCCGGGATACGAGTCATCGACCACGCCGGCGCGGAGAGCGCCAAACGGGTCGGCGACATCTCCAACAACGACTGGATCGCCTTCAACCCGATGAGCCTGTCGGGCATCACCAACGTCAGCTACCGGCTGACATCGCCGAGCGGCGGCGGCTCGATCGAGCTGCGCGCCGGCTCACCAACCGGCACGCTGCTGGCCACCACGCCGGTACCCAGCACCGGCGCCTGGGACAACTACCAGTCCACACCGGCAGTGAACACCGCCGCTCTCGCCGGTAGCCACACGCTCTACATGGTGTTCAAGGGCAGCTCGACCAACTGGTTCGACCTCGACTCCTTCACGTTCGGTGGCGCCGGCGTCGGCACGCCAAACCCGGACGGCGGCGGCGTGGCCGGCAAGACCTGGACCGTGGCGGCGCAGCACAGCAGCAAGCTCATAGACGTCAGCGGGGTCTCCACCGCCGACGGCGCGCAGATCGTGCAGTGGGCGGCCACCGGCGGCAACAACCAGAAGTGGCAGGCGGTCGACGCCGGTGGCGGCGCCGTCTACCTCAAGGCGGTGCACAGCAACAAGTGCCTCGACGTCACCGGCGGCTCCACCGCTCAAGGCGCGTTCCTGCAACAGTTCACGTGCAACAACAGCAACCAGCAGAAGTTCCTCGTGACAGCGACCGCTACGTCGGGCGTGTACACCATCAAGAGCGTCCCCAGTGGACTCTGCGTCGACGTCAACGGCGCGGCGACAACGGACGGCGCACGCCTCCTGCAATGGAGCTGCCACAGCGGCACCAACCAGCAGTGGCGATTCACCACCGCATAGCCCACCTCATCGAGAGCGCTCCGGTGCGCGCCCACGCGCCGGAGCCTCTCCCCCCGACAACATGTGAGGAACCGCTATGGTCATCTCGAACCGCCGGCGCCGCCACTACAGGCAGCTGTTCGCCGTGGGCGCCGCACTCGTCATCGCTCTCGCCGCCGGCACCGCCGTGGCGGCCACCATCCAGCCGGGGCAGAGCGCCCCGATCGTGGGCGTCCAATCCGGACGTTGCCTGGCCGTCCCGAACTCCAGCACGAGCAACGGCACACAGACGCAGTTGTGGGACTGCACCGGGGCAGCCAACCAGACCTGGACCTACACGTCCTCAAGGCAGTTGATGGTGTACGGCAACAAGTGTCTGGACGCCAACGCGCAGGGCACCGCCAACGGCACCCGGGTCATCATCTGGGACTGTAACGGACAAGCGAACCAGCAGTGGAACGTCAACTCGAACGGCACCATCATCGGCGCGCAGTCCGGCCGCTGCCTGGACGCCAACGGGCTGGGCACGGCCAACGGCACGAACATCATCCTCTGGGACTGCCACGGCCAGAGCAACCAGCAGTGGAACTCGCCAACGGCCACACCGACGGCGACGACGCCGACCTCGCCACCGCCCACGCCACCGACCGGCGCCGGCCCGTGCGACATCTACGCCTCCGGCGGTACGGCCTGCATCGCCGCCCACAGCACCGTGCGCGCGTTGTACGGCTCCTACAACGGCAACCTGTACCAGGTACGGCGCTCGTCCGACAACACGACCCGGGACATCGCCGTCCTGAGCGCGGGCGGCACCGCCAACGCGGCGGCCCAGGACTCGTTCTGCACCGGCACCACCTGCGTCGTCACCGTCGTCTACGACCAGTCCGGCAGAGGAAACGATCTGTGGTACCAGGGATCGAGCGTGGTACCCGGCTCGCCCCAGAGCCGACCGGCGATCGCGACCTCCGAGTCGCTGACGATCGGGGGCAACAAGGCGTACTCGCTCTACATCAACCCCGGCAACAGCTACTGGCGCGACGGGCACCTGACCGGCGTACCGACCGGTAGCGCCCCGGAAGGCATGTACATGGTGACCAGCGGCACGCACGTCAACAACGGCTGCTGCTTCGACTACGGCAACAGCGAGACGACCCGGTCCGCGGACGCCGCCGGGGCGATGGACGCCATCAACTTCAGCACGCAGTGCTGGTTCGGCGGGTGCTCCGGCACCGGCCCCTGGGTCCAGGCCGACCTGGAGTGGGGGCTCTTCTCCGGGGGAAGCCAGTCCTGGAACCCCAACCAGCGCGCCTTCACGAGCAAGTTCGTCACGGCAACGCTCAAGAACAATGGCACCTCCCGCTTCGCCATCAAGGGCAGCAACGCCCAGTCCGGCAACCTTTACACGCTCTGGGACGGCTCGCTTCCTCCCGGATACAGCCCGATGAAGAAGCAGGGCGCCATCATCCTGGGCAGCGGCGGGGACTGCTGCAAGCCCAACGGCGGCGCCAATCTCAGCGCCGGCACCTTCTACGAGGGCGCCATGGTCGCTGGCTATCCGTCCGACGCGACCGAGAACGCGGTACAGGCCAACATCGTCGCGGCCGGCTACCGCTGAGTCGCCGCACCCACGAGGAATGGAGTAGCTATGAGACAGGGCACCAATCGACACCGTTGGCGGACGCCGATCGCCGTCGCCGCGATACTGGTTCTCGCCAGTGCCGGCATCACCGGCATCCGGCTGGCATCCGCGACCGCGGACGCGGTCCCCCTCGCGGCGACGGCTGGATGTGGCAAGGCCCCGGGGTTGAACAGTGGTTCGCACACGATCCAGAGCGGCGGCCAGAATCGCAGCTTCATCATTCGGGTTCCCGCCAACTACAACAACAACAACCCGTACCGGTTGATCTTCGCGTTCCACTGGCGGGGCGGCACCATGAACGACGTCTCCTCGGGCGGGACCAGCGGAGCCGCCTGGTCCTACTACGGTATGCAGGAGCAGTCGAACAACAGCGCGATCCTGGTCGCACCGCAGGGCAACGGCAACGGCTGGGCCAACCCAGGTGGTCAAGACGTCACCTTCGTCGACGACATGATCCGGCGAATCGACGACGCCCTCTGCGTCGACACGACGCAGCGTTTCGCCCTCGGTTTCAGCTACGGCGGCGGCATGAGCTATGCACTCGCCTGCGCCCGGGCCAACGTCTTCCGAGCGGTCGCGGCCTACTCCGGCGCGCAGCTGAGCGGGTGCAGCGGCGGCACCCAGCCGATCGCGTACTTCGGCCTCCACGGCATCTCGGACAACGTCCTCAACATCTCCCAGGGACGTTCGCTGCGTGACACGTTCGTGCGCAACAATGGCTGCGCCGCCCAGAACCCGCGCGAACCGTCGCAGGGCAGCGGGCAGCACATCACCACCCTCTACTCGTGCCGGGCGGGATACCCGGTGCAGTGGGCCGCATACGACAGCGGCCACGGGCCAGCTCCGGTGGACGGGTGTTCTGGCTGTGAGGACGGCGTCCGGACCTGGACCAAGGCAGAGGTGTGGCGGTTCTTCGCACAGTTCCAAGGCTCTACTCCATCGCCGGGTCCGACCACCCCAACGCCGGGTCCGACCACTCCCACGC
>NZ_JBAKHX010000098.1:0-25035 GCF_036906915.1 Micromonospora sp. CPCC 206061
CCGTCGATCAAGGGCAAACGCACGTGGTTGGATCTCTTTTCCGCGTGCGTTTGCCCTTGATCGATGCGGATGTCCTTGATCGACGCGACGGAGGGCCGCCGCTCGCGCCGCCCGCGCCGTGCGACGCCGCCCGCGCAACTTGCGCCTCGCGCTTGGCCGCGCCGCCCGCCCTCCTGCGCTGTGCGCTTGGCCGCGCTCCTGCGCTGTGCGCTTGGCCGCGCCGCCCGCGGCTATCGCGCTGGCTGCCTCATCGCGCTGGCGGCGTGGTCCGTGCTACCTGTGCCATTCGTGCAGACCGCGCTCGGCGCGCTGCCCGCTCATTGCAGGTAGACTGTGCCGCTCGTGCTGCGTGCGCGTCGGCAGATGAGGCACCCGTCCGGTCCGCGGCGAAGCGCACCCGGCAAGGCGGACGCGGAGCTGCGGGCCGCCGTCGCGGCGGTGCGCCCAGCCTCGCCGGCGCCGTCACGCCCCATCGAGCGCGACTTCCCGGGTTGCCGTACCGGGTTGAGGCCGCGTTTCCCTGTTGTCGCACGCGGTTCCGCGCGACGCGGCGTTGGTCGCGGCCGCGAGTGGCCAGCGGCGCCGGATCCGCGCTGGCCCGGCGCCGTCGCGCGCGTCGATCAAGGAGATCCGCATCGATCAAGGGCAAATGCACGCGGAAAAGAGATCCAACCACGTGCGTTTGCCCTTGATCGACGGCGCGCAGGCGCTGCGGGCCGGGCCTACGCGCCGGGCCTACGCGCCGGGCCTACGCGCCGCACGCAGCGCGGACGGGGCCGGACGGGGACCGACCGGAGCAGGGGCGAGTGCCGCGGGCACCGCAGCCGGCAGGCACCGCGCGGGTCTGCGGCGCGGGAGTCGTGACCGGCGGGGTGCCGCGATAGGGCGTGGGTTAGGCGGCGCGGCGTTGGTGGGGGGCGATGTGGCCGTTACGGGGTTGCAGCCACGCTCGCACCACCGTCACCGGCGCGATCACGATGGCGCCTCCACAGCCGGTGCAGAGCAGCTCAGGGCAGTCGTCGTGCACGTCCTCGCAGGGCGGCGCCTCGAAGGTCGTCTCGGTGCGGCAGGTCGCGCAGTACAGCTCTCGCACGGGCGTCTCCTCTTCAGCTCGAAGGTGAATTACCCGGTTGTAGTTCTCACGCTCCCATGCCCCTCTGACGAAATCGCGAACCACTTCCGGCGTGTCGCCCATACGTACGAGGGCCCGGTGACCGAACAGCCACCGGGCCCTCAGAACGACACAAACTAGTGCGTAATCTCCTCGCGCTTCTCGGACGAAGCGGGACGGTCCGAGACCGGCGGGTGCCCAGGCGACACCGGCGCCTCGGCCGGCTTCTCGATCGGGTAGAAGAAGCCCCTGATCGCCGGGCCGAGCGCGCCCAGCCGGTTCATCTTCTTCGGCACTACCCAGCCGACGTAGTCCAGCTCGCCGTGGCCGTGCTCGTCGACCGCAGCCAGTGGCTGGTGCACCTCCACGAACCGCCCGTCGGGCAGCCGCTTGATGATGCCGGTCTCCACGCCGTGCGCCAGTACCTCCCGGTCGTGCTGCTGGAGGCCCAGGCAGATCCGGTACGCCACGTAGTACGCGAGTGGTGGCAGGACCAGCAGACCGATCCGGCCGGCCCAGGTCATCGCGTTCAGGCTGATGTGGAACTTGTCCGCGATGACGTCGTTGCCGCCGGAGAGCGTCAGCACCAGCCAGAACATGATCGCCATGGCGCCGAGGCCGGTGCGGGCGGGCACGTCGCGCGGGCGCTGGAGCAGGTTGTGCGCCTTCTTGTCCTTGGTCAGCCGCGCCTCGATGAACGGATACGCCATCGGCAGCATCGTCATGATGCCTGGTAGGACCACGGTCGGCCAGAAGATGGGCGGGATCGTGTATCCGTCGCCCCAGCCGAACAGGTCGAACCGTATCTCCCAGGCGGGGAAGAGACGGGTCGAGCCGTCGAGGAACATGACGTACCAGTCGGGCTGGCTGGCCGCCGAGACCACGTACGCCTCGTACGGGCCGAAGAGCCACACCGGGTTGATCTGGAAGAAGCCCGCCATCAGCGCGATCACGCCGAAGACGATCATGAAGAAGCCACCCTGCTTGATGGCGTACCGGGGGAACATCCGCTCACCGACCACGTTGTGCTCGGTGCGGCCCGGCCCTGGCCACTGCGTGTGCTTCTGCTTGAACACCAGCCCGACATGCACGGTGATCAGGGCCACCAGGAGCGCGGGGATCAGCAGCACATGGGCGATGTAGAAGCGACCCATGATGACGTGCCCCGGGAACTCACCGTCGAAGACCGACGTGGTCACCCACGAGCCGATCACCGGGATCGACAACATGATCGCTGAGGCGATGCGGAGACCGGTGCCGGAGAGCGCGTCGTCGGGGAGCGAGTACCCGGTGAAGCCGGCCAGGAAGCCGATCCAGAAGAGCAGCGAGCCGATGATCCAGTTGGTCTCACGCGGCTTGCGGAACGCGCCGGTGAAGAAGATCCGGAACATGTGCACCACGATCGCCGCCATGAAGGTCAGCGCCGCCCAGTGGTGCATCTGCCGCATGATCAGCCCGCCCCGGACGTCGAACGAGAGGTCCAACGTGGAGGCGTACGCCGCGGACATGTGGGTGCCGCGCAGCGGCGTGTAGCTGCCGTTGTACGTGACGACGGTCAGCGACGGGTCGTAGAAGAACGTCAGGAACGTGCCGGTGAGCAGCAGCACGATGAACGAGAACAGCGCGATCTCGCCCAGCAGGAACGACCAGTGGTCAGGGAAGACCTTGTTCAGCAGGCTGCGCAGCGGCGTCGCCGCCTGGAACCGGTCGTCCAGCGCCCCGGCGCTGTTGGCGGGCAGGGCGCGTACGTCAATCTTCCGGCGCTTCATGGCCGCTCCCAGAATGCTGGCCCGACGGCCACCTTGTAGTCGGACGTCGCCACGAAGAAGCCCTCTTCGTCGACCTCGATGGGCAGCATCGGGAGGCTACGCGTGGCGGGCCCGAAGATCGGTCGGGCGTTGTCGGTGATCAGGAACTGCGACTGGTGGCACGGGCAGAGGAGCCGGTTGGTCTGCTGCTCGTACAGGCTGGCGGGGCAGCCGGCGTGGGTGCAGATCTTCGAGTACGCGACGAAGTTCTGCCACATCGAGTCCCGGTTGATCGCCTTCAGCGTGTCTCGCGTCTTCTGGGCGTCGTCCGGACGCAGGTGGATCAGCAGTGTCGGCGAGTCGGCGTGCTCGTTGGTCGCGCCTCCTGGGATACCCGGGAAGACCGTCATCTGACCGCCGACGCTGACGTCTTCCGGCCGGATGGGCGAGCCGTCCTCGCGGGTGACGCGTACCGGATTTCCGCCGTTGCCCGCCGGGTCCCAGCCGGTCTTGAAGAGGATCCGGTCCTCGACCGGGTCCTTGATCAGCCCACCGATCAGCGGCGCGGCCGCGACCGCGCCGACCGGCGCGAGGCCGAGCAGCGCGGCGAAGCCGAGCGCCTTGCGGCGCTTGAGCCCCAGCTCCTCGGCGATGTAGACCATCGTCTCACCGGTGATCTTACGTTCCTCGGTGGCGGACGGCCCATCGTGCCGGTCCTGGATCGCGACCTCGCGCGGCAGCAGCTTCTTGCCCCAGGTGAGGACGCCGAAGCCGATGCCGAGCAGCGCGACGCCCAGCGTCAGGCCCAGGAGCGGGGTGTAGAGCTTGCTCGGGTTCGAGCCCATCTCGTACTCCCACGGCCCAAAGCTGTAGATGAGCAGGAAGGCGGTCGCCGCCAGGCCGGTGAGCAGGAAGAACGACGCGACGATGCGGACCATACGGCGCTCGGCCCGACTGTTCGGCGGGTACTGCGCCTCGTAGTGGACGATCTCGATGCCCTCGCGGCGCGCACCTTCGCGCATGATGTCGAACCGCGTCAGGCGCGGATCGAAAACGTCGAGCGGCTCCTGCTCGACCCGTGGCTCGGTCTCTGTGCTCATGACTTCCCCGCAATCCACAGACTAGCGAACACCAGGGCGACAATGCCCACCAGGAAGATGGCGAGACCTTCGGTCACCGGACCGAACCGCCCGAGACCCCAGCCGCCCGGGTCGCGGTCTTCCTGCAGCGCCTCCTGGATGTAGGAGATGATCTCCTTCTTCTGCTCAGGGGTGAGCTGGTTGTCGCCGAACACCGGCATGTTCTGCGGACCGGTGAGCATGGCCGCGTAAATCTGCTGGTCGGTCGCCTCGCCGATGGGTGGCGCGTACTTGCCCGAGGACAGCGCGCCGCCGCCGCCGCTGAACGCGTGGCACGACGAGCAGTTGATCCGGAAGAGGTTGCCGCCGCGAGCGATGGCCTCCTCGTCGTTCTCGGGCGCCCGCAGGTCGCCGGACGGCACCTGCGGCCCGCCGCCCAACTCCTGGATGTACTGCGCGAGCTGCCTGGTCTGCTCGTCGGTGAAGACCGGGGGCTTGCGCTCCGCCTGGGCCTCCTGCCTGGCCATCGGCATGCGGCCGGTGCCGACCTGGAACTCGACCGACGCCGCGCCGACGCCGATCAGGCTCGGTCCGCGCCCCTCGACACCTTGTGCACGGGGGCCGTGGCACGAGATGCAGCTCTGGTTGAACAGCGCCTTGCCCTCTTCGGCGGCGGTGGACAACTGCGGCGTGTCCTTCGCGCCCGCGATACCCGGCGCGAAGACGCTGTAGACGCCGCCGGCCAGCGCCAGCGCCAGCGTGAGGCGGACCACGGAGCCCACGCGGCGACGAACGCGGCTACGTGGTCCGGTACGCCCACGGCGCAACCGTCCGAGCCAGCCGGGGGAGTCAGAAGTCATGGCCAGTGTCCTTCATGCCTATAAGACGGAGTCTGCGAGTGAAATGTGACACGGTCACTGGAGGAGGTAGATCATCGAGAACAGCGCGATCCAGACCACGTCGACGAAGTGCCAGTAGTACGACACGACGATCGCGGACGTGGCCTGTGCCGGCGTGAACCGACCCATGGTGGTGCGGATCATGAAGATGATGAACGCGACCAGACCACCGGTGACGTGCAGGCCATGGAAGCCGGTGGTCAGGTAGAACATCGACCCGTAGCCGTCCGCGTTGATCTTGATCCCGGCGTGCACCAGCTCGCGATACTCGTTGACCTGGCCGAGCACGAAGATCAGACCCATCACGAAGGTGATCGTGAACCACCGCCGCAGCGCGTGCACATCCCCCTTCTCCGCCGCGAACACGCCAAACTGGCAGGTCACCGACGAGGCGACCAGGATCAGCGTGAACGTCGTCGCGTACGGCAGGTTCAGATGGGGAGTGTGCTCCTCCCACATGCTGTAGTCCGCCGCGCGGATCGAGAAGTACATCGCGAACAGCGCCGCGAAGAACATGAGCTCGCTGGAGAGCCACACGATCGTGCCGACGCTGACCATGTTGGGCCGCGTCAGCGAGTGGATCCGGCTCTTGTCAATGGCTGAGGCCGCAGTCACGCGGTCATTATTGCCCCCGACCAGCGCGGGCGATCGTCGGGGTCGGCTACGACGGTGTGTCGTGGGTGGCATAGCCTCGAAACGTGCCCCCCTTCACCGTGTCGGCACTCGTCACGCAGACCCGTCTGGACGGCTGGATCGCCGTCCTGCTGGTGGTGGCCGCCGGCCTGTACCTGTACGGAGTGCACCGCCTGCGCACCCGCGGCGACCGCTGGCCCGTCGCCCGCACCGCGCTCTTCCTCGGCCCGGGTCTTGGCGGCATCGCCGCCGTCACGGTGAGTGGCCTGCACGCGTACGACACGACGCTGCTCTCCGTGCACATGGTCCAGCACATGGCGCTGTCGATGGTCGCCCCGATCTTCCTGGCGCTCGGCGCCCCGGTGACGCTCGCCCTGCGCACCCTGCGCGGCGCGCCCCGCCAAAAGCTGCTCGCCGTGTTGCATAGCCGGGCGGCGAAGGTCTTCTCGTTCCCGCTCGTCGCGTACGCGATCTTCGTGGCCAACCCCTTCGTGCTGTACTTCAGCGGCCTCTACCGGCTCACCGTGGAAAACGAGCTCGTCCACGAGCTGGTGCACGCGCACTTCATCCTCACCGGCTGCCTGTTCTTCTGGCCGCTGGTCGGGCTCGACCCGCTGCCCGGCCGCTGGCCCTACCCGGGGCGCGCGCTGCTCATGGTGCTGTCGGTGCCGTTCCACACCGTGCTCGGGCTGACCATCATGCAGAGCACCACGCTGATCGGCGGCGACTGGTACCCCTCGCTCAACCTGCACTGGGCCGACCCGTGGGCCGACCAGAAGGTCGCCGGGGGCATCCTCTGGGCGGGCGGCGAGTTCGTGTCGATCATCATGATCGGCGTGCTGCTCATGCAGTGGTTCAAGCAGTCCGAACGCGAGGCCAGACGCATCGACCGCGAGCTCGACCGGCAGGAGGCGCTGGCCACTTCAGAGGACCGGCGACCCGCGCGAGCGGAGCGAGCGCCAACCAGCACAGTCGCCGGGCCGGCGTCGCCTGGACCGAGCGACGCGCCGACGAAGTCGCCGCGCGGCGTGAGGGAAGGCGACGCCTCAGAGGACCGGCGACCCGCGCGAGCGGAGCGAGCGCCAACCAGCAGAGCCGCGGGCGGGGCAGCTCGCGCCGATTGACGGCGGGTACCATCAGGCCGCAGCGAGAAATGGGAGCGCAATGTCCGACCGTGTGTACACCGTCCTGCTCTACAGCGACGATCCGCAGGTGCGTGAGCGGATGCGGCTCGCCGTCGGCCCACGGCCCGCAGCCGACCTATCGGTCGAGTTCGTCGAGGCCAGCGACTACGCGGCGTGCGTGCGACTGGTCGACGACTACGAGATCGACCTGATGCTGCTCGACGGTGAGGCCACTCCCGGCGGCGGCATCGGCATCGCGCGGCAGATCAAAGACGATCGCGACGACGCGCCGCCCACCTGCGTGGTGATCGCCCGAGCGGCCGACCGCTGGCTCGCCGCGTACGCCCAGGTCGACGCCACCCTGCTGCACCCCCTCGACCCGGTGACGACCGGGCAGACCGTGGCAGACCTGCTGCGGTCGCACGCTCCGGCCTGATCTGAAGCGATCTGGAGGCCCGCCCATGGGCGAACGGACCTGGCCCAACCTCATCTCGGCGTTGCTGCGCGCCGAGGAGCTCTCCACCGCCGACACGGCCTGGGCCATGGGCGAGATCATGACCGGGTCGGCCACGCCGGCACAGATCGCCGGGTTCGCCACGGCGCTGCGTGCGAAAGGCGAAACTCCGGCCGAGCTGGCGGGCCTGGTGGAGACGATGCTGGCCACCGCCGCGCGGATCCATCTCTCCGATGAGGTACGCGCCGACGCGGTCGACGTCGTGGGAACTGGCGGCGACCGTGCCCACACCGTCAACATCTCCACGATGACCGCGATCGTGGTCGCCGGGGCGGGCGTCCGTGTGGTCAAGCACGGCAACCGCGCCGCCTCGTCGTCGTGCGGCGCCGCAGACCTGCTGGAATTCCTGGGTATTCCCCTCGACCTCGGCCCCGACGAGGTGTCCCGATGCCTCGTCGAGGCGGGTATCGGGTTCTGCTTCGCGGCACGGTTCCACCCCGGCATGCGTCACACCGCCGTGCCGCGGCGCGAGCTGGGCGTGCCCACCGTGTTCAACTTCCTCGGCCCGCTGACCAATCCGGCCCAGCCGCGCGCCGGCGCGATCGGCTGCTTCGACAGCCGCATGGCGCCCGTGATGGCGCAGGTCTTCGCCGACCGCGGCGACTCGGTGCTGGTCATGCGCGGCGAAGACGGCCTCGACGAGTTCAGCACCGCCGCACCGACCCGCGTCTGGGCGGTACACGACGGCACCGTCACCCCGATGTTGCTCGACGCCGCCGACCTCGGCATCGCCCGCTCCCAGCCCGGCGACCTGCGCGGCGGCGACGCGGCATTCAACGCCGACGTGACCCGGCGCCTGCTCGCTGGAGAGCCGGGCCCGGTCCGCGACGCGGTACTGGTCAACGCCGCCGCCGCCCTGACCGCCCACGCCGGCCCGAGCGGCGACCTGACTGAGGCGCTGCGGGCGGGCCTGGCCCGCGCGGCCGAGTCCATCGACACGGGCGCCGCCGCCAAGGTCCTCGACCGCTGGATAGAGGTAGCCACCCCCTAATTAGAGGGTCGTTGTGAAGGTGGCTATGCGGGACGCCAGCGGGGTGGACGCGCGCACCCAGGCGAAGTGGTCGAGTCGCCCGCCCGCCTCGGCTGTCGTGTAGTGCTCGCGCCGCACCGGTGCCGCCTCCAGCTTGGCGCAGAGGTGGTCGAGCGTCTCGGGCGGCGTGTACTGGTCGTGGTCGACGCTCACCGCCAGCACCGGCGTGCGCACCTTACGGACGGCGGCTTCGGCGTCGACCCCGTCGATCGACGGGAACCGCCCGGTGCGTGCCGTGTACGCCCAGTCTCGGATCACGCCACGCGCCTGCCGGCCGCCGAACGTCCACCCGGGCCACACCCCCGCGACCGCGGCGACGGCACCGATGGCTTGCGTGTACGGCAGTATCGCGTAGCCGCGCAGGCCGGGGTAGTGCCGCCAGTACGGCAGGCCGACCGCGACCAGTGCGAGACCGTCCACGTCGGACGGCTCATTCAGCGCCAGGTGCAGGATTGCCGCCTGACCGCCCAGCGAGTGGCCGATGAGCAGCCGCTTGCGCCCGTCCAGCCGTGGCTTGAGCGCCTCCGACACCGCGGCGACGTCCTCGACCAGCGACGGGTACCCGTACCGGGAGGCCCGGCTGGGCGGTGGTGTGCTGGCGCCGGTGCCGCGCAGGTCGGCCACGATGACGGTGATGCCCTGCTCGCCGAGTGCCGCCGCGAACGGCCGGTAGTAGCGCGCCTTGACGCCCATGGCAGGCCAGATGATCGCGACGGGCCCGTCGTCCGAGGGCGACGGATATACCTGCAGGCCGATCCGGTCGGTGCCCCGCTCCAGGTGCTCCTGGGTGAAGTCAGTCGGCATCGGGGAGCCCGATGGCGAATGCCTCCTCGAGGTCGTGCTGCGAGTATGCCCGGAACGCGATGTGCGTGTCGGTGTCGACGACGCCTGGGGTCTTGGAGATGCCGCCCGCGATGACCTCGGCGATCTGCTCGTATTCGCGTACGCGCACGATGGCGATGAGGTCGACGTGGCCGGCGACCGAGTAGACCTCGCTGACGCCGGGGAGGGCGGCGAGCGCCTCGGCCACCTCGGGAATGGAGTCGGTGGCGCAGTCGATCAGTACGATCGCAGTGATCACGCCGCCCACTCTATCGGCGGGCGCCGCCCGCGGCCTAGGGGCCGCCGGGATCAAGGAGAAACGCAACGATCAAGGGCAAACGCACGCGGAAAAGAGATCCAACCACGTGCATTCGCCCTTGATCGACGAGGAGAGGCGGGGGGAGGCGCGGGGAGGCGGGGAGGCGGGGAGGCGAGCAAACGGGGAGCGCGCCGCCCTAGTGCTCTGCCGTGCGGCGGGTGCCGGTGTAGTACTCGAAGAGCAGGCCGCAGGTTGCGGCGGTCACCGCGATCATGCCGGCCGCCAGCAACCACCACATCCAGAACACGAGACCGAGCCCGGCCACCGTCGCGGCAGCCGCCAGCCCGAACGGCCAGTAGCTGCCCGGGCTGAAGAAACCAACCTCGCCGGCACCGTCGGACACCTCGGCGTCCGGCCGGTCTTCGGGCCGCAGGTCGATCCGGCGCGACACGAACCAGAAGAACCCGCCGCACATCGAGGTCAGGAGCGCGGAGAGCAGCAGCGCGACCGTGCCGATCCACTCGACGCGCCCGAGGTCGCCCCACGTCCACCACGCGTACACGACGCAGGCCACGTACAGGAAGGCGGTGACGACGCCGAAGATCCGATACTCAGTCTTCATGTCACTCTCCGGACGTGGAGTTGAAGTTCGCGACGTCCCGCTTGGTCGGGAACGGCTTCGTCGTGGTCGCCAGCGGCTCCTCACCGATCTGGGTGAGCGCCTGCTGGGTCGTCGCGCCGTCCTGCTTCGCCTCGATGAACTGGTCGAACTTCTCCGGCGAGACCACACGCAGCTCGAAGTTCATCATCGAGTGGTAGGTGCCGCACAACTCGGCGCACCGGCCGACGTACGAGCCTTCCTGGTCGATGCTCGACACCTCGAACTGGTTGCGGATGTTCCCGGGGAACACGTCGCGCTTGAACAGCAGCTCCGGGACCCAGAACGAGTGGATGACGTCCTTGCTGGTCTCCTCGAAGAGAATCCGCTTGCCGGTGGGCAGCACCAGCACCGGAATCACGTCGCTCGAGCCGAGCGTGGACGCGATGGTGTTGGCGTCAGTTCCGATGCCGTCGCGGTAGTTGAACTGCCAGTTCCACTTGAACGCGACCGTCTCGACGATCACGTCCGGGGTCTTGGAGGTGCGGTCCACATCGGTCTGCACGATCGCCGTGTAGTAGAACAGCACCGACACGACCAGGATCGGCGCGATCGTGTAGAGGAACTCCATCGGCATGTTGTAACGGGTCTGCACCGGCAGCTCGTCGCCGCGCTTGCGGTACCGCACGACGCACCAGAAGATCAGGCCCCAGACGAACACGCCGACCACGAGGGCGGCGATCACGGACCCGATCCACAGGTCGTACATGCGGTTGGCCTGCGGCGTAATGCCGTTTTCCGGCCAGCCGAAACCCTTGAAAGCGCTGCCGACGTCACAGCCACCCAGCAAGGTCATCAGCGCCGCGGCGCCGGCCCCGAGCCCGGCGAGCCTCGCAAGACGAGCCCGCGTACCCCTAGCGACCACCTGGTTCAGCCTCCCTAGCGTCACTGACGGTCGCGAGATTACTCGACCATGCGGGCCGGACCTGCCGTGGGGTAGGTAGCGTCGGCTCGTGACCTACTTCGACGCGGCCGCGGCCGCGCCGCTGCATCCGGTCGCGCGGCAGGCGCTGCTCGCCGCGCTCGACGACGGCTGGGCCGACCCCGGCAAGCTCTACACGCAGGCCCGCCGGGCACGCCAGCTCCTCGACGCGGCGCGCGCCACGACCGCCGAGATTCTCGGCGTACGCGCCGACGAGTTGACCTTCACCAGTGGCGGGACGGCGGCGGCACACTCGGCCGTCCTGGGTGGCCTGGCAGGGCGGCGGCGGGCCGGTGAGACCCTCGTGCACTCCGCGATCGAGCACTCGGCCGTGCTCTACGCGGCCGGCGGCGCAGGCGTTCCGGTGCCCGTGGACCGGCTGGGACGGCTCGACCTGGACGCCTGGCGGTCTGCCGTGGCGGCCCCCGGGGTGGCACTGGCCGCCCTGATCAGCGCCAGCCACGAGGTGGGCACGGTCCAACCGGTCGCCGAGGCTGCCGAGGCGTGCGCGGCGGCAGGCGTCCCCCTCTACGTCGACGCCGCGCAGTCGGTGGGCCGGGTTCCAGTACCCGATGGGTGGTCGCTGCTGACGGCGAGCGCCCGGAAGTGGGGTGGTCCGGCGGGCGTGGGGCTGCTCGTCGTCCGGAAAGGCGCGCGCTGGCGCTCGCCATACCCGGATGGCGAACGGGAGACGTGCCGTGACCTTCCGGCCATGGTCGCGGCCGCGGCCGCGCTGCGGGCGGTGACCACCGAGCAGGTCGCGGAGGCGGCCCGGCTGGCGCCGCTGGTCGACCGGATCCGGCGGGTGGTGGCCGCGACCGTGCCGGACGTCGAGGTGGTCGGCGACCCGGACGGCCGGCTGCCGCACCTGGTGACGTTCTCCTGCCTGTACGTGGACGGCGAGGCGCTGCTGCACGCGCTCGACCGGCGCGGGTTCGCGGTGTCGTCAGGGTCGTCGTGCACGTCGTCGACGCTGCGCCCGAGCCACGTACTCGAGGCGATGGGCGTGCTGTCGCACGGCAACGTGCGGGTGTCGCTGCACCGGGACAGCACCGAGGCGGACGTCGACCGGTTCCTGGCGCAGCTGCCCGGCGTGGTCGCCGACCTGCGCGCGGAGGCGGGGGTGGTGGGGCTGTGACTGAGCTAGCTCGGCGGCGGCTGCGGGCGGCGCGCCCTCACAGCTCCCTACGCTTGGTGGCGGCTGCGGGAGGCGGCGCATGACCGAGTTTGCTGGCGCTCGCCTGCGCTCGCGCGGGTCACGCGCCCCGAAGCCTCCCTGTAGCCACCAGCCGCTACGGTCGCTGCGCTCCCTACGCTTGGTGGCGGCTGCGGGAGGCGGCGCATGACCGTGCTGGACTGCTTGGGGCAGCGCTGCCCGCTGCCGGTGATCGCGCTGGCCAGGCGGCTGCCTGGCGTACCCGTTGGGGAGGTCGTGCGGGTGCTGGCCGACGACCCAGCGGCCGCAAACGACATCCCGGCGTGGTGCCGGATGCGCGGTCAGGAGTACGTGGGCACCGTCACGATCGACGGCGCCCCCGCCTACGACGTGCGCCGGACCTCGTGATCAGACGCCGAGATGGGGACGGACGTCCTCCGCCGCCTGGTCGCCGTACGAGTCGGCGACGCGCTTGAGGAACGCGTCCGCGCGCACCTCGTACTCCTGCGGGCCCACCGTCTCCAGCACGAGCGCGGCCAGCACCGAGCCGACCTGTGCGGACCGCTCCAGGCTCAACCCCCACGAGAGGCCGGCGAAGAAGCCGCTGCGGAACCCGTCACCGACGCCCGTCGGGTCGA
The DNA here is from genome assembly GCF_036906915.1 of Micromonospora sp. CPCC 206061. NCBI lineage: Bacteria > Bacillati > Actinomycetota > Actinomycetes > Micromonosporales > Micromonosporaceae > Micromonospora > Micromonospora sp. CPCC 206061. Next base: position 12,594 of record NZ_JBAKHX010000098.1, read on the forward strand.
CGAGCTGGACGTCGCGCGCCACCGGCACGTGAATGCGGTCGAGGCCCTTGCCGGTGATCTCCACGCCGTCCTTGCCCAGCGTGGTGATCCGCACCTTTACCCGATCGAGCACCTCGGCCTCGCTGAGGCCGGACTTGCTCGACAGCAGAGACTTCTCGTACTCGTTGGTGAGCAGGTACTCCGCGCCCTCGATGAGCTTTGTCACGTCGCCGCCGTCCATGCGGGCGAGCTGCTGCGACGGGTCGGCCGCGAACGCGTACCCACGGGTGCGGCACTCCTCGGAGTGGCGGATCATCGCCTCGGGGTCGTTGGCGCTGACCAGCACCAGGTCGAGGCCGCCGACGCGCTCGGCGACCGGCTTGAGCTCGATGTTTCGCGCCTCGCTCATCGCGCCCGCGTAGAACGACGCGATCTGGCACATGTCGAGGTCGGTGGTGCAGACGAAGCGGGCCGTGTGCGCGATCTGGCTCACGTAGACCGAGTCGCAGTCGACGCCGTGCCGCTCCAGCCAGGACCGGTAGTCGGCGAAGTCGGCGCCCACCGCGCCGAGCAGCACCGGGTGCAGCCCGAGCTGGCCCATCCCGAAGGCGATGTTGGCCGCGATGCCGCCGCGGCGTACGACGAGGTCGTCGACCAGGAAGGAGAGCGAGACCTTGTCGAGCTGGTCAGCGAGCAGCTGCTCGGCGAACCGGCCCGGGAAATGCATCAGGTGGTCTGTTGCGATCGAGCCAGTTACGGCGATCTTCATGTCGGCCCTCGGAGTCGGGTATGGGACAAGTGCGCGGCCAGCCTAGACAAAGCGGGACCGCCCGTACAGGCGGTCCCGCTTTTCCGACAGACTGCTCCGAATCTAGCGAGCGCGCGCCGCCCGCAGACCGCACAAAGCGGCGGGAGCGGAGCGACCATAGCGACTGCGGTCTACAGGGCGGCTTCCGAGCGCGCGAGCGACCCGAGCGAAGGCGAGGGCATCAAACTCAGTGGAACGAGTCACCGCACGCGCACGAACCCCCCGCATTGGGGTTGTCGATGGTGAAGCCCTGCGCGTCGATCCGGTCAGCGAAATCGATGGTCGCGCCGGACAGGTACGGAGCGCTCATGCGGTCGACGACCACCCCGACACCGTCGAAGTCGGTCACGACGTCGCCGTCGAGCGAGCGCTCGTCGAAGAACAGCTGGTAGCGCAGGCCGGAGCAGCCACCGGGCTGCACCGCCACACGCAGCCGCAGGTCGTCGCGGCCTTCCTGCTCGATAAGGGCCTTGACCTTCTGCGCCGCGACGTCGGTGAGGACGACGGTCGTAGCGGCCTTGGCCTCGGTCGACTCGGACTGCGCTGAAGTCGTCACGGGATATCTCCTCTTACTTTCGGTATCAGTGCCAACGCTAGCCCTCGACCGGCCGATTCCCAACCAGACTCTCGGAGAGCACCGCCCGTTGTGTGGGGCGTGCCTCCTCCTGGCGGCGGCGGCCTTCATCAGTAAGGGTGACAAAGACGCCTCGACGGTCTTGCTCGCACAGCGCCCGGCAGACGAGACCGTCGCGTTCCAGCCGGGCCACCGCGCGCGACAACGCGCTCTGGCTGAGGTGTACGAGCTCGGCCAGCTCCTGCATGCGCAGTTTTGCCTGGTCAGCGACTGCCAAGCGGTCGATGACCTCGAACTCGCTCATGCCGATCCCGTGCCGGTCCTGAAGCTCGCGCTCGAGCGCGCAGGAGGTGTCGTGGTAGCGCTGCGCGAGCGCTCGCCACTCCGTGACCAGCCGTGGGTCGTCCGACACGCTGGCCATCCTAGCAGATGTGTATGCATTAAATGCGCGTGCAACGTTCAGCGGGACCACTGGGTCGCGAGATGAGCGGCCAGGTCTCGCAGGGCCTCCGCGGGCTCGGCCATCGCCTTCTCCAAGCCAACCCGGTCCACCAGGGCGTACGCGTCGGTGACGCCCGCCGCGGCGGCCTCGCGCCGGCCCGCGCTCACCTGCCCGGCAAGCACCAGACACGGCAGGCCGCGGTCGCGGGCACCGGCCGCCACGCCGGCCACCACCTTGCCGCGCAGCGACTGGTGATCGAAGGAGCCCTCACCCGTGATCACCAGGTCGGCGTCGTCCAGCGCCGCGTCCAGCCCTATGAGGCTCGTCACCATGGTGATACCCGACTCGCAGCGCCCACCGAGCGCGAGGATCGCCGCGCCCAGCCCACCGGCCGCCCCCGCCCCGGGTAGCCCCGCCAGTCCGGGCGGACACATGGACAGCGTCTTCTCCAGCACCGACGCCCACCGGGTGAGCGCGCCGTCGAGCAGCAGCACGTCCTCGCGGGACGCGCCCTTCTGCGGACCGTACACATTGGATGCCCCGTGCAGCCCGGTCAGCGGGTTGTCCACGTCGGTCGCCGCGACCAGGTCGGCAAGTCGCAGGCGCGGTTCACCCTCCAGCCCGACGACGGCGGTCAGCGCGGCACCGCCGTACGGCAGCGCGTACCCGCTCGCGTCCAGCGGCGCGGCGCCGAGCGCGGCGAACATGCCCGCACCCCCGTCGTTGGTGGCCGACCCACCCAGCCCGATCACGATCCGCCGCGCGCCCGCCTCGGCGGCGTGCGCCAGCAGCACCCCGAGCCCGTACGACGTGGCGCCCAGCGGGTCGCGCTCCCGCTCCGAAAGCAGATGCAGCCCACACGCCTGCGCGCTCTCCACGTACGCCGTGTCGCCGGCCACCAGGACCGAGCCGGTGACGGGCCGGCCGAGCGGGTCGACCGTGGGCACCGGAATCGAGGTGCCGAGCGCCGCCAGTACATCGAGAAACCCCGGACCGCCGTCGGAGAGCGGGCGCTCGACGGCCTCGTCCTTCGCGGACGCGGAGAGCCAACCCGCAGCGATGGCCTCGGCCACCGCGGGCGCCGAGAGGGTACCGGCGAACTTGTCAGGGCAGATCAGCACTCGCATGTTTCCGGAGTGTGACATGCCACAGTCCCGGAGTCGGCGATGGGGCGCATCATTGATGGCGTGACTTCGACGTGGGTTGAGCCATCGGGCACCGGTGCCGCACTTCTGCTGCTCGGGCGCGGCAGCGACGCTTCCGCCGAACGCGGCGTGGAGTGCCCCGGCGAGCTGCCCTCCCCCAGCGACCCCAACCTGGTCGAGAGAGCCGCCCGCGCCAAGGCCATCCTCGGCGACCGGCTCTTCGTGCTCGGGCACCACTACCAGCGCGACGAGGTCATCCAATTCGCCGACGTCACGGGCGACTCGTTCAAGCTGGCCCGCGAGGCGGCCGCCCGCCCCGAGGCGGAGTTCATCGTCTTCTGCGGCGTGCACTTCATGGCCGAGAGCGCCGACATCCTCACGACCGACGCGCAGAAGGTCGTGCTACCCGACCTCGGCGCCGGCTGCTCGATGGCCGACATGGCCGCGCTGCCGCAGGTGGAGACCGCGTGGGAGCTGCTCGAAGACGCGGGCGTCGCCACCTCGACGGTTCCGGTCACCTACATGAACTCCTCGGCCGACATCAAGGGCTTCGTCGGCCGCAATCACGGCGTGGTCTGCACCTCGTCCAACGCCAAGCGCGCCCTGACCTGGGCGTTCGAGCGCGGACAGCGGGTGCTCTTCCTTCCCGACCAGCACCTCGGCCGCAACACCGCCGTCCTTGAGATGGGCTTCGACGCCGACGACTGCGTGCTGTACGACCCGCACAAGCCGGGCGGCGGCCTCACCGAAAAGCAGCTCCGCGAGGCCAAGATGATCCTCTGGCGGGGGCACTGCTCGGTGCACGGTCGCTTCACCTCCAGCTGCGTCGACGAGGTGCGGCTGCGGGTGCCGGGCGTCAACGTGCTCGTCCACCCGGAGTGCCGCTACGACGTGGTCACCTCGGCCGACTACGTCGGCTCGACGGAGTACATCATCAAGGCCATCGAGGCCGCGCCCGCCGGCTCGGCGTGGGCGGTCGGCACCGAGCTCAATCTGGTACGCCGGCTGGCGCAGGCCCACCCGGACAAGCAGATCATGTTCCTGGACCGGAACGTCTGCTACTGCTCCACGATGAACCGCATCGACCTGCCCCACCTCGTCTGGGCTCTGGAAGAGCTCGCGGCCGGGCGGCTCGTGAACCAGATCACTGTCGATGCCGACACGGCGCACCACGCGCGCGTAGCGCTCGACCAGATGCTCGCTCTTCCGTAACCCTCGGTTACCGGAGAAACACGGAAGACTCCGTGAATTCCCGGTTTCGGGCCATCCCGGGCGGCGTGCGCTCCGTACCAACGTCACAGAACGCTATGCTGCCCGGGCGGCATCGGGGGTACGGGTAGCCGCCGGAGCCAATCCGCAGGAGGTTACGTTGACCAACGACGTCCTGACCGTGCACGGCGGAACGCCACTGCACGGACAGATCCGGGTACGCGGCGCAAAGAACCTCGTCTCCAAGGCGATGGTGGCAGCGTTGCTCGGCGACGAGCCGAGCCGGCTGTTCGATGTGCCCCGCATCCGCGACGTCGAAGTGGTGCGCGGCCTTCTGGAGCTGCACGGCGTCAAGGTGAGTGACGGCGTCGAAGACGGCGAGCTCGTCTTCGACCCGGCCAACGTCGAGAGCGCCAGCACCGACGAGATCAACGTGCACGCCGGCTCCAGCCGCATCCCGATCCTGCTGTGCGGGCCGCTGCTGCACCGTTTGGGCCACGCGTTCATCCCCGACCTGGGCGGCTGCCACATCGGGCCGCGGCCGATCGACTTCCACATCCAGGCGCTGCGCGAGTTCGGCGCGATGGTCGACAAGGCGCCCGACGGCATGCACCTGACCGCGCCCAACGGCCTGCACGGCACCAAGCTCGAGCTGCCCTACCCGAGCGTCGGCGCCACCGAGCAGGTGCTGCTCACCGCGGTCATGGCCGACGGCGTCACCGAGCTGCGCAACGCCGCGGTCGAGCCCGAGATCATCGACCTCATCTGCGTCCTGCAGAAAATGGGCGCGATCATCAAGGTGCACACCGACCGGGTCATCGAGATCCAGGGCGTGCCCCGCCTCGGCGGCTACACCCACCGGCCCATCCCCGACCGCATCGAGGCCGCGAGCTGGGCCGCCGCCGCGCTGGCCACCGGCGGCGACATCGAGGTGCTGGGCGCCGAGCAGGTCGACATGATGACCTTCCTGAACGTCTTCCGGTCGGTCGGCGGCGCGTACGAGGTCACCGACACCCGGCCGCCCCGCGCCGGCCAGCCCGGCGAGGAAGGCAAGATCCGCTTCTGGCACCCCGGTGGCGAGCTGCGGGCCGTGGCGATCGAGACCGACGTGCACCCCGGCTTCATGACCGACTGGCAGCAGCCGCTCGTCGTGGCGCTCACCCAGGCGCGCGGGCTGTCGATCGTGCACGAGACCGTCTACGAGCAGCGCCTCGGCTACACGGACGCGCTCAACACGATGGGCGCGACGATCCAGGTCTACCGGGACTGCCTCGGCGGCACCCCGTGCCGGTTCGGCCGCCGCAACTTCAAGCACTCAGCGGTGATCGCAGGCCCGAGCAAGCTGCACGCCGCCGACCTGGTCATCCCCGACCTGCGCGCCGGCTTCAGCCACCTGATCGCGGCCCTCGCCGCCGAGGGCACCTCCCGGGTGTACGGCGTCGACCTGATCAACCGCGGCTACGAAGACTTCGAGGCCAAACTCGCAGCTCTAGGCGCCCACGCCGAACGCGCCTGATCGCCGCGGCCCGCGCGCCAAAGGCGCCGCGTAGCCGCAGGGGCCGCGGGGCGCCGTGTAGCCGCGGGGCGCCGCGCCGCCTCCTTTTCCGTCGATCAAGGGCAAACGCACGTGGTTGGATCTCTTTTCCGCGTGCGTTTGCCCTTGATCGTTGCGATTCTCCTTGATCGACGCCCGGGCTTGGCCCGCCGCGGTGGGCCGATGCGGGCTGGCTTGGCGACCGCGCGTGGGCGGGCGCGGCGGGCGGGGCTGGCACCCGCTACCCTTTGCAGCGTGCCGTCGCTGTTTCGCCGCAAGTCCGCTGACGTCGTCGAAGAAGTCGAGGAGACTCCCGACGAGGTCGATGAAGCCGTGCGCCCAAGGGGGTACACGCCGAGCAAGAAGGATCTCGGCGTCGCCACGCCCAAGCGCTCCACCAACAGGCGACGCGCGGTCGAGGCGGCGCCCGCGAACCGGCGCGAGGCCTACAAGCGGTCCCGGGAGCGGCAGCGCGCTGAGCGAGCCGAGGCAATGGCCGGCATGCGCGCCGGCGACGAGAAGTACCTGCTCGCCCGCGACCGTGGGCCCGAGCGTTCCCTGGTCCGCGACATCGTCGACTCGCGCCGCACCGTGGGCACGTGGTTCTTCGGCGGCGCGCTGATCGTGCTGATCGGCTCGTCGGCGGCGATGCCCGAGCCGGTGCGACTGGTGTCCAACCTGATGTGGGCCGCGCTGGCGCTCGGTGTGGTGGTCGACTCGATCCTCATCTCGCGCAAGGTGGGCAAGCTCATCCGGGAGCGGTTCCCAAAGACGACGCAGCGGATGGGCTCGCTGTACCTGTACGCGATCATGCGCTCGATCACGTTCCGCCGCATGCGCATGCCCAAGCCCAAGGTCACAATCGGCACCGCGGTCTAGCGCCGGCCCACGACACACGCCACGCCGGCCACACGCCACGCCGGCCACACGCCACGCCGGCCACACGCCACGCCGGCCGCGCGTGGGCGCGACATGCCGTGCCGTGACGCGCGACGCCGCGCCGATCAAGGCCTTTCCCGTCGATCAAGGGCAAATGCACGTGGTTTTGAGATCGAACCACGTGCATTTGCCCTTGATCGACGAGGCGCGCCGTCCGCGGGGGTCGCGCGGGCCAGGACGACCCAGCCCAAGGGAGTGGACGTCACGTGCGGGGCGGACAGGGCGGGCACCGGGCGCGGGGTGGGGCGGGGTTACGGGATGCCTAGTAGGCGGAGGAGCGCTGCTGTCGTTGCGGCGGCCAGGACCACGACGACGAATGGGGCCTTCAGCCAGGCTAGGAGGGCGCCTACTGCCACTCCCGCCGGCCGGGCAACGCCGGCGAAGGCGCCGCTTTCGGTCAGGGCTGCCGTGCCTGCCAAGGCCGCCAGGAGCGCTGCCGCCGCCATGGGCAGCAGCCGGTGCACGGGCTCGGGCAGGTCGAGCCGGTCGCGTAGGACGACGCCGGCCAGCCGGAAACCGTACGTGCCGACCGCCAGTGCCACGATGACCGCGATCAGCATCAGCGCCGCCACGCCAGGAGGAGCCCGCTGAGTGCCAGCAGCACGGGCAGGCCCGCCGGCAGCAATGGGGTGGCCAGCACGGCGACCAGAGCGCCGCTGAGCGCGACCTGCCGGGTGTCGCGGTCGCGCAGCGAGGGCAGCAGTAGCGCGATCATTCCGGCGGGGAACGCCGCGTCGAGGCCAAGCGCGTCGGTGTCGCCGACCGAGCCGCCCAGCAGGATGCCGAGGACGGTGCCGATCTGCCAGGCGATGAAGAGGGTGACGCCGGTCGACCAGTACGCGCGCTGCCTGCCGGGGCCGGCGGGCAACGCCATGGCGAACGCGACCGACTCGTCGACGAGCAGGTGGCTGCCGACCAGCCTGCGCCACCAACCGTGCCCGATCGCGTCAGCGATCGCCAGGCCGAATGGCAGGTGTCGGGCGTTGAGCAGGAGTCCGGCGAAGACCGCGGCGAAGGGGTTGCCGACCGTCACCAGGCCCACGGCCATGAACTGCGACCCGCCCGCGAACACGAACACGGACATCGCGACGACCGCCCACACGGGGAGCCCGGCTGCGATCGCGATGGCGCCGAACGAGGCTCCGACGGCGAGCACCGCCACGCCGAGCGCCCCGACGTCCCGCACCAGCGTTCGCTCTGCCGTACGCATAGTCCACAATAATGAACACCACCCGAGTGTTCGTCAAATCGAACGGACAGCAGCATGGAACGAACAGCACCCCCCATCGCGCACATCGCAGCCGCCCTGCGCCGCGAGCGCGAGCGTGCCGGCATCTCCCTCACCGAGCTGGCCCGGCGCGCGGGCGTCGCCAAGTCGACGCTCTCGCAGCTGGAGGCGGGCAGCGGCAACCCCAGCGTGGAGACGCTCTGGTCGCTCGCCGTGGCGCTGGACGTGCCACTTAGCCGCCTCGTCGAGCCGCCCACCCCACCGGTACGCGTGGTGCGGGCCGGCGAGGGTGCCCGGATGATGTCGGAGCAGGCCGACTTCACGGGCATCCTGCTCGCCGCCGGCTCCCTGCACGCCCGCCGCGACCTGTACCTAGTCGAGATGGAGCCGGGCGCCGAGCGGCACGCCGCCGCGCACATCCCGGGCAGCGTCGAGCATCTGGTCGTGGCGAGAGGGCGGGTGCGAACCGGCCCGGCCGACGCGCCGGTCGAGTTGGGGCCCGGCGACTACATCGCGTTCGCGGGCGACCAGCCACACGTGTACGGCGCCCTCGAACCGGACACCCTCGCGGTGCTCGTCATGGAGCATCCTCGGTAGCCGCCTTGTACAGGCGGGCCACGACCTCTTCGATGTCGGGCTCCAGGATGGCGATATCGCGCAGGCCCGGCAGCCCGCCGAGGCGCGCGACCACCGCCGCCGCCGAGCCGTCCACCTCGAAGACCAGCCGGCGGCCGTCGGCCTCGACCGTCGCACCCCCGAACGACGCCACCGGCTCGTCGAGGTCGACCACGACCCGGCGCCGCGACCCGTACCGCGCGTGCAGCGCCTCGATCGTGCCGTCGTGCACTACCCGGCCATGGTCGATCACCACGAGCCGCTGGCACAGCCGCTCGATGTCGGCCAGGTCGTGGGTGGTCAGTACGAGCGTGGTGTCGCCGCGCGCGCCCACCTCGGTCAGGAACGAACGGACCGCCTGCTTGCTCACCACGTCCAGCCCGATGGTGGGCTCGTCGAGGAAGAGCACCTCCGGCCCGTGCAGCAGCGCGGCGGTCAGCTCGCCGCGCATCCGCTGGCCGAGCGAGAGCTGCCGCACCGGGATGTCGATGAACTCGTCCAGATCGAGGAGGTCGCGGCAGCGGCGCAGCCGACTCGCATGGTCAACTGCCGGGACACGGAAGATGTGCCGCAGCAGGTCGAACGAGTCGCGCAGCGGCAGGTCCCACCACAGTTGCGAGCGCTGGCCGAACACCACGCCGATCCGGCGCGCCAGCTTGGTCCGCTGCGGCACCGGCGTGTATCCGCACACGCGCACCTCGCCCGCCGACGGCATGAGGACGCCGGTCATCATCTTCAGCGTCGTGGACTTGCCGGCACCGTTCGGGCCGATGTAGCCCAGCATCTCGCCGCGCGCCACGGTCAGGTCGACACCGTCGACAGCGGGCACCACGCGTTTTTCCCGCCGCAACCGGGAACGCTTCACCCGCACCGTGAACTCCTTGCGCAGCCCGCGCGCCTCGATCACACTCATGACCCCGTACTCCGGTAGTGCCGGACGCCGACCCGCCACACGGCGGCGGCCACCGCCGCGACGACGATCGAGACGCCCGGCGCGGCATATCCCACCCAGCCCGGCAGGCCCAGCGGGTCGGTCCGGCCGAGCAGCGCCAGCGCCGGGTAGTAGGCGACAAAGCCAAAGCCCAGCCCGTACGCGAAGACGCGGCGAAACCATCCACTGTAGATATTGATCGGGTACGTGGTGAATTCCCGGCCGCCATAGGTGAAGGCGTTGCCGATCTCGCCCGACTCGATCCACCAGAACGCCACCGAGGCGGTCGCCACGAAGATGGATCCGAAGAAGAGCACACCGCCGGCGAGAGCGAACGCCACGAGGCCGACCCGTGCCGCGGTCCAGTCGATACCGGCCGACGCCAGCGCCACTGCCAGTACCGTCGCGCCGAACACCGACCGCGCGGCCTTGCGGATCGGGATGTCCATCAGCAGAAGCTGTGGCAGCACTCCGAGCGGCCGCACCAGCACCGCGTCCAGCCGGCCCGTGTTCACGTACAGCTTGACCCGCTCGATGTTGCCGACCATCAGGTCGGCCGCGGCGAACGCGAACGCCGTCAGCCCGACCATCACCATCGCCTCGCGCAGCGTGAAGCCGCCCAGCGCCTTGGTGACCCGAAACAGCACCAGCACGGTGAGCACGTCGAGCATCGTGGCGACCACGTTGGTGCCCAAATCGATGGCGAACGAGATCCGGTACGAGGCCTGGGCGCTGGCCTGGCCGCGCAGGAGCGCCAGGTACGGTCGCGGCCGGTCAGCCACCCTGGATCACCAGCCGGCGCTCGGCGCGGCGCTGCACCACCGCGCAGCAGGCCAGCAGCAGCATCACCCACATCGCCTGGAGCGCGACGATGCCGCACCTCAGCGCCGGCGGGTCGCGTTCGACCAGGACGTCGAGCGGGGTCTGCAACATGCTGGGGAACGGCGTGGCGACCCACAACGCGACCATGAACTGCTCCGGCAGGAAGCGCAGCGGGAAGAACAACCCGCCCAGCACGCCGGAGCCGACCAGCCACGCGAGCATCGGACCGCGGATGTCGGTGAGCCAGTACGCGACCGAGTTGACCAGATACCGGCAGGCGAAGCAGAGCATGACGGCCAGCGCCGCCGAGACGACGAAGAGTGGCCCGGTGAACCACTGCCGGGGCAGGTACACGTCGAAGAACAGCAGGCCGGTGAGCACCGGCGGCACGAACCGGGTGAGCACCGCGTGCCACGCGCGTCCCAAGTCAGCGGCGAGGTACATGGTGACGGGGTGCACCGGCCGCAGCAGGTCACTGGCCACGTCGCCGGTGCGGATCCGGTCGGCGAGTTCGGTCGAGCCCCACAACGCCACCACGGCGAGAAGTCCCTGCCCAGCCCAGACAAAGGTGGCAAGCTGCTCCCGGTCGTACCCGCCGGCCAGACCGGTCGCGGTGCCGGCCGCGACGGCCAGCAGTACGTAGGTGCGCAGGAAGCCGAATACGGTGTTGGTGAAGGCGCCGGCTACCGTCGCCTGGCGATAGGTAGAGTAGCGACGAAAGCCTGATCCGGTTATGGCGGCAAATGTCCGGAAGGCAGGGACGATGTTTCGGTGTGTGGACGGTGGCGTAGTGGCGTTCACCGAGCCCACGCCGATACCCTCCTTTCCGCGACCACGCTGCACCCGAGCCGGGTGACTCTACCCGGCGCCCGGGGCTGTCCAGCGACCCATTTTCGATGAGGTGACATCGGCGGTGAGCGACCTGACCAGTAGCTCAGTGCCGCGCCACGCCATCGAGGTGCCCACATATAGCGGGGCAGTGGCGTGACCGAGGACTTCATCGGCTACCGGCGCGGGCGCGGCGAGCCGTCCTGGGCCGACGAACCCACCGACGAGTGGGAGCCGATCTTCCCCGGCCAGAAATACCCTGGCGACACCGGCGCGCAGCAGGGCAGGCCCGCCAACGGGCGCGGCTCCGGTGCCGCTGGCCGTGCCGGCGTGTACCCGGCCAGCGCCCGCCCCGCCCAGCAGCCAGCGCCGAAGGTGGTCTCGACCGACGGGCGCGGGACCCCGGTGTCCCCGCCCGCTGGCGGCGGCGGTATCCGATGGTCGCCCCCGCCCGCTCCCGGACGCCGTCCCGGCCCGTCCCGGCCCGACTCCGCCCAGCCCGCCGCCGCCCGTGCGGACGACGGACGTCCCGACGAAGGGCGGGGCGGCGGCAACCTCATGGACGGTCCGACCAGGCCGATCCCGCCTGGTCGTCCGGCGCCGCCCGACCTCGACGGTCCGACCCGGCCCATCTCGCCGGGACGCCGTCCGGGTCCGCGCAGCACGCCGTCCAGGCAGCCGGACGACGGGCAGTGGCCGGAACGGCCCGCGCCTTCGCCCGACTCCCGGCGCTCCGGCGGCGCGCCGCCAGCCGACGCCCGACCGGCGGTCTCGCAGGGTCGCCCGGGTTGGGATGACCGGCAGGGATGGGACGGCCGCCAGGGTCGGGATGAGCGCCCCGACTGGGACGAGCGTCCCGCCGCACGCGGACGCCCATCGTGGGACGACAGAGCCGGCGGGCGCGAACGGCCGGGCTGGGACGACCGCCGTCCCGCGGCTCGCCCGGGATGGGACGACCGGCCGGCGTGGGACGACCGTGCCGCCGGACGGGAACGACCGGGTTGGGACGACCAGCAGGGTGCCGGTGACCGCACCGGTCGCGACGATCAGGCGGCGCGTGGGGGGCGCCCCGACGCGGGCGAGTGGCGGCCGAGCGGGCCGGGCTGGGACGACCCTCGCAGACCTGGCAGAGACGACCGAATGACCGGCGAGCGGCCCGGCTGGGACGACCAGCCGGCACCCGCGATGGGTAGGAGCGACCGCGCCGGGATCGGCGAGCCGCCGGGCCGGCACGGCGAGCCGGCACGTGGACCGGACCGGGCTCCGATCGGCGAACGGCCGAGCTGGGACGAGCGCGAGGCCCGGCCGGCCGAGGCCGCTGCCCGTGCCGCCGAGGCCGCCCGGCCAGCCGAAGCGGCACGCGCCGCCGAGGCCGCGCGTGCGCCGGA
>NZ_JBAKHX010000099.1:0-24705 GCF_036906915.1 Micromonospora sp. CPCC 206061
GGCGGGGCGCGGCGCGCGGCGCGGTGGGCGCGGGGGGCGGTGGGCGCGCGGCGCGGGGGCGGGCGCTAGGTGGCTGACGCGTCGCGGAGGCGGGCGCGGAGGGCGCGGACTATGCCGTCCTTGCCCTCGGCTACCAGGCGGCGCAGTGGTGCTGGGTGGCCCTCCTGGGTCAGCCACGCCTCGGTCGCCGCCACCGTCGCCTCGCTGACCTGGTACGCCGGGTAGGCGAGCATCACGAACTCCTGCGCCGGCTCGCTGTCGCGCTTGGCCCAAACCGGACCGACCGCCTCGAAGTACGGCTCGATGTACTGCGCGGTCAGCTGGGTCTGGGTCGGGTGCTGGAAGCCCTGTAGCAGCGCCCGGTGCTCCCAGTTCGGCAGGGCCGTGTCGCTGACCAGCCGGCGCCACACCTCGGCCTTGCTGCCGGCCTCGGGCAGGAGAGCACGGGCGAACGTGGCCTCCCGCTCGCCGCTGGCGGTGCGGTCGGACGCCAGCTCGGCCTCGATCTCATCCGGCCCCACGAAACCCTTGGCGGCCAGCGATTGCAGCACCGACCAGCGCAGCTCGGTGTCGATCGAGAGCCCGTCGGGGACGCCGGCGCCGTCGAGCCAGCCGCGCAGCACCGCGAGGTCGGACTCCGAGCGGGCGGCGGACGAGTACGCGCGGGCCCAGGCGAGCTGGAAGCCGCTGCCCGGCTCGGCGGCACCGAGAGAGGAGCGTGCCACGTCGGCGAGCGCGGCCCAGCCGGTGGGTGCCCATGCCGGGTCGGCGTAGAACGCCAGGGTGCTCGCGCCCTGCCGGAGGGTGGCGGTGACGAGGTTGATGTCGCGCTCGGCGGGCAGCCCGGCGGTGACCAGGGCGACGTAGTCGCGGGCGGCGAGCTCGGCGTCGCGGACCATGTCCCAGGCGGCGGCCCAGCACAGCGCCCGGGACAGCGACGACTCGAACCCGGCGATGTGCTGCACGACGTTCGCCATCGATCGCTCGTCGAGGCGCAGCTTGGCGTATGTGAGGTCGTCGTCGTTGAGCAGCAGCACGTCGGCGGCGCGAACACCGGTCAGCTGGGGCAGCGGGGTGCGCTCGCCGGTGACGTCGACCTCCAGCCGCTCACGCCGCACCAGCCGGTCACCGTCGATGTCGTAGAGGCCCACGCCGATGCGGTGCGTGCGCAGCACCGGGTACTCCGCGGGTGCCTCCTGAAGCACGGCGACCGCCTCGTACGTGCCGTCCGGGCCGATGGCTAGGTCGGGGCGCAGCGTGTTGACCTGTGCGGTCTCCAGCCACTGGGCGGCGAACTTGCGCAGCTCGCGGCCGGACGCCACCTCCAGCTCGGAGAGCAGGTCGTCGAAGGTGGCGTTGCCCCAGGCGTGCCGGGCGAAGTAGGAGCGCAGCCCGGCGAGGAACGGGTCGATGCCGACGTACGCCACGAGCTGCTTGAGCACGCTGGCGCCCTTGGCGTAGGTGATGCCGTCGAAGTTGACCTCGACGGCCTCCAGGTCGGGCATCTCGCAGTACACCGGGTGGGTGGAGGAGAGCTGGTCCTGCCGGTAGCCCCAGTTTTTGCGGACGGACAGGAACGTGGTCCAGGCGTCGGTGAACCGGGTGGCGTTGGTGTTGCACCAGTGGCTGGCCCACTCGGCGAACGACTCGTTGAGCCACAGGTCGTTCCACCAGCGCATGGTCACGAGGTTGCCGAACCACATGTGCGCCAGCTCGTGCAGGATCGTGTTGGCCCGCTGCTCGTACTCGAAGTCGGTGACCTGCGAGCGGAAGATGTAGTGCGCCTCGGCGTGGGTGACGCAGCCGAAGTTTTCCATCGCGCCGGCGTTGAAATCGGGCACCCACAGCTGGTCGTACTTGGGCAGCGGGTATCGCACGCCGAACTGCTCGTGGAAGAAGTCGAAGCCCTGCTTGGTGACGGTGAGGATGTCGTCGGCGTCGAGGTAGCGAGCCATGGAGGCGCGGCAGTAGACGCCGAGGTCGATGCCGTCGTGGCTGTCGCGCACCTCGTGGTACGGCCCGGCGCACAGCGCGGTGATGTAGGTGCTCATCCGCACGGACTGCCCGAAGTGGACGATCTTGAGATCGTTGTCGGGGATGTCGTCGACGCGAATGACCGGGGAGTTCGAGACGACGGCCCAGTGCGCCGGCACGGTCGCGTGCCAGATGTAAACGCTCTTGAGGTCGGGCTGGTCGAAGCAGGCGTACACCCGCTGCGCGTCGGCCGTCTCGAACTGGCTGTAGAGGTACACCTCCTTGTCGACGGGGTCGACGCTGCGGTGCAGCCCCTGGCCGCTCGCCGAATAGGAGAAGTCGGCGTCGACGACGAGGGTGTTGTCGGCGGCGAGGGCGGTGAGCGTGAGCCCGCGCTCGGCGGACCACTCGGAGATGTCGACCGGGGCGCCGTTGAGCGTCGCGGAGCGCACGGACTGCGCGGCGACCTCGATGAACGTGCTGGCCCCGGGCTCGGATGATCGGAAAGTCACCGCTGTGGTGGAGCGGAACGTCTGACTGCCGGAGATCGCCCCTGACAGATCAAGGGTGATGTCGTATCCGGTCACGTCGAGCAGGCGGGCGCGTTCGGCCGCCTCGACCTGGGTCAGGTTGCGTACTCCGGCCACTGTGGGATCTCCATCCAGCATTTCCGCCGGCCGTTCCCGTCGACGGCCCTCCTCAGAGTCTTCCATGTCAAGCTCGAAAAACCGGGGGTGGCCCAGGTCACCGTCGTATCGCGATGCCGGAGCGCGGTGGGCGGAGCAGGATTGACACATGGTTGAACGTTCATCGGTAGATATGTGGTTCGATCCCATCTGCCCGTGGGCCTGGCTCACGTCCCGCTGGCTGCTCGAAGTCGAGCGAGTCCGCCCCATCGACGTCAACTTCCACGTGATGAGTCTTTCGGTGCTCAACGAGGGCCGTGACCTGCCGGAGAAGTACCACGATCTGATGAAAACCGGCTGGGCGCCGGTGCGGATCTGCGTCGCGGCCGAGCAGAAGTACGGTCCCCAGGTGCTGCGCCCGCTGTACACGGCTCTGGGCACCCGCATCCATCCGCGCGGCGAGGAGCGCGGGCCGGAGCTCTACCGGGCGGCGCTCGCCGACGCCGGCCTCGACACGGCGCTCGCCGAGGCCGGCAACTCGACCGAGTTCGACGACGCGCTGCGCGCCAGCCACGACGCCGGCATGAAGCCGGTGGGCATGGACGTCGGTACGCCGGTGATCCACGCGCCCGGCCCGGTCGACGGCCAGAAGATCGCCTTCTTCGGCCCGGTTGTCACGCCGGCGCCCAAGGGTGAGGCGGCCGGACGGCTGTGGGACGGCGTGCTGCTGGTCGCCGGCACGCCTGGTTTCTACGAGATCAAGCGGACTCGCGACGAGCGTCCGGTATTCGACTGACCGGTCGCGTGACGGCCTGCCGACACTCTCGTTGCGCAGGGTGGAGGCCCCGGCCACGCTGGGGCTGAAACCTCACGCGGGGAGGCAAGGCCATGCCCATTTTCGAAGACGAGCCGGACCGGGAAGACGCCGACGCGAGCGTCTACTGGTCCGTGGATGACTGCCGCTGGGAGAGCGTCGAGCCGGCCCTGCCAGACGACCTCGTCGACCTGCTCGCGCCGCCCATTGTGGTGGGCGCTGTGCTTGTTGGCGCTCGCTCCGCGAGCGCGGGCCCCGCAGCCTCGTAGGCGCCGTCCTCCCTCGCGCCGCGCACCGACTTCGTCGGCGCGCCGCTGAGTCCAGACGCCGCCGCTCCAGGGCCGCGCTGACCTAGGGTGTCGGCGGTCACACCGACCAGCGACGGTACCGTCACGCAGTATGACGATCGTGCATCCGATCGCCCGGGCCTGGATCACCACCGGCGGCACCGGCGCGCAAAACTACGACGAGTTCGCCGATGAAGCCGAGATCACCGCGATCATCGCCGACAACCCGCACAGTGCCCTGGCCGTCGAGATGCCGCACCGGGCACCGGAGAGCATCGGCCGGTCCTTCCGCGACTGCCTGCCCGACGCGGTCCGCCGGCTGATCGAGGCGAAGGCCGACGGCAGCTACACCCCTGCCGAGCAGGTCGTCGTGCTCTACCGGATCAGCGCGCCGGGCGAAGAGCCGGCGTACGGCTTCTTCGCCATGGTCGACACCGAGCAGATCTCGACCAGCGCCGACGAGCCCGGCTTGGTGATCCGCAACGAAGACGTCTTCATCGAGAAGGTCCGGGAGCGGGTGGCGCTCGCCGAGGCGACCGGGCACCTGCTCTCACCGGTACTGCTGCTGCAGACCGGCTCGGGCGACGCGCTGCACGCGGCCCTGGAGTCGGCGGCGGAGCAGGCCGGCGCGCCGGCCGCGACCGACCTCGACCAGGCCGGTCGCACGCACGCGATCTGGCTGGTCGGCCCGGGCCGGGTGCAAGACGAGCTGTGCGCCCTCGCCAGCGGCGGCGAGCTGGTGGTCGCGGACGGCAACCACCGGAGCCTGGCCGCGCAGACGGGCGGCCTGCCCCGCTTCCTCGCGGTGGTCACCACGCCCGACTCGGTCACGATCCAGCCCTACAACCGGCTGGTCAGCGAGCTGACCGTGCCGCTGCCAGAGCTGCTCGACCGGCTCCGTGCCGCGGGCGCGGAGGTCCGCGCCGTGCCGGCCCCGCCGTCGGTCCCGGCCGCCGGCGGCACGATTCACCTGTACGCCGGTGGCGAGGCGCACGCGGTCGCGCTGCCGCCAACCCCCGGTGCGGCCGCCGTCGACAACCTCGATCACGCGCTGGTGGAGCGGGTGCTGCTGCGCGACGCGCTGGGGCTCGACCCGGGCGACAAGCGGATCACGTACGTGGGCGGCGACTACCCGGCCGAGTGGCTTGCGGGCGAGGTCGACACCGGCCATGCCGAGCTGGCGGTGCTCGTCGCGCCGGTGACCGTCGACGACTTCGTATCGGTCAACCTGGCCCGCCTCAAGCTGCCGCGTAAGAGCACGTGGTTCACGCCGAAGGCCCGCGGCGGCCTGGTGCTGGCCCAGCTTTGATCGCCTGACAGACTGCCCTCATGCGCGTCTACCTGGGAGCCGACCACGCCGGCTACGAGCTGAAGGTGCACCTGGTCAACTACTTGGCCAAGCAGGGCTACGAGGTGGTTGACGTCGGGCCCCGCGAGTTCGATCCCGACGACGACTACCCGGCGTTCTGCCTGCACGCGGGCGCCGGTGTGGTCGGTGACCCGGGCAGCCTGGGCGTGGTGATCGGCGGCTCCGGCAACGGTGAGCAGATCGCCGCCAACAAGGTGGCCGGCGTCCGGGCCGCGCTGGCGTGGAACCCGGAGGTCGCCCAGCTCGCCCGAGAGCACAACGACGCCAACGTGGTGGCGATCGGCGCCCGCCAGCACACGATCGACGAGGCGACCGCGATGGTCGAGGCGTTTCTGACCACCGAATTCTCCGGCAACGAGCGGCACGCCCGGCGGATCGCGCAGGTGGGCGACTACGAAAAGACCGGGGAGCTCCCCCCGCTGCCGTAGCTCAGCGCGGCGGCACCCAGTTACGCCGGACGATCACCAGCCGCTCCTCGGCCTCGGCCAGGTCGGCGTCGGTGGGGCGGGCGGCGTCTCGGGCCCGCATCGCGGCGCTCGTACCGACCTGCGACGAGCCGGATCCGACCAGGCCCCGCAGCCCGCGCTCGGCTTCCCGATCCTCGGGCCCGACGCGGGCGGGCGGGGCCGGCGGGCTTTCCGGCTCAGCGATCTCCGCGGTCGTGGCGGTCGGCACGCCCGCGCTGTCTCGCCGCAACCGCCTGCGCCGCCGCTCACCCTCCATCCTGCGACCGTACCAACTCCGCTAAAAAACCTCGGGGCTCGCCGGTGCGCGGTGCCATCCGAAGGCCAGGCTCGCGGGCGCCAGTGCGCCCGCCGTCAGCTCGCGGATGTGGCCGGCTGCCGCCAGGGCGGACAGGGTCGTGCCGCCCAGGTACGCGGCTCCCAGGTCGCGGACGTCGCAGGCCAGGTCGGCAGGGTCTTCGCTGCGGGTACAGGACGCGGGGCGGTCCGGGGCGGCGGTGAGGCGCCAGCGGCCGGCGTTCTCCGGCAGCAGCTCGTCGGTCACCTCGAAGACCACGTCAACCGGTGCCACATACCGCCGGGCGGCCAGCGCCCCGCTCACGTCGATCACGCGCACCCACAGGCTGTCGGTGAACCGCGCGTTGAGCCGGCGCGGGTCGCTGGCCAGGTGCAGCAGCGGCTCGTCGACCGCCGCGAAGCCGAAGTTCACCGTCCGGGTCAGGTCGATGCCGAACAGGAAGCGCCAAAGCGCCAGGTACGCGTCCAGGTTGGCGGCGGCCACCTCGCGCACCATGACCTCGCCGTTCGGGTTGCTGCCACCGGTCCACGAGCCGCGGGTGCGCCACAACGCGTATCCGTCGACCCCGCCGATGCCCTCGTGCACCACCGCGCGCAGCTCAGTGTTGCCTGCCCGATGCCAGGCCGAGTCGCCAAGCACGTACGCCCAGGTCGCCTCCGGACGGCTGGACCAGCCGGGCCGTTCGGCGCGCACCTGGTCGTACACCTTGGCCAGCTCTGGTTGCAGCGCGGCCGGCGTGCCGGCGCGGAGCCTGGCCGGCGAGGTGGCCGCCGGCAGCCGGAGCTCAGTGGACTCGACGGCCAGCTCCAGCCGGTACGCCGCCTGCCCGTAGCCGAAGCGCCCGTAGATGCGGCTCTCGCTGGCCCACAGCACCGCGATCGGCTCGGACACGTCGCGCAGCTGCTGGCGCATCATCCGGTTGAGCAGGCCGCGGCGCCGGTGCGTCGGCGCGACCCCGACCATCGTGACGTGCGCGGCGGGCACCACGTTTCCGGGGACCGCCAGGTCGCGGGTGAAGGCGGCGGCGTGGCCGACGATCGTGTCGCCGTCGGTGGTGACCAGCGCGCGCTCCGGTTCCCAGATGGCGCGGTCGAGGTCGCTGGCCTCCTGGTCCATGGTGCTGTGGAACGCGGAGAAGAGCAGGGTCGAGATCGTGTTCCAGTCGTCGGGAGTGCCGACGCGGATCGGCAGTTCAATCTCGGTCATGCGCCACCTCCCGCAGCCGCCACAAAGCGGAGGGAGCGCAGCGACTGGAGCGACTGGCGGCTACAGGGAGGATTCCAGGCGCATGACCCGCGCGAGCGCAGGCGAGCGCCAGTTAGCAGGGTCATGCGCCACCTCCCGCAGCCGCCACAAAGCGAAGGGAGCTGTGAGGGCGCGCCGCCCGCAGCCGCCTCAAAGCGGAGGGAGCGCAGCGACCGCAGCGACTGGCGGCTACAGGGCGGGTTTCGGCGCCCGAGCCGCCCGCGCGGAGGGCGGGCCAGGATTGCAGCGACCGCAGCGACTGGCGGCTACAGGGAGGCTTCGGGGCGCATGACCCGCGCGAGCGGAGGCGAGCGCCAACTAACTCGGTCATCCGTTCTGTGTAGCCGATCCGCCACGGGTCGGCGACTGGTTTCACGGGTAGCTACTCTCGCAGATGGAGGGGAGGAGTCAGAAGTGACGGACCAGACGCAGCCGTGGGCCGAGCGCACGGTCGACATGCCGCCGCAGACGGTGGAGATGCGCCCGCAGACGCACCCATACCAGCGGGGTGTCGCGCAGGTCACGCCCCGGACCAGCCAGCCCGCCGCGCCACACGAGCCAACCGGCACCGGCTGGCCAGAGCCAGAGCCGGAGCCGTACGCGCCGCAAGGGTTCAACACGCGGCAGCTCAAGCGCGGCGGCGAGTGGAGCGTGCTCGGCGGTCTGTGGGCGTTCGTGTGTTGGGGCATCTGGGCCATCTCCACGCGCGGTGACCTGCTCAGCCCGGTGGTGACCTTCGTGCTGACGCTGTGCGTCGCGGTCGGCCTCTTCGCGCTGGCCCGCACGGTCGGCCGGCTGGTGCTGGAGCGGCAGTTCGGCCGGGTGCGGCGCAGCGCCCGCGGTGCCCACCTGCTCACCGGCTTGTTCCTGACCGGCGTAGGCTTCGCCTACCTGCGCCAGACCGAATGGGTCATGGACGCCTGGAACTGGGTTCGAGGGCTCTTCTAAGGTGCGGCCGGGGCCGGGCGAGGTCCTGCACTTCTCCGAAGACTCGACCATCGAGCGGTTCGCGCCGCACGTCGCCGCTACCGCAGCGCAGTCGGAGGCGTACGTCTGGGCGGTAGGCGCCGAGCGCTGCCCCGACTACTGGTTCCCCCGGCAGTGCCCGCGAGCGATGGCCTGGGTCACCCTAACGACGACCGTCGCCGACCGCGAACGGATCATCGGCGCCGGGTCCGGCACACGCGTCCATGCCATCGAGTACAGCTGGTTGCCGGCCTTGCGATCGGTGCGCCTTTACGCGTATCGGCTGCCGGCGGCGCAGTTTCGGCCGATCGGTTCGCCGGTGTCGCACGCCCTGGTGACGACCGAGCCGGTGACGCCGCTGGGCCCGCCCGAGCCGGTCGGCGACCTGTTGGCGCTCCACGAGGAGGCTGGCATCCAGTTACGCGTTCTTGACAATCTGTGGCCGTTCTGGGATTGCGTGATCATAAGCACGCTCGGTTTCAGCGGGATTCGTCTGCGTAACGCGAAGCCTCGTATGTGACCCTTCGCATCTTTCCAAGTGCAATTTGTCTGTTGTTGGGCCTGCCGATCAATCAGCTTGGGGGTGCAGCGCGAATTGATCGCGATGGGTAACAGTTGATGTTCACACAGTGAACAGGGGGGCATACCGTCATGTCTTCTGGCGTAGTCGCGCAACGGGGCAAGGCGCGCCGGATACCTATTCACCGCACCCTTCCGCGGTTCGTCACCAACCCGTACGCCGTGCTCGACGAGGTGGGCCGGGAGGCGGGCGGCGAAGTGGTGCGCCTCGAGCTCGGCCTGTTCCGCCCGTACCTGCTGACCCACCCGGACCACGTGCAGCGCGTCCTGCGCGACAACTCCGACAACTACATTCGCGGCGGCCGGTTCTGGCGGCCACTGCGGCACCTGTTCGGAGACGGGATCCTCGGCGAGGACGGCAACGGCTGGGAGCACAGCCGCAAGACCCTCCAGCCGAGCTTCACCCGCAAATACCTGGACTCCCTGCTCGTCCGGATCGGGGAGGCGGTCCACGCGGCGGTCGAGGAGCTGGATGGGGCGGCACTCTCCGGCGTACCGCTGGATGTCGGCGAGGAGATGCGGCGGATCGTCTCCCGGACCGCGGTTGAGGTGCTGTTCGCAGATCAGATCTCGGCCGCGGACGCGCGGCGGGTCGTGGAAGCGGTGGACACCATCGGCACCTCCGTGGTGCTGCGGATGTCTCTCGGAGTCGCCGCCAAGTCGGTCCCGGTACCCGGCGACAGAGCCTATTGGCGTGCGGTCCGCACGGTCGACGAGGTGATGGTGCCGCTCGTGCGCCAGGCGCAACGAGGGCCGACCGACGGCACCGACATCCTCGCGATCCTCTCCCGGGCACGAGGCGAGGACGGCGGCGAGCTGACCGACGCGCAGGTCCGCGACGACATCGTGGCCATGTTCGTCACGGCGAACGAGACAACCTCGGTGATGCTGACCTGGCTGTGGCCGGTGCTCCAGGCGCATCCGGAGGTGGCGCAGCGCCTCTACGACGAGGTCGACCGCGTGGTGGGCGGGCGACCGATCCAGCACGCCGAGGTGGCCGAGCTGAACTACACCCAGGCGGTTCTGGACGAGTTACTCCGGCTGTACCCGGCGGCCTGGATCTTCACCCGGCTGGTGCGGCGCGCTGATGTCGTGGGCGGCGTCCCGATCAAGGGCGGGTCGACGGTGCTCCTGAGCCCGTACATCACGCACAAGCTGCCGCAGTTCTGGGACCGCGCCGGCGACTTCGACCCCGAACGCTTCCTCGCCAGTCGCCGGGCCCGGCTGCACAGGTATGCCTACTTCCCCTTCGGTGGCGGCCCGCACCAGTGCATCGGCAAGTACTTCTACCAGCTCAAGGCTCAGGTGATCGTGGCGACCATCCTGAGCCGGTACCGGCCGACGCTGGACGGCGGCGGGATTCCGAGGCCGGCGGTCGCCGCCTCGCTGCGGCCCGGCCGCCGGATCGAGATGACGCTGTCGCCGGTGGAGCGCCGGCTGGCCGCCTGATGGAGGCGGAGATCGCGGCACCGCCCCTGGCGGTCGAGAGTGGGCGGATCTGCGCCGTAGCGGGCCAGACGCAGCGCCAGATGCGGTCCTGGGCGGCCGCCTACCCCGGCCTGTACTCGGCGAAGGCGTTCGACCCGGCGCTGTACAGCACCCTCGCCCTGGCGACGGCGTTCAGCGGCCCGTGGCTGGACGCCAGCCACCAGCGGATGGCCAACCGGGTGACGCTGTGGTGCTTCGGGCTCGACTGGCTGGTCGACTACGTCGCGACCTCACCGGGCGAGGCGCGCGGAGTCGCCTACCGGTGCCTGGCCGTCGCCGGCGGAGCGGCACCTCCGGAGGGCGACGAGCTCACCGCCTTCCTGGCCGACATCCGCGACGAGCTGGCGACGGCCGAGGCGCACGGCGTCCTCGGTGAGGTGTGGCGCGACGAGCTGCGCCGGATGCTCGCCGCGATGGTCCGCGAGTGCGAGTGGAAGGCCGGATCGGCGGCCATGCCGACGTTCGAGGAGTACCTCGGCAACGCGGACAACCTGGGCTTCTCGTTCGTGTTCGCGGCGCACTGGGCGGCCACCGAGCCGGTGCCGGCGCCTGAGGACATCATCGCGACACGTGCGGCGAGTTGGGCGGTCCAGCGGGTGATCCGCCTCCTCAACGACCTCGCGACGTACGAGCGGGACGTGAGCTGGGGTGACCTCAACGCGCTGATGCTCGGCGTCGACCGGGCAGAGGTCGGCGAGCGGGTGACCGCCCTCGCCGGCGCGGCACGCGATCTGATCCGGCCACTGCGCGGCGGGCAGCCGCGAGTCGCCGGCTACCTGGAGCGGCAGATGGAGTTCTGCATGGGCTTCTACGGCGTCACCGACTACTGGGGCAGCCTGTGACCGAGCTAGCTGGCGCTCGCTGCGCTCGCGCGGGTCATGCGCCCTTCATGCCTCCCTGTAGCCGCCAGTCGCTACGGTCGCTGCGATGCTGGCCCGCGCTGCGCGCGGGCGGTTCGGGCGCTGTAAGCCTCCCTGTAGCCGCCAGTCGCTTCGGTCGCTGCGCTCCCTGCGCTTTGTGGCGGCTGCGGGCGGCGCGCCCTCACGGCTCCCTGCGCTTGGTGGCGGCTGCGGGAGGCGGCGCATGACCGAGGACGGTGTCGATGTCGAGGCAGCGGCCCGGGAGCTGGTCATCGACCTCATGGTGGAGCCGCGCGGCCAGGTGTCGCCGTCGGTGTACGAGACGGGCCGGGTGGTGACCCACGCGCCCTGGCTGGTGGGCCACGCGGCCCGCCTGCGGTACCTTTCGACGGCGCAGCGACCGGACGGTGGCTGGGGCGGCCCCGACGGGTACGCGCTCGCGCCGACCCTCAGCGCCGTCGAGGCGTTGCTGGCGACGCTGCGCCGGTACGACGCGGGAGCCGAGCGGGTGGTGCCGCCGGACCGGCTGCTCAAGGCCGCCGACCGCGGGCTCGCCATGCTCGCCGGCCGCGCGTGGGGACAGGGCGCGCTGTCCACTCCGGACATGCCGGCGGTCGACCTGATCGTCCCGGCACTGACCGTCGCGGTCAACCGCCACCTCGACCGGCTCGCAGCCGAGCCGCTCGAAGGGCTCGACCAGTGGACGGGCCGCCGGCTCGCGCTTCCGTCCGGAATGGACTACCGGCGGCTCGACGCCGTGCGGGCACTGCTGCGGGGCGGCGGCCAGGTGCCGACGAAGCTGCTGCACGCCCTGGAGGTGGCCGCCGACCTCGCGTCCGGGGCGCCGGGGATCAGCCCGCTGCCCTTCGGCACCATCGGCGCCTCGCCGGCCGCCACCGCCGCCTGGCTCGGCACCGCCCAGCCACCCGACCCGTACGACCCCGCCCGGCGGTACCTGGAGAGCGTCGCCCGGCAGCAGCGGGGTCCGGTGCCGTGTGCCGCCCCGATCACGGTCTTCGAGCGGGCGTGGGCGCTGGGGTGGCTCGCGCAGGCCGGGGTGCCGATGACCGTGCCGGACGCGTTGCTGCTCAGCCTGCGTGCGGCCACCCGCCCCGGTGGCACGCCGGCCGGGCCGGGGCTGCCGTCCGATGCGGACACGACGTCGGTGGCGCTGTACGCGCTCGGCCTGCTGGGTGTCCCGTACGAGCCGCGCAGCCTGTGGGCGTACGAGACCGACAGCCATTTCTGCACGTGGCAGGGGGAGGACGGGGAATCGGTCACGGTCAACGCGCACGTGCTGGAGGCGTTCGGGCAGCATCTCGCGACGGGTGGCGGGGGAGCCGGCCAACGGTATGTGACGGCGATGAGCAAGGTGACCCTCTGGCTTTGTGAGCGGCAGCTGCCCGACGGCCGCTGGTTCGACCGGTGGCACGCTTCGCCGTACTACGCGACCGCCTGCTGCACGCTGGCGCTGGACCGTTTCGGTGCCGGGCACGCGGCCGCAGGTGCCGTGGACCGGGCCGTCAAATGGGTGTTGGGCACTCAGCGCGCCGATGGGTCCTGGGGGAGCCGGAACGGTACGGCAGAGGAAACCGCGTACGCCATGCGAATTTTGCTTACCCGATTCGCCGCACCCGTTGATCATGCTGTGCGGCGTGGCTATTCGTATCTGCGCTGGTCCATTCGTGCGCACCCCGGGCACCGGTTGACCGATCCGCCACAGTGGCACGACAAGGATCTCTATTTACCGATACTTATCGTCCGATCAGCGGTGCTCGCGGCGCTTTACCAGGCGCAACGCCGTCTCGGTGGCGATGCGGTGCGAAAAATGTCCGATGTGGACAACGGCGAAGGCTTGAGAGGCGCCAGCGCGCGTTGCTAATGTGCGCGGGGTTGTCGAAAGCCTGCCCTTCACCCTCGTTGGGACCGATGCGATGAGATTCCGCAGCTCAAACGTGCGGACCAAGATCGTTGCACTACTGCTGTCGCTGTTTGCGCTGTGGGTATTCGCCGCGTACGTGACGTTGCGCGAAGGGGTCAACCTGCTGTCGGTCAGCACCCTCGACAGCAACGTGGCTCAACACACCGACCTGTTGATCCCCGACCTGCAACAGGAGCGCTTCCTGTCGCTGGCCTACCTGGCCGATCCCGACGCGCGGCGCCGCGAGCAGCTCGACGCCGCGCGCGCACGCGTCGACGTCAACCGGGCGGCCTTCGAGAAGACCGGCCGCGGCGCTGCGGTGCGCGCGGTCGCCAGCGACGAGCTGGAGCGGCGGATCGACGGCGTCTACGCCGCCCTCGATCGCCTCGGCCCCAGCCGGGAGGCCATCGACCGCCGTGGCATCGACCGCGAACAGGCCGCGACCACGTTCACCGGGGCGATCGGCTCGATCCTCTACGCGTACGACTCGCTCGCCACGCTCGACGACAAGGAGCTGGCCGGCGACGTCCGCACGCTGATCGAGCTGGTCCGGGCGCGTGAGGTCATCGCTCAGGAGCAGGCGCTGGTCGCCGGCGTCCTGACGGTGGGCAAGTTCTCCCAGGTGGAGCACGAGCGGTTCGTCCAGCTGGTCGGCGCGCACCGCTTCTATTCGGAACTGGCCGCCGGCTCGCTGCCGGCCGAAGACCGCGTGCGGTACGACGAGATGGTCGACGGCACGGCGTACCGCACTTTCCGCGGGCTCGAAGAGCGACTGATCCGCAACGGTCGGGCGGCCACGCCGCCTGTGAGCGCCTCGGAGTGGGAGTCGGCGACCGCTCCCGTCCTCGCCGAGTACCAGGACGTGATCATCTCCGGCGGTGACGCGCTCCTGGAGCGGGTCACGCCCAGCGCGATCTGGGTCTTCGTCCGGCTGGTACTCGCAGGTGGTCTCGGGCTCGTCGCCCTCATCGCGTCGATCGTCATGTCGATCACCACCGCTCGTGCCATCCTCGCGCAGCTCGAGCGGCTGCGGATCGCCGCCTCCGATCTCGCCAACAAGCGGCTCCCCGGCGTCGTGGAGCGGCTGAGGCAGGGCGAAAAGGTCGACGTCGCGGCCGAGGCGCCACCACTCACGTTCGGCAGCGACGAGATCGGGCAGGTCGGCCAGGCGATCAACGCGGTGCAGGAGACCGCGATCCGGGTCGCCGTCGAGCAAGCCGAGCTGCGCAACGGCGTCCGCGACCTGTTCCTCGGCCTCGCGCGCCGCAACCAGGCCCTGGTGCACCGGCAGCTCACCGTGCTCGACGAGATCGAGCGGCGCGAAAACGACCCGCAGGAGCTGTCGGAACTGTTCAAGGTGGACCACCTCGCCACCCGTATGCGGCGCAACGCGGAAAACCTGATCGTGCTCTCCGGCTCGGTGCCGGGCCGCCGGTGGCGCAACCCGGTGCCGTTCGTCGACGTGGTGCGCGGTGCGGTCGCCGAGGTCGAGGACTACACCCGCGTGTCGGTGCTGCCGATCGACGCGGCTTCGCTGGCCGGTCGCGCGGTCAGCGACGTGATCCACCTGCTCGCGGAGCTGATCGAGAACGCGGCATCGTTCTCCCCGCCGTACACGATGGTCAACGTCGGTGGGCAGAAGGTCGCGAACGGGTTCGTGGTGGAGATCGAAGACCGCGGCCTCGGCATGAAGGACGACGAGCTGGTGTCGGCCAACGAGCTCGTGCGCAACCCGCCTGAGTTCAACCTGTCGAGCACCGCCCGCCTCGGCCTCTTCGTGGTCGGCCGGCTCGCCGAGCGGCACAGCATCGACGTCAAGCTGCGCAGGTCGCCGTACGGGGGCACGACCGCGATCGTCCTGATCCCCAGTGCGCTGGTGGTCAGCGACCAGGAGGCCGGTGCGCCGGTGACCGCCGAGCCGGTGCCGTCGTCGCCACCGGCACCGATAGCGGTCGGTGCGGGCAAGCGCGACGACGCCGAGACGCAGTCGCTGCCCGTGGTCGAAAAGCGGCCCGAGCTCGACCGGCGCCCCCGGGCCTACCAGCCGCTGCGGGCCGCTCCGCCGCCGGTCGAGCAGGTCGAGCCGCCACCGCGAGCACCCCAGGCGCCGCCGCCGGCCCAGCCGGCCGCACCACCCGCCGAGGAGCCGCCCAGGCTGACGCCGTCCGGGCTGCCGTGGCGGGTGCGCCAAGCGAGCCTCGCCGCGCCCCTGCGCGAGGAGCCGCCGGCGCAGGCGGAGCCGGCCGACGGGCTCGGCCGTAGCCCCGACGAGACCCGCGACATGATGGCGTCATACCAGGCCGCCACGAGGCGCGGGCGCGAAGCCGCGCGGCGGTTGAGCGCGGCGACCCCGGAGGAGGAGACCGCTGGCGCGCCGCCGGCGGAGCCGCCGACCTCCGCTGGGCCAGAAACTCCTGAACGGTAGAAAGAGGACATTAAGTGGCGCAGACCACAAGTTCCGCCAGCGACCTGGCGTGGTTGCTGGATGATCTGGTCGATCGGGTCGCAGAGGTCAAGCAGGCTGTCGTCCTGTCGGCCGACGGCTTGCTGATCGCGGCGTCACGGGGGCTCAACAGAGAGGACGCCGACCATCTCGCGGCGGTGGCATCCGGCTTCCAGAGCCTGGCTCGGGGCGCCGGGCGGCAGTTCCGCGGCGGCAACGTGCGCCAGACGATCATCGAGATGGACACGATGTTTCTCTTCGTGACCGCCGCCGGGCAGCGCGCCAACCTGGCAGTGATCGGCTCCGACGACGCCGACGTGGGCCTCGTGGCCTACGAGATGGCCATGCTCGTCACCCGGGTGGGCCAGTACCTGACCACGCCAACGCGATCGAGCGTTATACAGACCGACGGCAGGTGATCCGGCATGGCTTCCGCTGAAGACCGAAGAGAAGACGTCTGGCACGACGAAGACGCCGGGCCAGTGGTGCGTCCGTACGCGATGACCCGCGGGCGGACGCAGCCGGCGCGCGGCGAATTCGACCTGATCTCCCTCGTGGTGGCGACCCGGTCGATCCCGTCCGTCGCGGCGGGTCTTCAGCCGGAGCACGTCACGATCATGAGGTTGTGCCAGCGTCCGCTCTCGGTTGCCGAGGTCGCGGCCCACCTCAACCTGCCCCTGGGCATTGTCCGTGTACTTCTAGGCGACCTGCTCGACAAGGGCTACATCCTGGCGCGCGAGCCGCAGCCAGCCTCGCACATGCCCCCAGAGCGCATCTTCAAGGCGGTGATCAATGGGCTCCGGTCCCTCTGACGTGTCGAGCGGCGCGGCGTTGCCGATGGCGATCAAGGTGCTGATCGCGGGCGGCTTCGGCGTGGGCAAGACGACGCTGGTCGGCGCCGTCAGCGAGATCCGCCCGATGCGCACCGAGGAGATCATCACCGAGGCCAGCGTCGGCGTCGACGACACGTCGGGCATCGAAGCGAAGACCACCACCACGGTCGCCATGGACTTCGGGCGCATCACCATCAACGACGAGGTCGTGCTGTACCTGTTCGGCACCCCCGGGCAGGACCGGTTCTGGTTCGTGTGGGACGAGCTGTCGATGGGTGCGGTGGGCGCCGTGGTGCTCGCCGACACCCGCCGGCTGGCGGCGAGCTTCCCGTCGATCGACTACTTCGAGCGCCGGGGTACCCCGTTCATCGTGGCCGTCAACTGCTTCGACGACGCACCCCGGTACCAGAGCGAAGACGTCAAGCTGGCGCTCAACCTCGATCCCGACGTGCCGCTCGTGCTCTGCGACGCCCGCCTGCCCACATCGGGCCGTGAGGTTCTCATCACACTCATGGAGCACGCGATGAGAAAGGCCGAGCCGGCGCTGAGCTGACGCATTAAGGAAGCCGGCGTCCACGGGGGAAGACGCCGGCTTCACCACAAGCATACGGGTGAATACGCGTTCGCGCGCGCCCGCTGGGCGCGCTTAGGCTCGACGCGTGGCAGAAGTTCTCTCGGTCAACCTCGCGGTCCCGCGCCCCAACCCCGCCAAGGACGTCGGCGTAACCGGCATCGACAAGCACCCGGTGAGGGGCAAGGTGCTGGTGAGTGTCCCTGGGGCGAGGAAGGGACCCAGCGGCCTCGCCGGCGACACGATCTATGACACCGCCCACCACGGCGGTGACGACCAGGCGGTGTACGCGTACGCCCGCGAGGACCTCGATCACTGGGCGACTGAGCTGGGGCGCGAGCTGCGCGGCGGTGTCTTCGGGGAAAACCTCACCACGCGCGGGCTCGACGTGACCGGTGCGCTGATCGGCGAGCGATGGCGGGTCGGCGACGAGGTCGTGCTGGAGGTCGCCGACCCGCGTACGCCGTGCGGCACCTTCGCGAACTGGATGGCCGAGCGGGGCTGGATCAAGCGGTTCACCGCCCACGCCGCACCCGGCGCGTACCTGCGGGTGATCACGCCGGGCGAGATCCAGGCCGGCGACCCCATCACGGTGGTGAGCCGGCCGGACCACGACGTGACGATCGGGGTCACGTTCCGGGCGCTGACCACCGAGCCGGATCTCCTGCCACGGCTGCTGGCGGCCGACGCACTGCCCGTGGCGGTCAAGGCCAGGGTGAGGCGCCGGATCGAAGGTCAGCCGGCGTAGAGCTTCTTCGCGTACTCCGGGCCGTAGTACCGCTCCAACTCCTCGATCGAGGCGCCCGTCGGCTCCATGCTGTGGGAAAGCCGAGCCCGGGTGGGCAGCGCGTCCGGGTCCCATGTCGCCGGGTTCCAGAGATCAGACCGCAGGAACGCCTTCGAGCAGTGGAAGAAGATCTCGTCGATGTCGACCACGAGGGCCAGCCGCGGCCGGTGTCCCTTGACGATCATCTGGTCGAAGAAGTCCGCCTCGCGGACCAGCCGGGCCCGCCCGTTGATGCGCAGCGTGTCGCCGCGGCCGGGCACCAGGTAGATCAGGCCGACGTGCGGGTTGGCGAGGACGTTGCGAAACCCGTCGACCCGCCGGTTGCCCGGGCGGTCGGGGATGGCGATGGTGGTGTCGTCGAGTACGAACGTGAAGCCGGGCGGATCGCCCTTGGGAGACACGTCGCAGGTCCCGTCGGCGCCGGCGGTCGCGATCAGGCAGAACGGTGATTGTGCCAGCCATTCGCGGTCGTGCTCGTGCAGGCTCGGGCGCTCCTTGTTGGCCGCCCTCGGCATCACTTCGCCGACAAGTTCGCGCAGCTCCGCTTCAGTCGTAATCTCGATCACGAACTCAACCCTACGCGGGCACAGCTCGCGTGATCACCTTAGAAAACGCGGTCACCATCCGGCTGCGGGTCAGGGTCAGCAGTACGCACGGGTTCCTCTTCCGTTTCCGTCGCCATTAAGGACGGCGGTACGGCCCTCACGGTTGACTGAGCGGCGCCGAGGATTCCATAGACTGCCGTCATGGATGGGTCGGACGAGGGCAGCGCCCGACCGTTGACGATCGCGGCGGTCGCGAAGGCGGCGGGCGTCTCGGTCCCCACGGTGTCGCGCGTGCTCAACGGCGAAGCCGATGTTTCAGCGGCCACTCGCGAGCGGATCGAGGCGGTCATCCGCGCGGGCGGATACCGGCGGCAGGAGCGCGACTACCACGCGAGCCTGATTGAGCTGGTCTTTCACGAACTGATCGGGCCGTGGGCGATCCCGACGATCCGCGGGGTCGAACAGGTCGCCACCGACCACGAGATGTCGGTCGTCCTGTCGGAGCTGCGCGGCCGGCACAGCCCGCGCGACGACTGGGTTCGGCACGTGCTGGTCCGCCGCCCGGCCGGCGTCATCTCGGTGTTCTGCCAGCTCAATGCGGCGCAGCGGCGGCAGCTCGGTGCCCGCAACATCGCCGTCGTGGTGATCGACCCGACCGATCGGCCCGCCGCGTCCACGCCCGTGGTCGCCGCGGCGAACAGGCAGGGTGGCGCGATCGCGACCGAGCACCTGCTCTCACTCGGGCACCGCAACATCGCGTTGATCAACGGTCCGGAGCGGATCTGGTGCTGCCAGGAGCGCGAGGCCGGATACCGGGACGCGATGGCGGCAGCCGGTGTGGCGGTCGATCCAAGGCTGGTCCGGTACGGCAACCTGCACGTCGACGAAGGCCACCGGATTGGCGCCGAGATTTTGGCGTTGCCGGACCGGCCGACCGCCATTTTCGCCGGCAACGACCTACAGGCGATGGGCGTGTACCAGGCGGCGCGGGAGGCGCGGCTGCGGATACCGGAAGACCTGAGTGTGGTCGGGTTCGACGACGTGCCGGTGGCCGGCTGGATGGGGCCAGCCCTGACCACGGTGCGGCAGCCGCTGACCGACATGGGCGTGGCCGCCGCCGGCATGCTGCTGGCACTCGCGAGCGGCGACAAGCCCGCGCCGGCGCGGGTGGAGCTGCCGACCACACTCGTGGTCCGGGGCAGCACCACCCACGCCATGCCTACATGATCATGTGATGCCGCAGGTCAGGCTCGCTGGGGCGGGATTCGATCCGGTCCATGAGGCGACGAAACCGAACGACGTCGAGGCGCCCGGAGCGAGAGCCCCGTTGTAGGGGGCGTTCCGGACCGCGACGTTGGCCGAGGTCTGCGTCACCGAGCCGTTCCACAGGTTGGTGATGACCTGGCCGGCGCCGAACGACCAGCGCACCGCCCAGGCGTTCATGGCGGACGTGCCGGTGTTGCGTACCGTCACGCTCCCCTGGAAGCCGCCGGTCCATTGACTGACGATCTGGTACGTGGCGGCGCACGCGCCGGGTCCGCTGGTCGGTGTCGTGGTCGGCGAGGTGGGCGGCGGGGTCGTGGGCGTCGTGGTGCCGGCGAGTGCGTCGTGTATTGCCGTGTACGCGGGCTTCTTGTTGAGGTTCTCGTCGTAGGGCAGGGCCGCACCCTGGCCCGGGAAGACCGACGGGATCCACGAGTACTTGTCGGTGTAGTCCCAGACCGTGATGCCGACGCAGCGGGTCACCGCCAGGCAGGCGTTGACCACCGCGCGGTAGTCGTTGGCCTGCTGGGCGTCCTTCGCGGCGTCGCGGGGCAGGTTCATCCGGATGTCCAGCTCGGTGATGGCGACGTCGACGCCGAGGTTGGCGAAGCGCTGGATGTTCTGCTGGATCGAGCTGGGCACCTGCCCGAGGATCAGATGCGCCTGCATCCCCACGCCGTCGATCGGCACGCCCTGCGCCTTGAACTGCTGCACCATGGCGTACACGGCGTCGCTCTTCGCGCCGAGGCCCTCGATGTTGTAGTCGTTGTAGTACAGCTTGGCCGTGGGATCGGCGGCCCGCGCGGCGCGGAACGCCTCGGCGATGTAGCTGTCGCCGATGTTTCGCTGGAACACCGACTGCCGCCGGGTGCCATTCTCCTCAAAGGCCTCGTTGACCACGTCCCAGTGGATGAGCTGACCCTGGAAGTGGCCGGCCACATTGGTGACATGGTTCCGCATGACACCGAGCAACTGGTTTGCCGGGACGCTGTCGACCCAGCTTGGATACTGGCTGTGCCAGACCAGGGTGTGCCCGCGCACCGACTGGTTGTTCGACCGGGCGAGGCTCACGACGGTATCGGCTTGGCCATAGCTGAACTGGCCCTGCTGCGGCTCGGTGTACTGCCACTTCATCGTGTTGCCGGGTGTGATCTGGTTGAACTCGCTGCTCAGGATCGACACGTACGGCGCGTCGGTCAGCTCCGGGTTGTCGGTGGCCGAGCCGAAGTACTTGCCACGCGCCGCGGCGTGCTGCCCAAGCGTCGCGGACGCGCTGGCGATATTTGGTACCGCGATCGCGGCACCGAGGGCGAGGAACGCGGCCACGCCGATCGTGAGTGGTACACGAGGTCTCATGGGACTCCTCTCTCGTGGCTCAGCGGGTGAGGCGGGCAACACCCCAGCGGGATGTGTCCACGTAGGAGCGGCCGGTGGGGTCATGCCAGGTGCTGGCGGCTGTGCGGGCGCCGCCCGTGGCGTCGTTGACCTGAAGGTCGAAACCGACCAGGCTGCCGCCCGCCAAAGTGACCGTGTCGAGCTCGATGGCCGCCTCGACGACGTACCCGCCCGGCACCGACCGCGTGGCGCTGCTCAGGTTGCCGGCGATCGCGTACCCGCCGAAGTTGCTGGTCAGCGTCTGCTTGTTGGTGAAGCTGATCCGGTACTGGCCGTCGTCGTCGTTGTATCCGGTGTTCTTCGAGTTGTCGGGATCCACGAAGATCTCGATGGAGTCCTGCTCCCAGGTGTTGGGGCTGGACTCGTCGAGCACCGGGTCGGTGACGGTGGCGAAGACGTACAGGTGCCGGTCGTCCCACAGCAGCTTGGCCGTGGCGGTCGCACCGTCCGTGCCGGACACCCGCACGTTCGTGGTGATCTGGCGGGCACGGGACCACGCCGCTTCCGCCACCCCATCGACTGTGGGTGTGCCGCGCCTGACGTCCACGGTGGACACCGCCGGCAGGAGCGTGGCCTCACCGGGCTGCCAATGTGCCTGCGTGCCCGTGGCCGCATCACCCACCACGATGCCGACCGGCAGCTTGGCTCCGGCAGCCACAGTGGAGCTCAGCGGGATGCCCGCCTCCACGCGGTACCCGCCGTCGATCGGCTTGGCGTGCGCCTTGAAGCCATTCGCGTGGGTACCCCCGCGCTGGATCCGGTAGGCGGTGCCGCCGACCGACACCGTGACGGTGTCCGTCTTGTTGACGGTGGCGTCAGCGACCTCGGCGAGCACGTAGAGCGTGCACGCGTCCCAGGCGAGCTGGAACGTGGCGCCCAGCCCGCTGGCGGAGTTCACGTCGACCGCGGTGCCGGCCAGCAGGTCCCACGACAGGTCCCTCTTGCCGTCCACTGTGGGCTTCGCGGCCGCCGCGTTCACCTTGCGGGTCACTGCGGGCAGTCGAGATGGGTCGACCATTCCCCAGTACGCGGGCTTGGCCTGCAGGTCGTCGTCGAAGGCCAGCGGCCAGTCGTTGCGCGGGAATGGGAAGGTATCCAGCCAGGTGCCGTCGTCGCTCGTGCCCCAGATGGTGACCGAGTTGAGCGTGCCCCGGTGCCGCCGGAACATGTCGAACAGGTCGCGGTAGCGCAGGCCCTGTATGGCAAGCGTCTTAGCCGGTACGGACGTGTACGACTCGACGAAGTTGGTGTAGATGCTCACGTCGAGCTCGGTGACCTGCTGCTCGACGCCCAGCGTGGCGAACTGCTGGAACGTCTTCTCGATCTCGGCGACCCGCTGCCGCTCGATGTTCATGTGCAGCTGGTGGCCGACGCCGTCGATCGGCACGCCCTCGGCGCGCAACTGCTTGACCACGTTGGAGAGCGCCACACGCTTGCGCGGGTACTCGGTGTTGTAGTCGTTGATGTAGAGCTTGGCGTCCGGCGCCACCTCGCGGGCCACCCGGAAGGCGGTGCGCAGGTAGTCCAGGCCGGCGATCTCGAACCACCGGCTGCGGCGCAGCCCGTCCGGCTGAGCTTCGTCGATCACCTCGTTGGCCACGTCCCAGGCGCTGATCTTTCCGGTGTACCTGCCGGCGACCGCGCGGACGTGGCTGTCGACGCGGCGCAGCAGCAGCGCCTTGTCTTCCGCGCTGTTGGTCAGCGGCGTGCCGTCGGGGCGCTGGAACACCCAGGCCGGGGTCTGCTGGTGCCAGATGAGCGTATGTCCGCGTACCGTCGCGCCGTTGGCCTCCGCTGTGGCGACGACGATGTCGGCGTCGGCGAAGTTGAACTGGCCCTCCTGCGGCTCGGTGGCGTCCCATTTCATCGTGTTGCCGGGCGTGAGCGAGTTGAAGTGCTTCGCGATCAGCTTGCCCTTTTCGCTGAACCGGTCGTTCGGCGTGAACGCGGTGCCGATGAGGAAGTCGTCGGCGTAGACGTCTTTCAGCGACGGGATGTCGGTCTGGATCGGCTTCGGCGCCAGGTACTTCATCTCGAAGTCGTCGAGATAGAACGACGCGGTGCCGCTGGTGCTCTCCAGGTACAAGGTGAGGAATTCGACGTCGTGGGCCAGCGTGTAGTTGACGGAGATCTGCTTCCAGCCGTCGGCGGTCACCCCGTCGGCGCCTGCGAGCTGCTGGTACGTCGGCGTGCCCCCGGTGCGCCGTTCGAGGCTGAGACGCAGGTTCGTGGCGGGCTGGCCGGGTGCCATCTTCACCCACACCGAGAACGCGTACTTCTTGCCCAGGCCCATCCGGCCCAGCATGTTGTAGGCCGGCCCGGTCCAGGTCTGGGTGCGGCCGCTCGTGAGCAGGCTGCGGGTGCCGCCGTACGCGTCGGCGTCGGTCACGGACATCGTCTCGGAGCCGATCCGCGGCGCCCAGCCCTGCGTCGTACCCGACTCGAAGTCGGTGGTCACGCCGGCCTCGTCCGGTGGTCCGCCGGGCGGTCCCTCGATCATCGTCACGGTGACGTCGTCGAGGAGGAAGGACGCGGTGGCGTCCGCGCTCTCCAGGTAGAGCTGGAGCTCCGAGACCTCGCCGCTGTACCGGTACTCGCCGCGCAGCGAAACCCAGCCGTCGGCCGATACCGTCCCGCCGCTCACCCGCTCGAACGTGGTCGAGCCGCCCGCGGGTGTGCGCTGCACGGTCATCTGCACCGACGCCGCCGGTGCGCCGGGAGCCATCCGCACGTACGCCTCGACGGCGTACGTCGCGTCGGCCAGCAGCACATCGTGCACGTCGCGACCGGGTCCCTGCCAGGTGGCGGTGCGGTTGGTGGTGGCGAGGCTCTGGGTGCCGCCGTGCGCGTCGGCGGTGGTGGCGGCGATGGCCGCCGAACCGCGAGCGAACCAGCCCTGCGCGGTCCCGTCTTCGAACGTGGAGGTGAGGACCACCTCCGGTGCCGCGGCGGCGGCCATCGGCGCGACGGCTACCGCGGACGCCGCGAGGCCGAGCAGGCCGGCGGCGGCTACGAGAATCCTGCGGTGTCTCATGTATCTGGCCTTTCGCGACCAAAAGTTTCGGCGCTGGTCCGATAAATTCTGGATAGTGTGGCGCACGCTACGGGCCGGTGAACAGCCGGTCAAGAGCGTGTTTTCGTGGCTTTGAACGTTTCGAGAAGTTTCCGGTACTCAGCGCCGCGCGAGCGCAGCCAGCGAGCGATACGTCGATGCCCTGAGGTGGATGGTAGCGCTCCCATCGTGCTGTACGGCCATCTCGCTTGGCGGTACAGTGCTGGTGACGCCATCGCTGGTGATAGATGGCGTTCTTCGCCGGGCATTCACCGCCATCGACCCCTACCTGGGAGTGTGTCGAATGCCCCGCGGTACCCCCACGCGCCTGCGGCGCCTCGCCCTCGCCATGCCACCCCTCGTGGTGGCCGCCCTCCTGCCAGTCCTGGCGACCGCCACCCCGGCCTCCGCCGAGGTCACCTTCACCACCACCGCGATCAACCAGTCCGCCAACCTCTGCGCCGAGGTGCCGGGCGGCGCGTCCACCAGCGCCCTCGTGCTCACGCAGGCCGCCTGTGGCGCCGGCGCGCGCCAGACGTTCACGTTCACACCGATCGCCGGGGTGGCCAACACCTACTCCATCGGCACGCTGACCAGCGGTAGCTGCGTCGACATCTTCGGCGCGTCCACAGCGGACAACGCGACCGTCATCCAGTACGCCTGCCACAGCAACAACAACCAGCGGTTCCGGCTCCAGGCCGTGACCATCAGCGGCCAGACCAACACGTTCAACGTGATCGCCGTGCACTCCAACAAGTGCGTCGGCTACGCCAGCGACAACCGGCTCGTGCAGCTGCCTTGCTCTACGGCTACCGCGCGGGTGTGGCGGCTGCCGGGGTACACCAACGGCGGCGGCACCACGCGCACGTTTACGAATCCGTTGAAGGTGCGTGGTCCGGATCCGTGGTTGCAGTATTACGATGGT
>NZ_JBAKHX010000100.1:0-24383 GCF_036906915.1 Micromonospora sp. CPCC 206061
AGCGACGCCACCACGAGTTTCACCCACCTGCGGGTGGCCCGAAGGGCCAGGGTTTCTTGATCGTTGAGAAAGCCCTTGATCGGCGGCGCCGCGCAGGACGTTCCTTGGAGCGCTCCGCGCCGAAAACCCTCGCGGCTTTCGGTGTACCGCAGCGGCCGTGACCGCCGCCGCGCCGTACGGCTTGGCACTCGACGACGCGGCCATAACCCACCCTGGCGGCATCAACCCAAACGGGTGAACGGCAAACGGTGACGTTTCGCAAGGAAGGCGAGGTCATCGCCCGGATTGAGGCCGCACCGGGGGAAGCTGTGTCACGCCAACACTGAGCCATCGACGTGCGACCTTGTGTGAGCGTTGGTAGTTTCGGCCCTGATGTCCAACTCGACGCTCGTCCGGACGGTCCTGCGCCTGCTCATCGTGGCAGGCGGGGCCGTGGCGGCATACGTCGTGTGTGGACTGTTGGCGGGGCCGGTGCGCGCCGACGACGGTGGGGGAGGGCGTGGGCTGGTCGGCGGGCTGACCGCGGCGGTCGGCGTCGACCTGCCCGATCTCCCCGATCTGCCTGCCCCGGACGTGCCCGCCGCGGACCCGCCTGTCCGGGATCGGGTGGCTGATGACCCGCCGCCCGCCCGCGACCGGCCCGCAGCGCCGCCGGCGAGGTCTGCTCCGGACCGCGCGCCCATTCCGACATCTCTCCCCGATCGGCCGGCCGGGTCCAGCGCGGACGTGCCGTCCCGAGAGCGGCCGCCGTCGCGTCCAGAATCTCCGGAACCGCCGGTGCCGGTGCCTGTGCCGGATCCGCGGCCGAGCCTGCCAGTGGGCTCTGCCAGTGCCGATGCCGGTGCCGTCGGCCCGGCCGGGTCCGTGGGTCTGGCGGCCTTTGTAGAAGAGGCGGTGTCCGGAGTCGTCGCGCGGGGTGGTGCCGCCCGCGGCCCGGTGGACGAGGCGGTCTCGCGCCTACCTGAGGTGTTGGATGAGGTGGTCGCCCCCGCTGGGCTCGAGCAGGTCGGCGGCGCGCCACTCAAGCCCGTCGCGGGCTCCGGGCTTGACGTGGCTGGGCTTGACGTGGCTGGGCTTGACGTGGCCGGGCTTGACGTGGCCGGGCTTGACGTGGCCGGGCTTGACGTGGCCGGGCTTGACGTGGCAGGCGTCGCCGGGACGGCTGCGGGCGCGACACTCGGGTCGGTTGCGGGCGGTGGACTCGGCACGGTCGGCGCGGTCGTCGGTGTGGTGGTCGAACCGGTGGTGGGCAGCGTCGGTGCGATCGTGTCCGGGGTGGTCGAGCCGGTCGTTGGGGCAGTGCTCGGACCGGTGAGCGTGGTGCTCGGGCCGGTGGTGGGCGGTGTGGGTTCTGTCGCCGGCGCGGTGCTCGGGCCTGTCCTCGGTGGCGTGGTCGAAGTCGTCGGCGAGGTCGGGGGCGGCGTCGCCGGGCCGGTGGTCGGTGGTGTGAGCAGTGTGCCGTCCGGCAGTTCGCCGACGGCCGAGGGGTCGCCGTTTGGCACCGGCACGGGCACGGCGCCGGTCGCCCCGGTGGAAGCGGCCGTCGCGCCCGCCCAGACAGTCGTGGCCATGGCGAGCGGTCCGATCAGCGCGCCGGGCCCGCGGCG
Source organism: Micromonospora sp. CPCC 206061 (assembly GCF_036906915.1). Taxonomy (NCBI): domain Bacteria; kingdom Bacillati; phylum Actinomycetota; class Actinomycetes; order Micromonosporales; family Micromonosporaceae; genus Micromonospora; species Micromonospora sp. CPCC 206061. The sequence goes on from NZ_JBAKHX010000100.1 coordinate 1,608, forward strand.
AGACGTGGCGTGGCCGGGCGACGTACTCCATGAAAGCGCTGGCGGGCAGCGCCCGGCGCCTGATGCTCCGCCACGCGCGCCGGGTGGCCTAGGTGGTTGTTCCGCCGCGCACAGCGCGGCCGGCGGGCCGTCGCTGCCGTCGGTCGTGCCCGGTGAGGCGCCGGGGCGGCCCCACGCGCGGGCCGGGCTGGCCGCAGCGCCGACACATCTTCTCCGCGCCGGCCGGTTGCCCGGCGTCTTGCCGCTTCCCGGTTGAGATCAGCAGCACCAACGGAGCGCCGTGCGTGCCGCGCGGTGGTCCGCGTACTCAGTGTGCTTGATCGGGCCCGGCAGGGGGACCTGCCGCGAGCCACCGAGGCCATCGGTACGCCGTCAGAAACCCCGAGATTGCTCCGCGGAGTACCCGCGGCAACCGGCTGACGATGCGCCGAAGGCGAGGCGTGGCCCGCCCGTGCTGATCCGCGTACCGGAGATCGGAGAACGCCTCGTGATCGGGGTTGTGATCGTCGAGGAGATGGGGTTGTTGCGCAGCGCGTTGAGCGCCGTGCTGTCGAGAGAGAGCGATGTGGAGGTGCTGGGCGAGGTCGACTCGATCGAGCGGGTCACGGGGCGTCCCGACGTGATCGTGGTCGATCTGGACCTCACCGCGGGAAACGAGCATGCGAAGGACGCGCTGACCGCGGTGGCGCGGGTACGGGTCCGGCTGCCGGGCGCCGCGGTGCTGGCCATGAGCGCCCGCTGGAGCGCTGACCTGCTCTTGCGGGCGGTCGAGGCCGAGGTGCTCGGCTTCGTGAGCAAGGACCTGTCCCCTGACCGGTTCGTGCGGCTGGTGCGGCTGATCGCTCGCGGCGAGCGGGTAATTGATCCGAGGGTGGCTGCGGCTGCGTTCAACCCGCCCGCCAACCCGCTGACGGAGCGGGAGCGCGACGTGCTGCGCGCCGCCGCGGAAGGGTTGCCTCCCAAGGAGATCGCTACGCGCCTGCACCTGGCGCACGGCACCGTACGGAACCGGCTGTCCGACATCATGCGCAAAACCGGCGCCCGCAATCGGCTGGAAGCCATCCAGGTGGCCAGGGAGAAGGGGTGGTTATGAAGACAAGCGGCCAAGATAGTGGCGTGTTTCAATGTGCACCGTGATTCGGACCTTGCTCGTACTCGACGGAGGACTGGTACGCGGCGCGCTCGCGTTCGTGCTGTCGGCGCAACCTGACATCGAGGTTGTGGCGCAGGTCGAGCCGGGTGCCGAGGTGTGGGGCCGGGCGGCGGCGCTCAGGCCGGACGTCTCGGTCGTCGACATGGCGGCGGTCGGCGCGGGGTCGCGCTTCCCATGCCGGACGCTGGTGCTGGCGGCGCCGCGGGAGGCGCGCGCGTTGAGTGCCGCGCTGCGGTATCAGGCGCACACCTGTGGCTTCCTCGGCCACCAGGTGCCGCCAGACCGGATCGTCGCCGGCGTACGCCGCCTGGCCGGCGGGGAGCCGGTCGCCGACCCGGAACTGGTGGTCGCCGCTGTGAAGAGGTCGAACCCGCTCACCGAGCGGGAGATGCAGGTGTTGCAGATCGCGGCGACCGGCTGGCCCGCGAAGGAGATCGCGCGCGAGCTGTGCCTGTCTCCGGGGACGGTGCGCAATTACCTGTCGCGCGCGCTCAGCAAGGTCGGTGCGCGCACCCGAATCGAAGCGGTCCGCATCGCACGTGACGCGGGGTGGATCTTGCAGTAGTGCCGAATCTCTATAACTCGAATAGGAATAGCGGCGCGGCCCTGGATGTGGCCGCGCCGCTGCGTTCTAAACCCGTTGTTACACACTTTCTGGCCGTGAAATACGCACAAGTAGCGATCGATATCCTCATCGTCCACTGGTGACTGTGGTCACTAGAGCGGATCGACCGCCGTCGCAACTATGAACTCACCGATGAAACGAAGGTGAGGGGCCGGCATGGACGACCGATACGAAGCGTTCTGCATGGCCGACCTCATGTTCTACGACGTCCTGCACGCCAAGCCCGCCGCGGGCTTCGCCAGCGCCGAGCGCGCCCTGCCGGACGGTTGGCAGCGCCGGGAGCAGGACGACTGGATCGTGTTCCGCTCCGGAAACCCCGGCCTGCCGGACCAGGGCTGGAAGATCCACGTATCGGCGTGCCTGGACAACGCGGAGCGCATCATCGGCGTGGTCTGGGACTACTGCATGCCCCGCGGCATCGACTTCAAGGTGCTCCGATCGCCGGCGACATTGCTCGCTCGGGTGTCGAAGTACGCACCGCGCGGGTACAGCGGCAAACTCGTGACGATCTACCCGGTCGACGACGCCGCGTGCGAGACGATCCTGCGGGAGCTGGGGGCACTGCTCGACGGTGAACCGAGCCCCTACATCCTAAGTGACCTGCGGTGGGGTGCCGGCCCGTTGTACGTGCGATACGGGGCTTTCAGCAGCCGGTACTGCGTCGCCGACAACGGCCAGGTGGTGCCCGCGATCGCCGACGACACCGGCACGCTCGTGCCTGACCGCCGCACCCCCGTGTTTCACCTGCCGCCGTGGGTCACCCTGCCAGACTTCCTCGCGCCGCACCTCGCCGCGCGCAACGCGGTCACGTTCGCCCACGTACCGTACACAGTGGAGCGTGTGCTGCACTTCTCCAACGGCGGCGGCATCTACGCCGGCACGGACACCCGCACCGGTACGCCCGTCGTGCTCAAGGAGGGCCGGCCGCATGCCGGCATCGACGCCCGTGGCCACGATGCGGTACGCCGCGTCGAGCGCGAGTACGAGATGCTGCGCGCGCTGGCCGGGGTGCCCGGCATTCCCGAGGCGTACGACCTGTTCTCGGTGGGCGAGCACCGCTTCCTGGCGATGGCGCACGTCGAGGGACAGCCGCTGAGCAAGGCCATCGTGCACCGGTACCCGCTGACCGACCCGACGTCCGGGCCGGCCGAGCGGGCGGAGTACACGACCTGGGCGCTCGACGTGTACCGCCAGGTCGAGGCGGCGATCCACGGCGTCAACGAGCGCGGGTTCGTGTACGGCGACCTGCACCTGTTCAACGTGATGGTGCGCGACGACGGCACCGCCGCGCTGCTCGACTTCGAGGTGGCGGCGCCGATGGCGACGGCCACCCGGCCGGCCCTCGGCAACCAGGGCTTCAGCGCGCCCCGCGGCACCAAGGGCCGCGACGTCGACCGGTACGGGCTGGCGTGCCTGCGGTTGGCCCTGTTCCTGCCGATGGCGAACCTGCTCGGACTGTCGCGGGCGAAGGCGCGGCATTGGGCCGAGATCATTTCGGAGCACTTCCCGGTGCCCCGCGACTTCCTCACCGAGGCGGTCGAGGTGATCGCCCCCGCCTCGAACGCGGAGACCGCCCCCGCCCCCATGCCGCGGATCGAACCCGACCCCGCGGGCTGGCCAACCCTGCGCGACAACCTCGCTCGGGCGATCCTGGCCAGCGCCACACCCGACCGCGCCGACCGGTTGTTCCCCGGTGACATCCAGCAGTTCCCGCTCGGCGCGATCGGGTTGGCGTACGGGGCGGCGGGCGTGCTGTACGCGCTGTCCGTCACCGGCGCCGACCGCCAACCGCAGCTCGAGGAGTGGCTGCTGCGCAAGGCCACCCGGCCACCGGAGGGCAGCCGGCTTGGGCTCTACGACGGGCTGCACGGTGCGGCGTTCGCGCTCGACCACCTCGGGTACCGGCAGGCCGCGCTCGACGTGATCGACCTGTGCCTCCGGGAGGACTGGACGACGCTCGGCTCCGACCTGCAGGGCGGGCTGGCCGGAGTCGGCCTCAACCTGCTGCACCTCGCCGACCGCACCGGCGAGCCGGCGCTGCGGATCGCCGCGCACCGGGCGGTCGAACTGGTCGCCGACCGGCTCGGCGACGAGGATTCGGTGCCGGAGGTCAGCGGGCGTGAGCACCCGTACGCAGGGCTGATGCGTGGCTCGTCCGGCGCGGCGCTCCTGCTGATGCGCGCGTACGACGACACCGGCGACCCCGCGCTGCTCGACAAGGCGGCGACCGCGCTGCGGCAGGATCTGCGCCGCTGCGTCGAGCGCGACAACGGGGTGCTGCACGTCAACGAGGGCTGGCGCACCCTGCCCTACCTGGACGTCGGCAGCGTTGGCGTCGGCATGGTGCTCGACGAGTACCTGGCGCGGCGGCACGACGACCAGTTCGCCGCGGCGGTGCCGGGCATCGAGCTCGCCGCGCAGTCCACGATGTACGTGCTGCCGGGGCTTCACACCGGACGGTCCGGCATCCTGCTCTACCTCGCCGGCCGCTCCGCCGAGCCCACCGCTGACCCGCGGGTCAGCAAGCATGTGCGCGGGCTGGCCTGGCACGCCATCCCGTACGGCGGCGGGCTCGCCTTCCCCGGCACCGCGCTGCTCCGGCTCTCCATGGACCTGGCCACCGGCACCGCCGGCGTGCTGCTCGCCCTCGGCGCGGCGCTGCACGACCAGCCGGTGCACCTGCCGATGCTGCCGCCCACGCGGCGCTCGGCCCCACAGACCCCCGCGCCAGCCGGCGCGGGTCGGATATCCCCCAACCCCTGAAAGGAGTGCCACCATGGCACTGCTCGACCTGCAAGGCATGGACACCCCGAGCCCCGAACTCGCGGCGGACAGCAGCAACAGCAAGCACTCGTGTGGCGGCAGCGAGCTCAGCGTCACCCTGTGTGGCGAGAGCGGCCTGAGCGTCCTGCTCTGCAAGTGACGGCGTCGCCCGTGATCCGCGAGCACTGACAGCGGAGTCGTGACAACGAAGCCGCGGTCCCGGACGAGTGTCGGTCGTCCGGGGCCGCGGCACCGTGAGATGGAGTCTATGTGACGACGGCGTCGTTTGGGGCGGTGGCGCGGCGCGGCGGCCGGTGGCTGCCGTTCGTGGCGGTGGCCGCCCTGTCGGGTACCGCCGTGACCCTCGCGCTGCCCGCGGTGCTGGGTCGCGCGATCGACGCGATCGTGGCGGGCGGCGGCGCCGACAGGTGGGTGGCGCTGGCCGGCGGGCTGGTCGCGCTCGGCGTCGCTGGCGAGTTGCTCGGCGCCTACGCCGGCACCGCGACCGTCGCGACCGCCGCGGCCTGGCTGCGCGAACGCCTCGTGCGGCAGGCGCTGTCGACCGGTCGGAGGGTCGACGCCGGTGACCTGGTCAGCCGGGTCTCCGCCAACGCGGTCGACGCGGCGCAGGCCGGCCCGACCGCCGTCAGCGTCGCGACCGCCGTGCTCCCGCCCGCCGGCAGCCTCGTGCTGCTCACCCTCATCGACCCGTGGCTGGCGCTCGCGTTCCTCTGCGGGCTGGCCCTGGTCGGTGCGGTGCTCAAAGCTTTCACCCAGCGCACCGCGGAGGTGGTCGGTGCTTACCAGCGGACGCAGGGCCGGATCGCCGCGCGCCTGGCCGAGGCGATCGGCGGTGCCCGTACCATCGCCGCCGCCGGCACCGTCGAGCGCGAGGAGCGCCGCGTGCTCGAACCACTCGCGGACCTGCGTGCGGAGGGCGCGCGGACCTGGCAGGTGCTGGCCCGCTCCAGCGGGCAGGCGGCCGCCGTCGGCCCGCTGGTCCTGGTCGCCGTGCTCGCGGCCGGCGGCCTCGCGCTCGCCGCGGGGCGAATCAGTCCCGGAGACCTGTTCGCGGCCGGACGGTACGCGGTGATCGGCGCCGGGCTCGGTGGCCTTACCGGCACCCTGGCTGGTCTCGCCCGTGCGCGCGCCGCCCTGCACCGCGTGGCCGAGGTGCTGGCGCGACCAGCCGTCCAGTATGGACAGATGCGGCTGCCGCCCGGCCCTGGGCGGCTGGAGTTTCGCGGCGTGACCGTGCGATCCGGCGACGCCACGCTCCTCGACGGCGTCGACCTGACGCTGCCCGGCGGGGCCGCGGTCGCGGTCGTCGGCCGGTCCGGCGCCGGCAAGTCGGTGCTCGCCGCGCTCGCCGCGCGGCTCCGCGACCCCGACGAGGGCGAGGTGCGGCTCGACGGCGTGCCGCTGCCCGACCTCAGCCACGGCGCGCTGCGCGCGGCCGTGGGCTGCGCGTTCGAACGGCCGGTCCTGGTTGGCGGGACAGTCGCCGACGCCGTCGGGCTCGGCCTTCCGCGCGATCGGGTACGCGGTGCCGCGCTCGCCACCCACGCCGACGACTTCGTCAGCCGGCTCCCGCTCGGGTACGACACGCCGCTCGCTGACGCTCCGATGTCGGGTGGGGAGCGGCAGCGGCTCGGGCTCGCCCGCGCCTGGCACGCGGAACGGGTACTCGTGCTCGACGACGCGACGTCCAGTTTGGACACCGTCACTGAGATGCAGATCAGTCGCACGCTGACCGCTGACGGCCGTGGGCGTACCCGATTGATCGTCACGCACCGCGCGGCGACCGCGTCGCGCGCGGACCTCGTCGTGTGGCTCGACGCCGGGCGGGTGTGCGCGGTGGGCTCCCACGCCGCGCTGTGTGACGACCCCGACTACCGGGCGGTGTTCGGGTGAACGCGGTGCGGTTCGGGCTGGCGGCGTTGCCACGCCGGCCATTGCTGGCACTGGCCGCGTGGTCAGTGCCCGAGGCGCTGCCGTCGGCGCTGCTCGGCGTCGCGGTGGCGCGCGCGGTCGACAGCGGCTTCCTCGCCGGTCGGCCGATGGTCGGGCTGGCTTGGCTCGGCGCGCTCCTGCTCGCCGCGGGTGTCGGCGCGATCGGGGCGCGGCAGGTGTTCCGGCGGCTCGGCGACGTGGTCGAGCCGTTCCGTGACGACCTCGTCCGGCGGGTCGTCGGGGGCGCGTTGCGGCACGCGCTGGCGGGCCGGCCCGACGACGGTGCCGTCGCGCGGCTCACCCGGCAGGTGGAGATCGTGCGGGACACGTACGCCGGACTCGTCGTGGTGGTGCGCGGCTTCGCGGTGACGGTGGTGGGCGCCGCGGTGGGCCTGATGTCGGTGGCGCCGGTGATCGGGCTGCTGATCCTGCCGCCGTTCGTGTTGGGCGTGGCTGCTTTCGTGGCGACCCTGGGGTTCGCGGCTGGGCGGCAACGGGCGGCGGTGCGAACCGACGAGCGGCTGGCCGCCACCGCCGGAGCGGTGCTCGCCGGCGTCCGCGACGTGGCGGCGCGGGGGGCCGAGGAGCACGCCGCCGCGATGGTCGCCGGCCCGATCCGCGAGCAGGCCGCTGCCGAGCGCGCCCTTGCCGGCACCGCGGCGCTGCGCACGCTCTGCTTCGCGGTGGGCGGCTGGCTCCCGCTCGTCGTCGTGCTGGCCGCCGGCCCGTGGTTGGTGCGCCGCGGGCTCACCGCGGGGGCCATCATGGGCGCTTTGACCTACGTGCTCTTCGCACTCCAGCCGGCGCTGAGCCGGCTGATGTCGGGGCTGGGCGGGAGCGGATTGCGGTTCGTGGTCACATTGGACCGCATCTTGACCGCGTCCACTGTGGTCGTCGCGAGTGCGCCACGGCCGGTGGCCGCGCGGGGGTACGAGGTGGTCCTGCGCGGGGTGACGTTCCGGTACGGACCGCACGCCGAGCCGGTGCTGCTCGATCTCGATCTGACCGTTGCCGAGGGCGACCACCTGGCGATCGTCGGGCCCAGCGGGATCGGAAAGTCCACAGTGGCCGGGCTGGTCTGCGGGTTGCTGAGTCCGGCGTCAGGGTCGGTGCTGGTCGGCGGGGTGCCGGCCGCGGTCCGGCCCGGGACCCGGGTGCTGATCCCGCAGGAGGCGTACGTGTTCGCCGGTACGGTAGGGGAAAACCTGCTGTACCTGCGACCGGCCGCGTCCCCCGCTTCGGTGGCGGAGGCGGTGGCCGCGGTCGGCGCGGCGGCTCTCGTGGACCGGCTCGGCGGGCTGGAGGCGAGGGTGCGGCCCGATGAGCTCTCAGCGGGGGAGCGGCAGCTGATCGCCCTCGCCCGGGCCTACCTGTCGCCCGCGCCGCTCGTGGTCCTGGACGAAGCGACCTGTCACCTCGACCCGGCCGCGGAGCGCGTGGCTGAGGAGGCGTTCGCCGCGCGCGAGGGCACGCTGATCGTGATCGCCCACCGGGTGACGTCGGCGGAGCGCGCCCGCCGGGTTCTGGTCCTGGACGGCGTCCGTCCGGATGTCGGCTCCCATGCGGCTCTGCTTAGCCGCAATCCGCTGTACCGCGACCTCCACGGCCTCTGGCACCCCGCCCCGCCTCCGGCGCCGCGACCGCCCCGGCTACCCCGGCCCGCCGACCCCGTCGACCCCCTCAACCCCGTCGACCCCCTCAACCCCGTCGACCCCGTCGACCCCGTCGACCCCGTCGATCAAGGGCAAACGCACGTGCTTTGATCTCATTTCCACGTGCGTTTGCCCTTGATCGATGAAGATCTCCTTGATCGGCGGGCGGTGCCGCGGCCGTTGCCGGGCCTCGCGCGTTGCCTGCCGGGCCGCGTTGCCTGCCGGGCCTCGCGCGTTGCTCGCCGCGTCGGCGCGGCACTCGCGGCGCTAGATCCAACCGGCGTCCTGGGCTATGCGGATGGCCTCGATGCGGGTACGGGCGCCTGTCTTGGAGAGGATGCGGGACAGGTAGTTGCGGACGGTGCCGGTGCTCAGGAAGAGCGCCTGGGCGATCTCGCTTGGCGGCGTGCCGTCCACCGCCAGCCGCAGCACCTCGCGCTCCCGGTCGGTCAGCGGGCTTTCGCCGGCGGTCAGTGCCGCCACCGCCAGTTCCGCGTCGAGCACCGGCTCGCCGCGCGCGAGTTGCCGCACGCTCTCCACGAGGTCGCCGGGGGACGTCTCGATGCCGATCAAGCCCACCCGGGGCGCGAGCCGGGCGAGGGAGCGGCCGAGGCCGGCGCTCGCCGCTCGGTCCAGCACGATGAGTACGCCGCAGGCGGGTAGCGACTGGCACAGGGCCGGGCACAGCTCGCCGACCGTGACGGGGCCGGGCAGGCTGGCGTCGAGCACCGCGACGTCGGGCCGCTCGCGGGCGGCCATCGGAAGGATGTCGTCGGCGCGATCGAGTTCGGCGACGACCGTGAGATCGGGTTCGGCGGACAGGACGGTGGCCAGCGCCCCCCGAAACAGCGTGCCTCTCTGCCCGAGCAGGACCTGGATCACCGCACCCCCTGATGACGGACAGCAATAAGCCCACTACAAACTGATCATCGAGTGTCAGTTTATGCTGCCAGAATGGGGCGATAAGCGATTCAGGAAAGGTGTCGGAAACCTGATTGTTGACTCATAGGCGAGCTGGCTGGAGGTTCGCGCGACTGGCCACGACCAAGGGAAATCGCATCGATCAAGGGCAAATGCATACGGAATTGGGAGCAAATCACATGCATTTGCCCTTGATCGACGGAAAACAAAAGCGGGGTTACGACGTCGCCGGCACGGGGAACGCCACCGGGCTGCGGTGGCCGGCGCGGTCCACCGCACGGACGCCGAAGAAGACGTTGTCCTTGGACAGGTCGATCGTCGCCTCGGTCACGTCGCCGACCGGGATCACATGTGTCCACTCCGGGGCGGTGGTCTCCCGCCACACCACCTCGTACCCGGCCAGGTCCGGCTCGGTGCCCCGGGCCCACCGCAGAGTGGTGTCGTTGGTGAGCGCGGCGGTCAGGATGCGCACCGAGCGCGGCGTGCCCGGCGCTTGGGCCAGCGACCACAGCGCGGCGCCGTTGACCCGGGCCACCCGAGCGATGTACTCGAAGTCGCAGAACTCCGGCAGGTCGCCGAACTGCACGCCGTTCTCCACGCGGACGTCCTGGTGCTGGTGGCGGAAGTCCTCGTTCGGTTCGGTGAAGCGGGCGGCCGGGTAGCCCTCGCGCAGGTAGGAGATGTGGTCGCTGCCGCGCAGGTACCGATCGCGGCGGTAGATGACGCGGACCCGCATGCCGGTGGCGTCGTTGTCGGCCACGTCCCGCACGAAGCGGCCGAGCTGCCGCGACGGCGAGTCGTTTTCGCCGCCCACCGACTGGCGAACCGACGCCTGCTCCGGCGTCTCCGAGGTCGGCACGCCCTCGACGAACAGCCGCACCGTGCGCCTGTCGCGGGTGCCGTCGTCGGCGGTGCTGCTGCCGACGATGTCGTCACTGAACATGCCCTGGACGTCCGCGCCGGCCGCCTTGTACTGCCGGGCCTGGTAGGCCGATCCGAACAGGCCCTGCTCCTCGCCGGCCACGGCGGTGAACACCACGGTCGCCTCGATCGGCCGGGTGGCCATGAGCCGGGCGAGCTCCAGCGCCACCGCCACGCCGGACGCGTCGTCGTTGGCGCCGGGGGCGTCAGCGGTCGCGTTGAGCACGTCGGTGACCCGCGAGTCGTAGTGACCGGAGATCACGTACATGCGCTGAGGTGACGTGGTGCTGTGCTGCCCGTGCAGGGTGGCCACCACGTTCGTGATGACCGTGGGCGTTGGGATGCGGGGCGGCGCGGCCTCCTGGAGGTAGGACTGCTTCTCGACGGTCATGCGACCGCCGGACGCGGCGGCGTACCCGACGAACTGGTCGTAGATCCAGTCGCGGGCCGCGCCGATGCCCCGTACCGGATCGTCCTGACTGGATAGCGTGTGCCGCGTGCCGAATGCCGCGAGCCGGCGCACGGTCGCCTCGATGCGCCTCGGGTCGATTTCGGCTAGCAGCGCCCGCAGGGCGCGGCTCGGCCGCTGTGGAGTAATGGGGCGGCCCGGCCCGGGGGGTGACCCCGCGACCTGGGCGGACCCGGCTGCCTGGGCGGGCGCCGCACCGGCCAGTGAGCCCGAGACCAGCGGCGTTGCCGCCATCGCGGTGGCTGATGTGATGAACGCCCGTCGAGATGTGGATTCATCGATGCCCATTCGCCTAATCGTGGCCCGGCCGATCGGCCATGTCCAGGGCACCGAGAGGGTTAGTCTTGCGACGTGGAGCAGTCCTGGTACCGCGAGCTTGACCTTGACACCCCAAGCCCCGCCCGCGTGTACGACTACTTCCTCGGTGGCAGCCACAACTTCGCGATTGACCGCGAGATGGCGCAGCGGCTGGTCGCGGTCAAGCCCGACGTGGCCGAGATCATGCGGGCCAACCGGGCGTTCCTGCGGCGGGCGGTGCAGCACCTCGTGGGGGTGGGCGTCCGGCAGTTCCTCGACCTGGGCTCGGGCGTGCCAACGGTCGGCAACGTCCACGAGATCGCGCAGCGCTCGGCGCCGGACGCGCGGGTGGTGTATGTCGACGTCGACCCGATCGCGGTGGCGCATAGCACGGCGATGCTGGAGGACAACCCGCTCGCCGGGGTCGTCCGCGCCGACCTGCGCGACACCGAGACGGTGCTCGGGCACCCGGTGGTCGGCAAGCTCATCGACTTCGCCGAGCCGGTTGCACTGCTTGTGGTGGGCGTATTGCACCAGCTTCCGGGCGATGAGCCGCTCGCGGCAATCCGGCGGTACCGGGATCAACTCGGGCCCGGCAGCTATCTCGCGCTCACCCAGGTCACCCAGGACGGGCGGCGCCGCGAGCGCACCGAGCTGCTCAAGGAGACGTTCGACGGCGGATACGCCAACGGCGCCGACGTGATGACGATGCGGACGCGGCCGGAGGTGCTGGCGTTCTTCGAGGAGTTCGAGCTGATCGAACCGGGGCTGGTGTTCGTGGCGAATTGGCGCCCGGAGGTCGAGGTGCCCGACCCGGAGCGCCTGTCGACGTACGCGGCGGTCGGCCGCCGCTGAGCCGCCCGCGGCCCTAGGCCAGGCCAGCCGCCCAGCGCAGGCCGCCCAGCAGGTGCTCGCGGAACGCGGGCTCCTCGTACCCCTCGATCGTGTGGCCGAGCGCGGTGTAGAACGCGCGCCCGCCGCCGTGCTCGTGGCACCAGGCGAGCGGGTGGTCCGCGCCCATTCCGCCGCCGGAGTACGTCGTCTCGTCGAGCCGCAGCAGCACCCGGGCCTCGGGGCGGCTGCGGAAGTCGTACCACTCGTCCACGCGGGCCCAGGTCGCGGGCAGGTGTGCGGTGGCCGGGTGGTCGTGGTCGACGACGGTGACCGTGGCCGGCTGCACCTCGGGGTGCTTGTCGAAGAGCGCACCGACATGCGAGGCGTAGAACGGCCAGTCGTATTCGGTCGCGGTCGCCGAATGCACTCCCATGAACCCGCCACCGCCCCGCACGTACCCCTCGAACGCCGCGCGGCCGGCGTCGTCGAGCACGGTGCCGTTCGTGTTCATGAAGACGACGGCCTGGTACTGGGCCAGCCGCTCGGGCGTGAACCAGTCGGGGTCCTCGGTGGCGTCCACCGGGTAGCCGAAGGACCGCACGGTCTCGATGCCCGCCGGGATGGAGTCGTGCCGGAACCCGGTGGTGCGGGAGAATACGAGGATCACGCGGGAACCTTGGGCGACGAGTCGTCGGACGCCGGGAGCGTGTCCATGAACGAGCTCACCGAGAACACCGCGCGCCCCGCCCCGGGCGGCCCGTACCCGGGCGGTGAGGTCAGGCCGTTGGCCTCCATGGTCGCCCGGTATGCCTCCAGCAGCCGGATGTGGTACTCCAGCGGTGCGCCCTGAGGATTGGTCCGGCCCAATGGCGTGGTCGGCTCGGGGCACCAAGTGGTGAATCGCGGCAGGATGCCCCGAGACATGAAGTACTGGAGCCCTTCGGTTGTCGACTCGATTGCCTCGTCCACCGTACGGAACCCGAACGGCTCGGCCATCTCGATGCCGGCCACGAAGTTGGGGATGACGTTGCGGGGGCCGAAGATCTCCGCCGAGTCGAGAATGCGGCGGTGCCACTCCTCCCGCCCTACGTACCTTTCCTTCCCGGGGCAGTACAGCTCAAAAAGACGCTTATCCCACACTTCGTAATTGGGGTGGTAGATGCGAATGCCGTAGTCGTGGAACCGCTGCACGTCCTCCCGGGGCAGCGCCTGCGCCACCACCTTGCCGATCCAGCGGCCCGGGAAGCGCTCCTCGATCGCCTTGGCGTACCGCCCGTAGAAGTCGGCCTCCGCCAACCCGTCCACCTTCGACGTCACGCTGCCCCCGGTCAGCGTGTACGCGTGGGAGCTGCGCGCAGTGTCGTACTTGTTGATGATCTCCAGCGCCTCGAGGACCTCGTCGACCGGCTTCACCCCGGTGTACGGCCGCCCGGCCGCCTTGTGCTGGCGCCAGTTGTGGTTGATGTCGCAGTACTGGCACTCTTCCTTGGCGCCGAAGTACTGGCAGACCCGGAACACCGTCAGGTAGATCAGGTAGCCCCACTGGATGGTCGGCGCGACCTCCATGACCGACTTGCCGTTGGCGAGCGTGTGCCGGTAGTAGTCCGGCATCGGCGGCAGCCCGACGTCGGCGATCGGCCGCCCGTCGAGAAAGAGCCGGGCCACGCCGTCGGCGTCGGCCCGCACGCGGTACGGCGAGTCGGGGTTGACCCGCACCGACACGACCGTGCGGCGCAGCTCGTATGGCCCGCCGGTCAGCACGACCTCTTCCGGTGGCCGGCGCAGCGCCGCCTCGCCCAGCTCGGGCAGGGTGCGGTGGTCGAAGGAGAAGATGAAGTACGACTTGGGTTTGACCGCGCCGTCGTCACCATCCGTCAGCACCGACTCGTCGAACGCCATACCGCCGCGCAACAGATCTTCCTTGAGCACCGCCTCGCGAGGAATGTGGGGAAAGCGACCCATCAGGTCTTCGATCACATCGGTGCGCGTCGGCATCGGTCAAGCCTGCCATCCCGGGGTGCCCGGTGCGGTGGGTATCCGCCCGACTTGTGCCGCCGATCACCTCCAATATTCATCCGACGCCCTTCGCGGACCGTATTCAACGATCGTGAGATGGAGGAAGCGCTCGGCGTGGCAGATGCTGATGGGTCACGCGTACTCGGCGACGGTCGACGGATCGGTGACCATCGGACTCGGGTACGCCGCCGAGGACCCGTACGCGGTGCACGTCCTCGTCAGCGCCGACGCGACCGACGCGTCCTGCTGGGTGTTCGCGCGAGACCTGCTGCTCGCCGGCCTGACCGGCCAGGCCGGGGAGGGTGACGTGGTCATCGGCACCGAGCCGGGCGCCAGCGTCGTCAGCATCATCCTGCGCAACGGCCGGGACATGCTCGCGATCGACCTGCCCAGGGCGCCTCTGTGCCAGTTCGCCGCCGACATGCTGAGCATCGTCCCGCGCGGCCGCGAGGGCGGCTACGTGGACGTCGACGCGGGCCTTCGTTCGCTGCTGGCCTGAGTCAGGCGGGCGGGAGCTCGCCGGAGCCGCGCACGATCAGCCGCACCGGCAGGACCACGCGCCTCGGCGGGGTGTCGTCTCCGTTCAGGCGGTCGAAGAGCAGCTCCGCCGCCCGGCGGCCCAACGCCTGCGGGTCCTGGTAGACGGCCGTTACCGGCGGGTTCAGCGATTCGGCGCCCTGGAAGTCGTCGAAGCTCACGTGGGCAATGTCGGTGCGGTCCTCCTGGTGCAGCGCCCGCACCACACCGAGCGAAGTTCGAGCATTCGCCGAAATGACCGCGGTCGGTTGCGGATCGGACTTGAGCAGCTCCACCATCGCGGACGTCGAGTTCTGCGCACCCATCGCGTCGACCCGCACCAGCCGCTCGTCGACCTGCAGCCCGGCGTCCAGCATCGCGGCCCGGAAGCCCTGGTATCGCAGCCGTGTCGTGTAGATGTGCAGCCGGTCGCCGATGAACGCCACCCGCCGGTGCCCGTGGTCGATCAGGTGTCGGGTGGCCAGGCGGGCGCCGCCCTCGTTGTCGGCGAGCACGGTGTCGGCGTCGTGCTGGATCGGCGGCCGGTCGACGAACACCGTCGGCAGGCGGGCATGCCCATGCTCCAGGTACGAGTGGTCGCCGGACGTCGGGGTGATGATCAGCCCGGCGACGCGGCGGTTGGTGAGGCCGTTGACGACGACGCGTTCGTTCTCCGGGGCGTACCCGGCGCTCGCGATCACCACGAACATGCCCCGCTCCCGCGCCACCTCCTCGACCGCGCTGGTCACCTCGGCGAAGAACGGGTCGGCGATGTTTTCGACCACGAGGCCCACCGCGTCGTCGCGCCCCACCCGAAGCGAGCGCGCCACCGGGTTCGGGTAGAACCCCAGCTCGCGGATCGCCGCCTGGACCCTCTCGGCGGTGCCGGGCGCTACGGCCGGGTCATCGTTGATGACGCGCGAGACGGTCTTCGCGCTCACCCCGGCCAGTGAGGACACGTCGCGCAGCGTCGGCCTCCGGGACATCAGGCCTCCACGTGTTGCTCGGCCGCCGCGCCTCCGGCGGCGGCCACGAGCGCGGCCAACTCGCGCGCCCGTGCGGGGTCGACCCCGCCGGCCAGTTCCTGCTCCACGGACGCCGTGGCGGTGGCGACCGCGAAGACGATCGCATCGGTATCGCTGGCACCCGCCTCCCAAGCCTCGACCAGCCCGCCGACGAACGAGTCACCGGCCCCGACCGGGTTGACCACCGGCACCTGGACGGTGGGCACCCAGCTCACGGTCTCCGCGTCGCCGTAGGCGGTGCCCGCGGCCCCGGCGGTCACGGCCGCCGACCGGGCACCCCGGGCGCACAGCTCCCGCACCGCCTGCTGGGCCCGGTCGGGCACGTCCGGGTCGCCGTCGTGCACGGATTCGTCGGCGTGCCCCCAGAGCACGCCGCTCGCCTCGGCCAGGTTGGGCGTGACGATGTCGGGACCGGCGGCCACGGCGCCCGCGAGCGCCGCCCGCGCCGCGTCGACCACGACCTGTACCGCGAACCGTTGCCCGATGCCCACCAGCCGCCCGTACCCGTCGTCCGGTGCCCCCGGCGGCAGGCTGCCCGAGCACACCAGCGTGCGGTGCCGGCCGCTGGCCAGCTCGGCGGCCACCGCCTCCTCGTACCGCCGCCACGCCTCCTCGGAGATCTCCGGGCCGGGCTCGTTGAGCACCGTGACGCGGCCGGAGTCCTCCAGGTAGATGGTGGCGACCCGGACATCGCCGGCCACCGGTACGCCCACGAGGTCGACGGGCTCAGCGGCGAAGAGCCGGCGGATCAGCACGGCGTCGTCGTCGGGTTCGAAGGCGAGCAGGGTGGCCCGGCGCCCGAAGGCGGCCGCCACGCGACCCACGTTGAGGCCCTTGCCGCCGGCCGTCACCGCGGGCCGGGGCGGCCGGAGCACACTGCCGAGCCGCAGCTCAGGCAGGCGCACCGTCCGGTCCACGGTGATGTTCGGGGTGGCGATGAGCAAGGAGTCCTCCTTCGAAAACCCTTGGCAGGCTACCGGCCCGGCGCCAGCGCGCCGGCCCCGGTCAGTGCCGCTGTGACCTGGTGTGCCAGCGGAGCGGTGGTGTCGATGGCGACGTGCGGCACGGCGGGCGGGTCGAGTACACCGGAGCCGAGGAACGCGGAGAGGTCGGCGATCTTGCGCCGGTCGCGGGGCGCGGCGCGCTCGGTGAGCCTGCGAGCCACCTCCGCGGGCGGGCAGGTGGTCCAGATCAGGGCAGCACCGTGGGGCGCACCGAGGCGGTCGCTCAGTGCGCTCCACGCCGCCGGGTCGGAGCGCTCCGACGTGAACGGCGCGATCAGTACCACGGACACGCCCGCGGCCAGGCAGCCGGCAGCGGTGTCGATCAAGGCGGCATAGGTGGCGTCGCGGGTGGCTGACCGTACCCGGGGATCGTCGAGATCAGCTGGCGCGGCGCCGAGCAGCCCGGCCACGACGGCGGTCAGCGGGCCCGTGAGCACGTCCTGGTCGAGCGGTGCGGCGCCGGCCGCGCGCGCGAGCGCCGAGCCGAGCACGCTCTTGCCGGAGGCCGGGGCGCCGGCCACGACGTAGGCCCGCACGGCGCCCATCGTCACACCCCGAACGCCTCGTACCAGGTGGGGGACAGCTCGGCCGCCGTGGCACGCTCCCGCCACGGCCGCCCGTGCTGGCGCACGATCGCGGTGAGCGTGTCGAGCCGGTCCGCCGCGCGCGCCACCGCCACGTCGCGTTCGCCCGGTGGCAGGTGCCCGACCGCGTCGCCCCACACCGCGCGCCCGGCGATGTATCCGCTGGCGCCGGCTTTCGCCGCGATCTCCATCTGCGCCGCGAAGTCGTCGAACCCGGCGCCCTCGCTGAGCAGCACCCACGGCACGGTGGACGCGGCGTCGAGCTCACGGCATGCGGCCGCGGACCCCGGGAACTGCACCTTCAGCACGTCCACGCCCAGCAGCGTGAACTCGGCCGCGGTGGCGACGATCGCGTCGGCCCGCCCGCCATCGCCCTCCTCGGGCGACAGCGGATACCAGATCGGCTCGACGATCAGCGGTAGCCGCTCCCGCCGGCACGCCGCCGCGAGGTCGGCGACCAGCTTGCGCTGTTCCGCGGCCACCTCGGCCAGCTCGGCTCGGTAGAAGAGGATGAGCTTGACCGCGTCGACCCCGAGTTTCGCGATCTTCTCGGGCGTCCACTGCGGACGGAGCACAGTGGACAGATCCCAACCGGGTGGGCGCTCCGGCGTGTACGTCAGCAGCTCGACAGGGGCGATCACGCCGACCGAGCCGGGCAGCGTGCCGGTGGCGATGGCCTGCCCGAGCGAGTACACCGGGTCGAGAAGCACCGCCGACGCGTGCCCGGCCAGCGCGCTCACCAGGTGCAGCTTGGAGTCGACGACGGTCCGGTGCGGCACCCGTGCGACGTCTATGTCGAAGAGCGCGACGTAGTTCTCCGGATGGTCGAGGGCGGCGACGCAGAAGAAGCCGTCGCCGGTGGCGAGCCGCGCCAACCGGCGCACCGTGCCGAGCCGTTGAACGTCCACAGTAAACCTTTCTCCGGACGGACCTGGCTGTTGTGGCGGGGGAGCCGGCGCCGGCCGCACCGGCTCCCCCGCGCGATCAGCACTTGTCTTTGTAGATGTACTTGCTGACCTCGGGGTCGCTCATATTGTCCTTCGTGACGATGAGCGACTCGGTGGCGATGTTGGTCTCGACGGTCTTGCCCTCGATCGCGTTCGCTGCCTGCTCGACGCCCTGCACGCCGATGTCGTACGGCTTCTGCGCGACCAGCGCCTGCACGTCGCCGGCCTCGAGCTGCTTGATCTGGTCGGGTCCGGCGTCGAAGCCGACGACCTTCACCTGGTTGCTCTTGCCGGCCGACCGCACACCGGTGGCGGTGCCCTGCGCGGAGAAGAGGTTGGTGGCGAAGACACCCACCAGGTCGGGGCTGCGCTGAAGCTCGGCCTGGATGATGCTGGCCGCGGTCTGCGGCGAGTTGTGCGAGTACTGGGTCGCCGCCGCGAGCGTGAAGTTGGTGAACTTCGTCTTCACGGCCTCCTCGAAACCGGCCACCCGGGCGTCCACCGAGGACACGCCGGGGTCGGTGGAGATGACCAGCACCTTGCCCTGCTTGCCGGCGAGCAGTTCGTTGAGCGCCTCGGCGGCCTTGGCGCCGCCAAGCTTGTTGTCGGTCGCGATCCGGGACGCGCCGATGCTCGTGTCGTCCACTGTGGTGTCGACGAGCACCACCTTGGTGCCGGCGTCCTGGATGCGCTTGAGGGGGGTTACGGACGCCTTGACGTCGTTCGGCGCCACGAGCAGCGCGGCCGGCTTGCTGGCCGAGACCGCGTCCAGCAGCGGGTTCTGGAGTGTGGCGTCGAACTTGTCGGGGCCCTGGACCTGCAGGTCGACGCCCAACTCCTTGGCCTTCTCCTTGGCACCGCACTCCATGGAGATGTAGAACGGGTCGCCCTTGACGCCGACCATCAAGGTAAACCTCTTGCCGGACGCCGATCCGCTGTCCGATCCGCTGTCGCCGCCGGTCTCGTCGGCGCACCCGGCGACCAGCAGTACGCCGGCGGCCACGACCGCCGCGATTTTCTTCATGTGGTTACCTCCTAGGTGTTATCCGCGGTTGCGGGTACGCCGCCGCAGTTGGTCGAACCAGACGGCGACGATGAGCACGAGGCCCACCGCGACGTCCTGCCAGTAGGGCTGGACCCCCGTGATGACGAAGCCGTTCTTGAGTACCGCCGGAATCCAGACGCCGATCAGGGTGCCGATGATCGAACCGACGCCGCCGAAGAGGCTGGTGCCGCCGAGCGCGACGGCGGTGATCGCCTGGAGGTTGTCGGTGGAGTGCCCGCCGATGCTGGTGGTGGAGAAGTACGCGAGGGACAGGAACCCGGCGAACCCGGCCGACATGCCGCCGATGACGTACACCTTGAGCAGGTGCCGCTCGACGTTGATACCGGCGCGGCGCGCCGCTTCCGGGTTCGAGCCGATCGCGAACGTGTGCCGCCCGAACACCGCCATGTGCAGCAGGATGAACCCGGCGGCCACCACGACGAGCGCGATGGGGATGAGGTTCGGCACGGCGGCGATCCACGAGCCGTGCCCGAGCGGGTCGAGCGCGTACGTCGCCGTGTTGACTCCATTTTGGAGGATCAGCGCCACGCCCAGTCCGGCCCCGAGGGTGCCGAGCGTGGCCAGCAGGGGCGGCACCTTCAGGTACGCCACCACCAGCCCGTTGATCGTCCCGATGAGCAGGCCGGCCAGCAGCGCCCCCGCGAGCGCGACCAGCATGTACCAGCCCTTGGTCTGGTCGGCGGCGACGTCCGCCGCGGTCGTGTCACCGCCCGTGCCGACGAGCTGGAGCGCGTGTACGGCGAACACCTCGCCGAGCACGATGCCGCTCGGTATCGACAGGTCGACGCCGGCGGTGATGATGACGAACGTCGTGCCGACGCTGACCACGGTCAGGATGGCCACGTTCTGCGCGAGCTGGACGAAGTTGCTGCGCTGTGTGAACGTGTCCGGCGCGAGGATCGAGAACGCCGCGATGATGGCCAGCAGCACCGCGAACGTGACCATCGTCGGGTTGCGCAGGAGCGCGCGGACCAGCGGCACGCTCGGGGTCACCGGCTCCTGCGACTCGGCCTCCGCCGGCTTGGTCTGCGTCATGACGGCACCTCCTCCCCGTTCGCCTCGTTCGCGTACGCGCCGGAGATCGCGGCGATGAGCCGGTCGACGTCGGCCTCGCCGCGCCGGAAGCGGGCGACGCGCGCGCCGAGGCGCAGCACCTCGATCCGGTCGGCGACCTGGAGCACCTGCGGCAGGTTGTGCGAGATGAACACGACCGCGATGCCCTTGTCGCGGATGCGCTCGACCAGCTCCAGAACCTTCGCGGTCTGGATGACACCGAGGGCGGCGGTCGGCTCGTCCATGATGATGACCTTGGTGGCCCACATGGCCGCCCGCGCGATCGCCACGGACTGCTTCTGGCCGCCGGAGAACTCCGCCACCGGCGCCCGCATGTCCTGCACCAGGCCCACGCCCAGGTCGCGGAACGCGGTCGCGGTGCGCCGGCGCATCTCGGGGTGGTTGTGCAGGATGCCGAACCGGCGCAGCTCGCGGCCGAGGAAGACGTTTCCGGCCGCGTCCAGGTCGGGGGCGAGAGCAAGGTCCTGGTACACGGTCTCGATGCCCCGAGCCTTCGCGTCGTGCGGATCGGCCAACCGCACCGGATTGCCGTCGATCTTCACCTCGCCCTCGTCCGGCGAATACACCCCGGACAGCACCTTCGTGAGCGTCGACTTGCCCGCGCCGTTGTCCCCGACAAGCGCCGTCACCTCACCGGGAAACGCCTCGAACGAGGCGTGCCGCAACGCCTTGACGTGCCCGAACGTCTTCACCACCCGGTATGCCCCCAGGACAGGTCTCATCCGCGAACCTCCCGCCAGCTCCGGCCGTGCCCTTCGATCGCGGCGTTGAGGCCGGCCATCCGGTCCAGAGCGACACTGGCCAGGAACTGCCGCCGCTCGGCACTCGTCAGCCCGACCGCCTCGCCCCAGAACGCCCGCCCCGCTATGTATCCGGAGGCGCCGGCGTCCATGGCGGTCAGCACCCGGCTCACGAACTCCTCGTACGCCACGCCGGCCGACAGCAGCGCCCATGGCACCGGGCCGCACACCTTGCTGACCTCGCGGCAGCCGTCCGCGTCGCCCGGCCACTCCAGCTTCAGCAGGTCCGGGTCCAGCTCGGCCAGCAGCTCCGCTGAGCGGATCACCAGCCGCTTCTTCTCCTCCGGACCCTCGCCGGGCTGCGTCGTCACCAGCGGCTCGATGACCGACGGCATACCGGCCGCGCGGCAGTCGGCCACCACGGCGGCGACCGCGTCCAGGGCCTGTTTCGCCAGGTCCGGCTCGCCGGGTCCGGCCACCCGGTCCGGCCGCCAGCGCACCAGGAATTTCAGCGCCGAGCCGCCGTTCTCCGCCACGAACGCCGGACCGCGCTCGGTCGGCGCGTACTCGGTGCGGTGCTCGCCGTTCCACGTCGGTTGCGGCGAGCGCTCGCTGGAGATCAGCAGCCCGGCCCGCGCGTCGAGCGCCCCGGCGGCCCGGACCGCTCCGACGCCGTGCTCGACGTCGGTGAGCACGCCCGACGCGTGCGGCGACAATGCACCGATCACGTCGACCTTGAAATCGCTCATGTCCTCGCCGGACGCCGGCTGGCCAGCCTTCTCCAACATCTTGCGCAAGGTGCCGCGCTGGTCCATCGCGAGGATCGCGAACGTCCCCGCGTCGTTGGCGATCTGATCAAGGCTGAGGGGCATGTGGTTCTACCTTCCATCTGGCAGTGGGACACCGGCCGCGCGCGCGGCCATGAGAGCGGCGCCGTAGGCGCCCGGTTCCGCGACGCTCGTCGTGCGCATCGCGGGAAACTGCCGCCGCTTCGCGGCGAGCAGCGCGGGATTGTGCAGCCAGCCGCCCGCGACGACCACTTCCCGGTACGGGCCGGCGAGCGCGTCGATGCGGTCAAGCGCCCGCTGGGCGTCGGCGACCATGCCGTCGACCGCGGCGCGCCACAGCGCCGCCGGCGTGACGCCGTCGGTGATGCCCGCGAGACCGAACTGCTCGTCGTTCGGTCTCACCAGTCGCAGCGTCGGATGATCGGGTACTGCCAGCGCCTGCTCACCGAGGGTGTGGCGCTCGGCGCTCGTGTTCGCACCGAGCAGCGCCGCGATCCGGCCCAGCGTCAGGCCGGTGGGCAGCCCGGCGAGTACACAGAGGTGGCCGGCCACCACGCCCCAACCGACCGACATGCCGTGGCCGACGAGTGCACCGACCTGGTCGCGAGAAAGTGGCCGGATCGTTCTGACCAGCGCCTCGGCCGTGCCCAGCGAATCGAACAGCGCGCCGTCGGTGGCCGCACCGACGCTGTACGCGGCCACCTGATGGTCGTGCCCCGCCACCGTCAGCGCGGCGCCCCGCAACACCTCGGGCACCCCGTCGCCGCCGGCTCGCCCCGCGAGCGTGCCGGCTGGCACCGGCTCGGGGAGCAGTGCCGGCCAGCCGAGCAGATCGGCCGCCGCGTCCCACGGTCGCACGGCGGCCAAGTCCAACAGCCCGGTGCGGCTGGCCAGCGACAGCTCGGCGACCGGCTCCCCGCCCAGCCGCCGCACCACCCACTCCGCCACTGAGAAGAACCGCACTGGCTTGCCCAGGTCGGCGTGGCGCCTGCGCAGCCAGAGCAGCTTGCCGAGTGAGGGGAGCGGGGTCAGCGGCAGGCCGGTCGTCCGCTGGAACTCCTCGGTGCCGAGCTCCCGCGCGATCGTGTCGAGGTCGCCGCGCGGGTCGTGCCAGGCGATGGCGGGGGCGAGCGGCCGGTCGCTCCCGTCGACCAGCACGCCCGTCTCCGCCATCCCCGCCACCCCGACCCCGAGCACCCGCCAGCGCCCGAGGCCCCCCTCGATCCCGCCGGCCCTGGCGGCCGTGCCCGCGTTGCCCTGCCCGGTGCCGGCAGGGCCCGCGTTGGCCGGTCCCGTGTCAGCGGTGCTGGCGGGTCCCGTGTTGGCGGGTCCGATGATGGCCGGGCCCATGCCCGCCCGGCCCGCGTTGGCGGTGCCCGCGCCGCCCGCGCCGCCCGCGCCGCCCGCGCGTGGTGCGGCGCCGCGCGG
>NZ_JBAKHX010000101.1:0-24289 GCF_036906915.1 Micromonospora sp. CPCC 206061
CGCGCGGACGCCGCGCCACGCGCGGACGCCGCGCCACGCGCGGACGCCGCGCCACGCGCGGACACCACACCACGCGCGGACACCACACCACGCGCGGACACCACACCACGCGCGGACACCACACCACGCGCGGACACCACACCACGCGCGGACACCACACCACGCGCGGACACCACACCACGCGCGGACACCGCGGCGGGATGGCCGGACGGCGAGGCCGCACACGTGCGGCGTCGCATCGGGGGCGGGCCGCGACGCGGGTGGTGCGCGGGGTGGGTTGGAAGGAGGGAGTACATGACGGTACGTGGCAGGAATTGGGCCTACGGTGAGGGTATGGCCGGGAAAGCGACCCCCGTAGCGATAGAGATCGGTAGCAAGAAGGTCTTCGCGTGGGCGGTGGAGTGGCCGGGCTGGTGCCGGGCCGCCAAGACCGAGGAGCTCGCGCTTGAGGCGCTCGCCGATTACGAGTCGCGGTACAGGATCGTCGCCGACGAAGCGGGCCTGCGGTTTCCCAGGACCGTCGCGGACGCGTTCGACATTCAGGAGCGGCTGCCCGGCTCGGCGAGCACCGACTTTGGGGTGCCGGGCGCGATCAGCGAGGCGGATCGGGAGCCGGTCAAGGCCGCCGAGGCCAAGCGCGCCGGCAAGCTGCTCACCGCCGCCTGGGATGTCCTCGCGGCGGTCGCGGCGATGTCGCCGGCCGAGTTGACCAAGGGGCCGCGGGGCGGCGGGCGGGACCGCGACAAGATGCTCGACCACGTGGTGGGGTCGGAGGACGGGTACGGGCGGCAGATCGGGGTCAAGCACAAGCAGCCGAGGTTCGATGACGAGGAGGCGGTGGCCGCCCTCAGGGCGGATCTGGTCGCGGTGCTGTCGAAACCGTCGGACGGTTCGCCGCTACGGCCGAACGGCTGGCCAGCGCGGTACGCGACCCGCCGAATCGTCTGGCACGTGCTCGATCACGCCTGGGAGATGGAGGACCGGCATCCCTCTGGGGTATGAGATGGGCGTCACCCACTACTGCGCATGACGTAGCGCACAAACCGCCCCTCGGCTGACGTGCGAGGCCTCTTCGCGAGAGATCATCAGATCATGAGTGCGTTGGCGCTGGCGGTTCTCTTCGCCATCGCGTCCGCCGCGGCTTACGCGGCCGGTGCGGTGATGCAGGAGCGCCTTGCCGCCGATGCCGAGCGGCACACCGTACTGGCGCTGCTGCGGCTCGGTCGGTGGTGGTTCGCGGTCGGCCTGAACGCGGCCGGCGGTGCCCTGCACGTCGCCGCCCTGGCGTATGGGCCTCTTTCGCTGGTGCAGCCGCTGGGCCTGCTCACGCTGGTGCTGGCTCTGCCTATGGGTGCGGCTCTTGCCTCCAAGAGGGTCGCCACCGAGCACTGGCGCGGTGCCGGCCTGACGCTGGCGGGCCTGATGGTGCTGCTGGTGCTGGTGGGGCCGGGCAACACGGCGAGTGTGCTCACGACCGGCCGGGCCACCACGCTCGCCGTGGTCGCGACGATCGTCGTCCTCGCCGTCATGGTCGCCGCCAAGTACGCCAAGGCGACGATCGCGCGCAGCATCCTGTACGCCGTTGCCGCGGGCGCCGCGTTCGCGGTGTCGTCGGCGCTCACGCAGACCGTGACGCTGCGCGCCACCACCGATGGGGCGGGCGCGCTGCTCAGCCCGATCGCTCTGGTGCTCGCCGCGATGTCGGTGGGCGGGCTGCTGCTCTCGCAGGTGGCGTACCGGGACTCCGGTCTGGGCGCCCCGCTCGCGACGGTGAGCCTGGCGAACCCGATCGCGTCGGCGGTCATCGGCATGGCGCTGCTTGGCGAGCGGTTCGCGGGCGGCGGCCGGGGCGCGGTGGTGGCCCTGGGCGCGGCGGCGGTCGCGGCCGCCGGCGTCGTGATGCTGACCAGGCCGGCCGAAGGCGCGGCGCTGCCGGCGGAGGCGCCAACCAAGGTCGAGCCGCTGCCGCTGCCGCTGCCGCTGCCGGTGCCGCAGCGGGAACGGGAGCCCGAGCCGGTGGCACTCGTCGCCTGATCCCTTCCCCACGGGCACCGTGCCGTGCCACTGTGGAGTCATGGGCGAACAGGTCGCACGGCGCGAGTTCAGCCGGGAGGACCGGGCCCGATACCGGCTGAAGGTGCGGCAGTGCCTGGACGTGTTCGCGGAGATGCTGCGGGCGGCACGGTTCGATGTCGAGCGCCCGATGACAGGTCTGGAGATCGAGCTCAACCTGGTCGACGAGGACGCCGAGCCGGCCATGCGCAACGCGGACGCGCTCGCCGCTATCGCCGACCCTGATTTCCAGACCGAGCTGGGCCAGTTCAACATCGAGATCAACGTGGCACCGCGCCGGCTCGGCGGCGATGGCACCGCCGATTTCGAGCGGCACGTGCGGGCCAGCCTCAACGAGGCCGAACAGAAGGCGCGCACGGTCGGCACCCACATGGTCATGATCGGTATCCTGCCGACGCTGCGCCGCGAGCACCTGACGCTGGAGTCGTTGTCGGCCAATCCGCGGTACGCCCTGCTGAACGAGCAGATCTTCGCGGCCCGGGGTGAGGATCTCGAAATCCGCATCGACGGCATCGACCGGCTGGCGGTCACGGCCGACACGGTCGCGCCCGAGGCGGCGTGCACGAGCACCCAGTTCCATCTACAGGTGAGCCCGGCGCAGTTCGCCGCCTACTGGAACGCGGCCCAGACCATCGCCGGGGTCCAGGTGGCGCTCGGGGCGAACGCGCCGTTCCTGTTCGGCAAGGAGCTGTGGCGGGAGACCCGCATCCCGCTCTTCGAGCAGGCCACGGACACCCGCCCGGAGGAGATAAAGGCCCAAGGTGTACGCCCACGCGTGTGGTTCGGCGAGCGATGGATCACGTCGGTGTTCGACCTCTTCGAGGAGAACGTGCGGTACTTCCCCGCGCTGCTGCCGGTGTGCGACGACGACGATCCCGCGCAGACCCTGGCCCGCGGCGACACCCCGAAGCTGACGGAGCTGCGCCTGCACAACGGCACCGTCTACCGCTGGAACCGCCCGGTGTACGACGTGGTGCGCGAGCGGCCGCATCTGCGGGTGGAGAATCGCGTGCTGCCGGCCGGCCCGACGGTGCTCGACACGATCGCCAACGGCGCGTTCTATTTCGGGGTCGTCCGCACGCTCGCCGAGTCCGACCGTCCATTGTGGTCACAGATGTCGTTCAGCGCCGCCGAGGAGAACTTCCACGCCTGCGCCCGTCACGGCATCGACGCCACCGTGTACTGGCCGGGGCTCGGTTACCTGCCGGTGATCGAGCTGGTGCTGCGCCGGCTGCTGCCGATGGCGTACGAGGGGCTCGATCAGTGGGGCGTCGACCCCGCCGAGCGCGACCGGCTGCTACGCGTCATCGAGCAGCGCTGCCTCACCGGTCGCAACGGCGCCGCGTGGCAGGTCGAGACGCTGCACGCCTTGGAAGACAACGACAACCTCGACCGCCGGTCCGCGCTGCGCCAAGTGCTCAAGCGGTACATCGAGCACATGCACGAGAACGTCCCGGTGCACGAGTGGCCCGTGTAGCGGGGCTAGCCTGACAGGATCATCCCGTCGACCTCGGCTAGGACGGTGGCACCGAGCGGCGCACGCTCGGTCAGCCGCACCGGACGACCGCTGGCCACGTCGGAAGGGGTGCACACGAACTCGGCGGTCACCAGGAATCTCCACCGCGGATCACGGGCGCACACCCGCGTCCCGGTGCGGTCGGCGTGCGCCACGAGCGCGGTCAGCGCCGGCCACGCCGCGTGCTCCAGCTCGACCACCGCCGGCTTCCCACCCGTGTATCCATTGAGGATGGACACGACGCGCGGCAGCTCCGGTAGGTGCTCAGGGTTCGAGGCCAGCGCGGGCGAGCGGCTGGCGACACCGAGCGCACCGACCAGTACGGCCAGCGCCAGCCATGGGTGCGGAGTCCGCCTCTGCGCGATCCCCAGCACCAGCAACATGAGCAGCAGCAGCGGTGCCGCTCGGGAGAAGTGCCCCACGTAGGTCTGGCTCAGGTCGTCGATGCCGCGTGCGGCGTACCCGATGAAAAGCGTGGTCGCGAGCCCGGCCATGCCGAGACCGGCGGCGAGGAAGCGGTCGTGGCGCGCGAGCGCCGCGACGCCGCCGAAGAGCACCACGACGAGCGCCAGCGCCGTTCCCGGTCGTTCCGCCCAGAAATGCAGCACGTACGAGGCGATGGCGCCGGGCCCGTGCGTGTGGCGCTTCCCGCCGTACCCGAAGTACCGCGAGAACTCCCCCGGCCACCGCATGACGAGGTTGATCACCATGGGGAGCGCGAACACGCCCACCACCACCGCCGCCTGGCAGAGCGCGGGGCGCGGGTCGTCCGGCCCGCGCCGGCGCCATCCGAAGAAGGCCGCGACGCCCACGATGACCGGTACGAAGAACAGGAAACCCGCGTGGCCGTGGACCAGGAAGCCCGCCGCCAGCGCCAGCAGCGGCAGGTGCGGCAGGCGGCCAGCCGCCACCGACGCTCCCGCCGTGAGGAGCAGCAGGAACGGCGCCACGTACAGGTGCGGCATCCACGCGGACGCCAGGATTGGGGGCTGTGCGGCGAGGAACGCGAACGCTGCGCCGCCGGCCAGCGCCGTCGCGGACCAGGACCGCGACCAGGAGTGCAGGATCGCGAGGGTCAGTCCGACGAGTACCGCGTTGAGCACGAGCAGCGCCAGCCACTGGCCGTTCCACGGTGCCGGCACGGCGTGCAGCAGGTCGTGGAAGAGCCACTCGCCGAACGCCTGCACGTAGAAGAACGCCGGACCGGGATGCGAGAAGCCGAGGCGGGAGTAGTTGCCGACCAGCAGCTCGAAGTGCTTCGCGTCCCCGGTGATGATCGAGTTGGCGGCGAAGTCGCCTCTCTCGTACACCGCCGCCGCGAAGACCCGGTGGTTGCGCGCGAGCAGCAGCGCCAGCGTCGCCACGGCTGCTACGGCGAACACCACGCGCCCGCCCGGCTCGGCCGGACGGGCGGCGGTGCGTGGCACGACCGACCCGACTTCACCCATGATCGGTCATGGTGCCATGAAACTCACAGCCGGATGGTACTGGCGGCACCGCTCGCCGGGGTGACACGCACCTCGGTCGCGCCGGCGGGCAGCAGCGCCGCGTTCCGGCCGGCGTCGTGCCAGCCCTCGTCCCCCACGCGGTAGCTGAGGGCCGCGCCCTCGCTCGCCACGACCACGCCCTGCCCTTCCGGCAGCCGCAGCTTCACCGGCAGCGCGCCCTCGTCGACGAACCCGCTGGCCGCTACCTCGAACGCCGTGCCCCGGCCCAGCAGCGCGATCACGCGTCCAGGGTCGTCGTCATACTGCACGGTCGCGAGGTACAGCTGCCGTCCGTCCGGGGTGACGCCGAAGAGCGTGTAGAGGGGCGAGCCGTTCTGTGCGTGCGAGCCAGCCTGATCGACGTACGGCGCGAGCGGGCCCTTCCACAGGTCGACCACCTGTGCGCCCGGGTCGGCGCCCCACGCCTGCTCCGCGCCGGGCAGCACGTGCTCGTACAGCGGGGCCTGCGGCCGGTCTTTGCCGCCGGGAAAGAGGATCTCCGACGAGCCGTTGACCTGGATCGAGTTCTCCATGCTGACTGGGATCAGCGAGACCGCGATGGTGACCTTGTCGCGCTGCGGCGGCACCCGCACGGCGGCGGCGCCGTCCTGGAACACCATGCGCTGGAACGTGCGCACGACCTTCCCGTCGGGCGCGTAGGTCACGGCGGGTGAGTACTCGACCGCAGCGCCGGCGAAGTCGAGCACGAGAAGCACGTCGCGGACCGGTCCAAGCAGCGCCGCTTGCTGGAACCGGTCCAGGGTGATCGACTCGTCGAGCTGCCCGATGGTCATGAGCCGCGGACCGTCGATGGTCGGCTCGACGATCGCCGCGTAGCCGACCAGGCGGTGCCCGTCCGGCTCCACGACCACCGGGTTGGCCGAGCTGCGCTGGGCGACGAACGCGGCCGGCCCCGCCGGGGTGCTGCCCGCCCAGAGCACGTGTACGGAGCCACGCGTCCCGCCGCCGAGATCCTCTATGGCCCGGCGCCACGCGCCGGTCACCTGCCGCAGGTACGCCTCGTCATGGGCCAGGTCGCCGCGGGTGGGCAGGTCGAACACCGGCGATGCCACCTCGACCCGGCCTGCGGTACCCGAAAACTGGAGCACACCCCCGACGGACGCCGCGGTGACCGCGGCGAGGCCCCCGGCGAGGAAGGCCCGGCGCCGGACGGCCCGGCGCCGCCCGCCCAGGCGCACGTCGTCGACGAGCCGGGGCGGGCTCTCCAGGTGGTCAGTCGCGCGGTGCAGTACCGCCCGGACGTCGGTATCGTTCATGGTCATCGCGAGCTCCCGGAACCGTTGGGGATGGTGACGACGAGTCCGGAGTCGGCGAGCGCTTCCCGCAGCTTCGCTATGCCGCGGGACGTGTGGCTCTTGACGGCGCCCTCGGAGCAGTCGAGCGCCGCCGCCGTATCCGCCACCGACAGATCCTCCAGGTAGCGGAGCACCACAGCGGCGCGCTGCCTGGGCGGCACCGCGCGCAGGGCGGCCACCACCGCCTCGCGCAGTGCGACGTCGTCGGTGGCGTCGGGGGTGGCCGGGTCGAGATCGCCGAGCGCCCTCTCCGGCCGCCGGGCGCGCCGCCGCCAGCGGTTGGCAGCCCGGTTGACCAGTGCCCGCCGGGCGTACGCCTCGGGCGTGGTGCGTACCCGCCGCCAGCGCACGTAGACCTGCTCCAGAACCTCCTGGAGCAGGTCTTCCGCCGCGTGCCGGTCACCAGTCAGCAGGTATGCCACCCGCAGCAGGGAAACCGACCTGGTGCGCACGAACTCGTCGAACTCCGCGCCGCGCACGTCTCGCATCCGTCCTCCCCGGTCTCGTCGCTACCCAAGACACCGGGGAGGGAGGATCGGATTACCGGTCTTCGACGGGGACGTAGTCGCGCTGTTCGGCGCCGGTGTACAGCTGGCGGGGGCGGCCGATCTTGTTGGCTGGGTCGCTCATCATCTCGCGCCATTGGGCGATCCAGCCGGGCAGCCGGCCGAGCGCGAACAGCACCGTGAACATCTTCGTCGGGAAGCCCATCGCCTTGTAGATGAGGCCCGTGTAGAAGTCGACGTTCGGGTACAGCTTGCGCGACACGAAGAAGTCGTCGGCGAGCGCGATCTCCTCCAGCTGCATGGCGAGGTCGAGCAGCGGGTCGGGCTGCGGCATCCGGGCCAGCACGTCCTGGGCGGCCTTCTTCACGATGGCGGCGCGCGGGTCGTAGTTCTTGTACACCCGGTGACCGAAGCCCATGAGCTTGACGCCCTGCTCCTTGGCCTTGACCCGGCGCACGAACGACGCCACGTCACCGCCCTCGGCGTGGATGCGTTCGAGCATCTCCAGCACCGCCTGGTTGGCGCCGCCGTGCAGCGGGCCGGACAGCGCGTTGATGCCGGCGGACACCGAGGAGAAGAGGTTGGCCTGCGCTGAGCCGACCAGCCGCACGGCCGACGTGGAGCAGTTCTGCTCGTGGTCGGCGTGCAGCACGAACAGCATGTCGAGCACCTTCGCGACGACGGGGTCGACCTCGTATCCCGTCGCGGGCACACCGAACGTCATGCGAAGGAAGTTCTCCACGTACCCGAGGGAGTTGTCCGGGTACATGAAGGGCTGGCCGATCGACTTCTTGTACGCGTACGACGCGATTGTGGGCGCCTTGGCGAGCAACCGGACCGTCGAGATCTCCACCTGGTCGGCGTCGAACGGGTCAAGGCTGTCCTGGTAGAAAGTGGACAGCGCGTTGACGGCGGACGCCAGCA
This sequence comes from Micromonospora sp. CPCC 206061, assembly GCF_036906915.1. Classification (NCBI taxonomy): domain Bacteria; kingdom Bacillati; phylum Actinomycetota; class Actinomycetes; order Micromonosporales; family Micromonosporaceae; genus Micromonospora; species Micromonospora sp. CPCC 206061. The sequence continues at coordinate 7,823 of NZ_JBAKHX010000101.1, forward strand.
CCGGCATCGGGTGCGCGTCGTACCGGAATCCGTCGAAGAACCGGCGCATGTCCTCGTGGAGCAGCGTGTGCATGCGTACCTTGTCGCTGAACTCCGTGAGTTGCGTGGCGGTTGGCAGCTCGCCGTAGGTCAGCAGGTACGAAACCTCCAAAAAGGAGGCCTTCTCCGCGAGCTGCTCGATCGGGTATCCGCGATAACGCAGGATGCCCGCGTCGCCGTCGATGTAGGTGATCGCCGACGCGCATGAGGCGGTGTTGACGAAGCCCGGGTCGAAGGTGACGTACCCGGTCTGGCTGAGAAGCTTACCGACGTCAATGCCGGAAGCGCCCTCGACGGCCTCGTGCACGGGCATCGACAGCTGTCCACCGTGGTGATCGAGTTTGACATCCGTCATGAGGCCCCTCGCTTTGCCCGAAGATTTTCCTGTCAACGCGTTAATTCCACCGTAATACCGTCGCTAACGGTAGACTCGCGCCGGGAGATCGCTGAGGGATGCGTCACTCCAGACGCAGCACCGTGACCTCGTTGGCGCCGGCCCGGAAGAGCGACTCGTCGGTGATGAGCGCGCCAAACCGTCGCCCCGCCTCGTCGGCCGCGCTGGCGCGCACGACAGCACCGACCTTCCCGTTTACGACGACCGCGAGCGGTGTCCCGTTTCGCACCGACTTCGGCACGGTGCCGTACACGAGGGCCGGCAGCGTGCCGGAGCCCGGCTGGACATCGGCGAACGCGCTCGCGTTGGCCACGGTGGCGCCCGCCTCGCTCGCCCCGCTGGGCGGGGCCTCGCCGATCAGGTCCCGCGACGGCGCCGCCGGCAGCGCCGGACGCGCGGCCGGGCCACGCAGCACCGCGGCCAGGTTCGCGGGCCCATCCACCGTGATCGGTTTGCTGGGAGTGTCGTGGTACGCCTTTTCGGCGCTGTCACGGGTCTGTTCGGCGGCAGAGATGCCGTCGGTCTGCCACGGCACCGTCACGCCCGCCAGGTCGGCGATCGTGGGCAGCAGGTCGACCTGCTCCCAGTTTCGGTCGTCGACCCGCCCGGCCGCCTGGCGCGGCTCCTTGACGAACAGCGGCACCCACAGCACCTCGGCCGCTGCCTTCTGCTGCGCGTCGAGCCCCCGGCCGGCCGCGCCCGGCGAGAAGCTCACGCCGTGGTCGGCGGTCACCACCAGCAGCGCCTCGTCGAGGATGCCCGACGCCCGCATGGTGTCGAGCATCTGCCCGATCAGCTTGTCGGTGTACTGGACCTGCTGCAGGTGCCGCTCGTACCCGAGCCGCTCCCAGCCGGCCGCCTCGTAGCGCAGGTCTTCCGGCGCGTCGTACCGGGTGCCGGACGCCAGGTAGTTCCACGGCGTGTGCGGCATCAGCAGGTGCAGGAAGCTCAGCCGCGGCTTGCTGGCTGTCTTTTCGAGGCTGGCGAGAAAGTTCGTGAATCGGGCCGGCTGGTTGTCTGCCAGCGCCCCGAACCGGAACCGCGGGTCAGCCGGCGGGCCGGCCTCCTCCTGGGTCGGCTCGCGGTACGACTCCTCCAGGTTTTGTTTGGCGTCGACCGGCGACACCAACTGCTCCAGCAGCGTGGCGCTCTCCTTGAGCAGCACCGGCAGGCCACCGGCGGGCTGCGCCCGGTCGGGGCACAGGCGCGGCGGGCACAGCTGCGTGATGCTCTCCTGCACCCGCAGGTCGTACTGGCCGCCCGTCAACGTGAACAGGTTGTCGGGGTGCTGCGTGTAATGCGGCGCCACGTTGTCCTTGCGGGGCCACTCGCCGCTGAGCATCGCCGGCACCGCGTACGGGGTCCAGCCGCTCGCCGCGGTGGCGTTGCGGTACCAGGTGGAGGCGCCCGCGAGGCGTGCGAAGTTCGGGTACTTCGCGGCGTCGATCCTGCCGTCGGTGCCCAGCAGCGACACCAGCGGGAACTCGTCGAGCAGCAGCACGACCACCGGCGGGTGCGTGTCGGCGGCCCGCCCTCCCGGCCCGGCGCCTCCGGACTCCCGGGCGAGCACGACAGCCGACGCGGGCGACGCGAAGACGAACAGCAGCGCGAACAGCAGCGGACCCACCGACGCGAACCGCAGCAGCTGGGCGGGCACCTTCCAGCGCAGGTACGCCACCGTGAGACCCGCACCGGCGAGCACCGCCAGGAAGGCGAGCGGTAGCCCGCGTACCGGAAGAAGGTTCTTGCCGACCTGGACCGCGAGGACCACGAGCAGCGCGCCGAGCGTCAGCGCGTGGGTTCCCGTCCGCGCGGCCCCGCCGACGCGCGCCCGCCACGCCTGGTGCGGCGCGCCGCGCGCGAGCGCTTGGCCGGCGAGGCCGGCCAGCGCGCCGACGCCCCACAACGCGACCGGCGGCACCACCGTCACCAGTAGCACCAGCGTCAGCACGTCGCCTCGGCCTGCGCCGTAGAACAGGAAGAAGTCAGGGGCCTTGCCGGTGATGTCGAGCAGCGGTTGCGCTACGCCCAGGCCGCAGAGCGCCGCGATCTCCAAAAATGCGTACAGCTCGCGGCGCCACCGCTTACCCGGCACGCCGGACTCCACAGTAGAGGGTGCGGGTACCCGACGGCAGCTCCGCCCTGTGCTCGACCGTGAACCGCTCCCCCAGCAGCTTTTCGAACACGTCACGCCGGTAGTCCGGGAACAGGCCCTCGGGCTTGTTGGCCAGCAGGCGCTGAGCCATCGGGTCGGCAGGCTCGACGAACTCGACCACCACCCGGCGGCCGAGCGCGGCCAGCCAGTCGACGATCTCGGGCAGCGGCACGTTGCGCCCGATGGCGAGATGGTGGATCACCGCGAGCGCCAGCACCGTGTCGGCGTCGGCGCGCTGCTCGAACGACGCCCGCTCGCGGCCGCGCCAGCCGATGCCCGGTGAGGGATCTGCCAGGTCCATGACGATCGGCAGCACCCGCCGCTCCCCCTCGTTGTGGAGGTCGCGGTAAAGCTTGTCGACCACGGCCGCGTCGCTTTCGACGGCCACGACGTAGTCGGAGTGCTTGGCGGCCAGCCGCGAGTACGTGCCGTCGTTCGCTCCGAGGTCGAGGGTCAGGCTGCTCTTCTTGGAGAGGACGGCCTCGACGAACTCCACCTTCGCGGCCCGGTCGGCGTCCGAGTAGGTGCAGGTCTGCTGGTACGCCGTCCAGTGGCTGGCCGGCGGCTGCCAGTCGAGGCCGCGCACCAGCTTGTCGATGGCGCGCACGGTGGCCTTGACCAGCTCCGCGGAGAACCCGGCGTCGCGCAGCTCGGCGCGCACCTCACCGGTGCTCGACCTCGCGTTGCGGGATTGCACCGCGTCGTGCAGGTGCACGTGCTTGAGCACGCCCGCCTTGAAGCGCCGGGCGCCGCCGAAGAGCTTGCGCATCCGCGCCGGCTCTACGCCGTCGACCGAGGCGCGCAGCCACGGCTGGAAGTCGAGGCCGAGGTGCGCCTGCAGCATCAACGGGTACAGCATCGTCTGGCAGAACTGCCGGTAGCCGGCCCAGGGCTCGCCCGGTCGCGCCGGCTCGAACGAGCCCACGTCTATGAAGACCGGGCTGGCGCCCCGCCACTGCAGGTTGTAGGCCGAGCCGTCCTTGCTGGTCAGGCCCTCGGCGAGAGCGGCCTGGAGCAGGTCGAGGTGCAGCAGCGCGGCGTCGCGCAGCATCGCGAAGGACCACTCGAACGGGTACGAAACGAAAGGGATGCGCTCGTGCCTGAGCACCACGTCCCACTCGTCGGTTTTCTCGGCTTCTTCGGTAGCCGTGATTTTGCCCGCTTTTACGGCATTCGCGAAGAATTTGGTGGCGGCGAGAGCCCGCCAGTCCTGCGCGGCCACCGGGCTGAGCCCGCGGAACACCTGACCGTCACGATAGAAGACCCGGCCCGACGGGTCACGGAAGGAAGCCGGCTCAACCCTTACCACCGGGCCGTCCTCAGTCGTTGTCCGTAGGCGCCTCAGCACGGCGACGGAAGCGCCCCGTGAGCCGCCGCCAGTACAGCTTGACGGCCACTGCCATCCCGGCCGCTCCGGCGACCACCGCCTGCACGATCAAACTCCCGGAGCCAGCGTCCAGGTAGGCCAGCCTCATAGTCGCTTCCCTCTCGCCGCAGGGGACAAAGTTAACGAACCGCACCATACAGGGACAACCTGGGAACAAGCTCGGAGCGGGTTAACCACTCCGCCGACCGGGCGTCATTGGCGGTACACCTCACCCTACGCCGCTGGTCAGAAGAGCGCACGGCACGCGCCCGCCGTGTCCGAATCGTTCAAGAGCGATCGACATCGGTGTTCGTACGGTAGCGACATGACACCTCGAATCGACGCCGTCGGCCTTGTCGTCGCCGACATTCCCCGTTCGCTTTCCTTCTACCGCCGGCTCGGGCTCCAATTCCCGCCGGACGCCGAAAACGCGCCGCACGTCGAGACCGCCCTGCCCGGCGGCATCCGCCTGCTCCTCGACACCGTCGACACCGTGCGCTCCTTCGACCCCAGCTGGCAGCCACCGACGGGCGGGGCGCGCGCCGGGCTCGCGTTTCGCTGCGACGGCCCGGAGGAGGTCGACAAGGTGTACGGGGAGATGGTCGCGGCCGGCTACGAAGGCCGCAAGGAGCCATGGGACGCCGAATGGGGCCAGCGCTACGCCCTCCTCCACGACCCCGACGGCAACGCGGTAGACCTCTTCGCCCCGCTCCCCTAGCCGGCCCGCGGCCGCCCGCCGCGTGGGCGCCGCGTGGGCGCCGCGTGCGCCCATCCTCGTCGATCAAGGGCAAACGCACGTGGTTCGATCTCTTTTCCACGTGCGTTCGGCCTTGATCGACGCGAATGCCCTTGATCGCGGCAGGCCGTCCCGCACGGCGGCCGCCCCTCACGGCGCAGCGCACCCACACGGTAGGCCGCCCCCGTACGGCGCAGCGCACCCGCATGGCGAGACGCACCCGCACGGCGGGCCGCACCCGCACGGCAGGCCGCCCCTCGCCGCGGGACGCGCCCTCGCCGCGGGGCGTCGCGAGCTACGCGGCTAGGAGGGTGGTCGGGGTGGTGCCGGCGAGGGCACGCACCTCGCGCGTGAAGTGCGCCTGGTCCGCGTACCCTGCATCGGCCGCCGCCAGAGCCAGCCCCGTCCCACCCCACGCCAGCTCCAGCGCCCGCCCCATCCGCAGGACACGCGCGAGCATCTTGGGCCCGTACCCGAACGCGGGCAGGCACCGCCGCTGGAGCTGCCGCGCGCTGACGTTGAGCGCGCTGGCCACGGCACCGACGGACACGCCTGCCCGCAGCCCGGCGACGACCCGCTCGGCGACCGGATCCGGACCGCCGGCCGCCGCCAACCGGTCGGTCGCGAACCGTTCCAGCGCGGTACCGGGATCGGCCGCCACCCGCTCAGTGGCCTCGCGCACCAGCCGGTCCGGCCACAACGCCGACAGTGGCGTGCGTGCGTCGCGCAGCTCGCTGGCCGGCACCCCGAGCACCGCCGGCGCGGTGCCGGGCGGCAGCCGCAGGCCCATCAGCGCGTCGCCGGCATGGATCTCGCTCAGGTACGCGGCCGTGTCCGGACCGGCGACGACGATCTCGCCGCCCCACCAGAGCAGGTCCATGCAACCGTCCGGCAGCACCCGCGAGGTACGGTCGTCCGGCTCGGCCGTGCGCCGCCACAGCACCGCGCCGGCGAGCCCGGCGGGGCGTTCCTCGTACACCGTTCCGACCCTACGCCCGCCAGCCGAACCAGCAACTTCACCAGAACCGCGCCCTCAACCTGGGCCCGATCCCCGCCACATCCCCGAACCTGCCCCCGCCTATGGCGAGCGCGGCGTCCGCGGCACGCGCCACCCAGGCACGGCACGGCGTAGGGCGCCCGCACGGCGGCGGGCGTCTCCGCGAAGCGCGGCGCCTACGAGCGCGCCTTAGCGGCGGCGGGCCAGCTTGCCGTCTACGCGGAGGGCGAGTGTCGGGCAGGCGGCGACCGCGCGCCGCGCGTGCGCCACCAGGTCGGCTGGCAGCGGGGAGCCGTCCACGATCGGGTACCCCCACTCGTCCATGGTGATCCGCTCGGGTAGCAGCTCCCGGCAGACCCCGTGCGCGACGCACGCGATGGGGTTCACCTGCAGCCGGGGCGGCTCCTCACTCATCGCCAACCCCGGTCGCGCGCCTTCGGCAGCGGCAGCATCGGGTCGCGGCTCACCCCCGAACAGGTCCACCCGTTCAGGTGCGTCTCAAGATCCTCAGCGAAGGCGGTCAGGGCGCTCGTCGCGAACCGGGTCGCCCCGTCCGGGTGCCGGCAGGCACCGCGACCGGACACCGTCTCGATGCGCCGCATCAGCCGCTGGCGGGTCGACGGACCGCACCGGCCGAACGCCACGGAACGCAGGTCGTCGGCGATCGCGGGCAGCCCGAACACGCACGGCCCGCACTGACCTGCGGACTCCTCGGCCAGGTACCGCGTGATGCGCGCCGTCTCGGCGAGCCCGCACGCGTCGGCCGGCAGCGCGAAGATCGCGCCCGCGCCGAGCGTCACGCCGCCGGGCCCGGTGCGATCGTGCGACAGCGGCATGCTCCAGCCCTCTGGCATGGGCACCCAGGTGCCGAAGTACCCGCCGACCAGTACCGCGCCGAGCGGCTCGGTGGCACCGCCGGCCGCGTCGAGCACCTCGCCGATTCGCATACCGGGCACGATCTCGTACACGTTGGGCCGCGCGACCGCCCCATCGATGGTGACCAACGTGGAGCCGGGGTCGGTCGGGGTGCCCAGTTCGCGGAACCAGTCCGGACCGTACCGTGCGATGAGCGCGATGTGCGCGAGCGTCTCCACGTTGTCGACGAGCGTCGGCCGGCCCTCGACGCCGCGCTCGAACGGGCGCGGCGGCACCGCGATCGGCCGCCCGTCGCCGGAGTTGACGAAGTGGACGAGCGCCGACTCCTCGCTGGACACGTACCGCCGGGGGATGCGCGCTATCTGCCACTTCACCGGGTCGCCCTTGCGCTGGGCGAGTTCGCGTTCGAGCCGTTCGGGCAGTGAGCCGCCGCGCTCGACGCAGATGATCACCTTTTCGGCGCCGACCGCGTGCGCGGCGAGGACGGCACCGTCCAGTACCAGATGCGGAGCGTGTGCGAGGAGCGTCTTGTCCTTGCGACTGGCCGGTTCGGATTCGCAGCCGTTGGCCAGTACCACAGGGGTTTTCTTGCCCGACGCGACGGACGTGAGCTTGCGCCCGGTCGGGAAGCCCGCACCACCGCGGCCCCGCAGCCCCGCCTGGGTGACCTCCTGGATCAGCCGTGCCCGCCCCTCCTCGCCGGCGAAAGTCCGAAGCGGAAGCCCGCCGTACGCCTCCCGGTGCTCGGCGAGCCTCCGTCCCGTGCCCAGTAAGCGCGGCAGCCCGGGCGCCGTCTCCCACGGCGCCCGCTCCAGCAGCACACTCGTCATGCGGCCCCCCTTGTCATGAGGCTTGAGGAGTCTTGAGGCTCTTCAGGCGTGGCGTGACCCGCCACACCGCGCCGGCCACCACCGCCATCGCGCACAGCACCGAGACGACCAGCGGCCACCCGGCGGCGGCGTCGGTGCCGATGCCGATGGTGTGCGCCAGCGCCACGGGCCAGCAGATGTACGCGAACCAGTGCACGGACCGCCACAGCCGCGGGTTGATCCGGGGCCGCAGCAGGCTGGTGATGAGCAGGGCGAGCATCAGGTCGAACGCGATCGCCCCGAGCCCCAGCCACAGCGGCTCGAACGCGGACACGAACGGCACCACCGCGTCGACGAACGTGATCGGCACGTACTCGTCGACCGCGATGCTCACCACGTGCACCATGACCAGCGCGAGGGTGAGCAGCGAGATGTTGCGGTGCAGTCCCGCCAGCGCGAACCGCGGCCACGTCACCGTGCCCACCTTCATCGGGCCCATGATCCCCAGCAGGACCGTGCCCGTGAGCAGCAGCAACGAGACCATCCCGGTGGCCCGTGCCACGTACCAGAGGTTTATCTCATCCATGGGTCCCCCACCCGGCGACCGCGACCACGCGGCCGTCGTGCCCCACGAGACGGGCGGGCAGTGCGAGGCCCCGCAGCCACGCTTCCGCGCCATCGCCGCGCACCACCGCGGCTGTCGCGGCCGCGTTGGCGTCCACACAGGACCGGGCCGCGACGGTGACGGTACGCCAGACCGCCGCTGGCACGTCACCGGTACGCGGGTCCACGATGTGGTGTACTGGTCGGCCGCCCCGCCGCCACGCCCGCCGAGTGACGCTCGATGTGGCGAGCCCGCCGGAGCGCACCGACACCACCGGGTCGCCCGGTCCGGCGTTCTGGTGATCGTCGCCGACGCTGACCAGCCACCGGCCGCCGCCTTCGCTCGCGCCGCGCGGCGACTTCGTCGGCGCTCCGCTCGGTCCAGGCGCCGCCGGTCCCGGAGCCGGTCCTGCCGTCGCCAGGTCGCCGCCCAGCGACACGAGCACCCCGCAGCCGAGCGCTTCGAAGATCGCGGCGGCGGCCCGGTCGGCCGCGTACGCCTTGCCGGTCGAGCCGAGGTCGAGCAGCACCCCGTGGGGGACGATGACGCTGTCGCCCTCCATGCGGACCCGCCACCACCCGGGCGCCGGCTTCGGGGTGAAACCGTCACCGGATGGGGTGATCTTCGCGAAGTCCCGGTCGTACCCGAGGTCGACAAGAGCCTGGCCGACCGTCGGGTCGACCAGGCCATCGGTGGCGTCGGCGGCCCGCAGGGCGGCCCGGAGCGCGCCGGCGAGCAGTGGGCTCACCGGCGCGGCCCGGCCGTGCGGCAGGCGCATGATCTCGGAATCGGGCCGAAACCGGCTGTACGCCGCGTCGACGGCTTCGAGCTCGTCGCGCAGCAGGCGCTCGGCCTCGGGCAGCGCCGCCTCGTCGGTCACGAGGAGCACAGCGGTGGTGCCGAGCGCGGGGAACGTCGCCCGCGCCGGTGCCACCCGCGTGCCAGTCATGACCCGCCCGACCGGGCGTCAGGCTGCTGTTCCTGCTCCTGTTCGGGCTCTTCGGCCGGCGGCTCCTCGGGCGCCTTCAGCTCGGGCTCTTCCGACTCCTCCGCGGCCGGCTGCTTCTGCTTGTCCTTCGCGGGCGCCTTCGTGGCCGGGGCCTTGGTGGCGGGCACCTTCGTGGCAGGCAGTTTCTCGCTGTTGCCGGCTGGTTCTGTCGCCGGTGCTTCCGTGGGCTGCGCGAACACCCAGCCGAACGCCACGGCGAGCGCGGCGGCGCCGAAAGCGGCGCCCTGGGTGACCGTTCGCTGGCGACGCAGTCCTTGGTCGCGACGGTCGACGTGGCGCGGACGGGGGCGGTCCATAGGCTCCCTCACATCAGTGACGAGTACCCACAGGTACGTGTGGTTCCCGCGCACGGTTCAACATCCCGCGTGCGGTACGGTGCCTTCGGTGAGCGTGCCGGTGATCATCCGCCGGGCCCGGTGGGTGGTTGGTGCCGCCATGGCCGTGGGCCTGTTCTTCGCGTACCTGCTCATGTCCCGCGCGGTGGGTGTGAACTCCGACGGCGCGAGCAACGCCCTCCAGGCGTGGGACATGCTCCACGGCAACGTGCTGCTGCGCGGCTGGACCGTCACCGACGTCTCCTTCTACACCAACGAGCTGCTGCTCTTCGCGCTCGTCGAGGCGACGTACGGCTTTCACGACGACACCACGCACGCGGTCGCCGCGCTGGTCTTCACGCTGCTGGTCCTCGTCGTGGCGGTCGCCGCGAAGGGCCGCGCCACCGGCCGTGAGGCTGTGGTCCGGGTGGCCCTGGCCGGGGCGGTCGTGGCGGTGCCGGCGCTCGGCTTCGCCGCCGTGACCCAGCTCACCTCGCCGGACCACACCGGCACCGCGATCCCGCTCCTGCTCACGTGGCTGCTGGTCGAGCGCGCCGCCGACCGGAGGTGGCTCCCTTACGCGGTAGCGGGACTGCTCGCCTGGGCCCAGATAGCGGACCCCTTGGTGATGTACATCGGTGTGCTCCCATTGCTCGTAGTGAGCGCCTGGCGGCTGCTCCGTAACCGAACCGACCTGGGTCTTCTCATCGCCGGCCCGGCATCGATCGTGATCGCCCAGCTGGTGCTCTTCGCCATCCGCCTCGGCGGCGGCTTTGGCGCCCATGCCGCAGAGGCCAAGCTGAGCCCCCTGTCCGACCTCGGCCACCACCTGTGGCTGGCCGCCCGAGTGCTCGCGATCAACTTCGGCGCCTACTTCCCCGACCGCGAAGGCCCCGCCGGCATGGCCATGGCCGCCCTCCACCTGATCGGCCTGCTGGCGACCCTCGCCGCCGTGATCATCGCCGCCGCCCGCACCCTCCGCGGCCCCCACGACCGCATGGTCGAGCTGCTCACCGTCGGCATCCTGGTAAACCTGGGCGCCTTCGTCGTCTCCGCGCTCCCCACCGACCTGCTCTCCGCCCGCCAGGTGGTCGCCATCCTCCCGCTGGGCGCGGTGCTCGTCGCCCGGATCTTCGGCCCGCCGCTCGCGGCGGCGGGCCACAAGGTCACAGCGGCGCTCGCGGTGCTGCTGATGCTGCTGGCCGGCGAGCTGGTCGCCCACGCCACCTTCAAAGGTGTACCCGGACACGCCGTCGACGTGGCCCGATGGCTCGACGATCGCGGGCTGACGTACGGGATCGGCGAATACTGGAACGCCAACAACGTGACCGTCCTGACGAGCGGCCGTGTGCAGGTCGCGCCCGTGGTGGCCGGCACCTCGATCGCCTCGTACCGCTGGGAGTCCAAGGAGGACTGGTACGACCCGGCGAAGCACGACGCGAGGTTCCTGGTGATCGACACCCGCAACCCGTCCTCCCGCACGGAGGCGACTGCCCGCTCCCAGTTCGGCACCCCGACAGAACGCCACGAGTTCACCGGCGCGGTAGTCCTGGTCTACGCCCACAACCTGCTCCAGGGCCTCCCCGCCTACTGCGTCCCCGAAACCGCCCCCACCCCAGCCGCCTGCCCCGACCACGGCCTAGTCCTCTTCTAACCCCCTCCCGCCCCTCCCCCTCCCGCCCGCGGCCCGTGCCCGTTCCCGTCGATCAAGGGCAAACGCACGTGGTTTGATCTCTTTTCGACGTGCATTTGCCCTTGATCCATGCAGATCTCCTTGATCGACGGGAACGGGCACGGGCCGGCAGGGAGCGGCGGACGGCCGTCGGCGGCGGGCGCACGGCGGTGGGGCGGACACGGGGCGGTATCGGATCGGTGACCGGGTCCTTACGTGCGTGGACTGGCGACCACACCGGCCCGTATCACCTTTGTATGGAGCTCAATCGCCTGTATCGCGTAGCCGGCACCGCCGGCCTCGCCTGTGCCTTGTTGCTGGCGGTCAACGCCGCCCGCCGGTCCGGTGCCTTGCCGGAAAACGACCTCACCCACGCCGTCGCGCCGTTCGCCGCGCTGTTCGGCCTGTTCGCGCTCAGCGGCCTCTACCTCTGGCAGCGCGCCGAGGCGGGCGTGCTCGGCTGTGTCGGCTACGGCCTCAACGCCGCCGGGCTAGCCGGTGCGTTCGCCATCGAGTACACCCTCCATTTTGTCTTCCGATACCTCGACGGCGGCGTCGTCGACGGGCTGGTCGGAGGCGCGACCGGCACCGCGTTCCGGGCGACAGCCCTCGTGCTCATCGCCGGCACCGTCCTCTTCGGAGTGTCGAGCTGGCGCGCCAGGAGGCTGCCCGCCGCGGCCATCGCGCTGTACGTCGTCGGCATGGTGCCGGGCTCGCTGCGCAACGCCGTACCCGAGCCCGTCTACCTCGGTGGCCTGCTCGTCGCGGCGGTCGGCGTGGGCTGGCTGGGTTGGACGCTCATCGGGCGGTCAGCCGCCGTTCAACGAGGGCCGGCCCTGAGTCACTGAGCTTGCCGAGCGGCGTCAGCAGGATGATCGCCAGCAGCATCACGTCGGTGCGGAACCCCAGCACCATCGACGAGACGACCAGCTCGGCGGCCATCAGGAAGAGCCAGCGCCGCGGCCCACCTCGACCAGTCGGGGTCGAGGTGGGCCAGCGCGGCCGCCGCGTGCTGTACGCGGGAAAAACGCGCCGATCGCCACCTCGCCCGCGGTCGGGGCTTCCCCGCAACTCGGTCCGGCGATCCCCCAGGTGAGGTACACGGCGGTGCCGGAGCGCGACGGGCGGCGTCCTCGAACCCGAGCGTGGCCCACCAGCCCCGTACGGGGACGAAGATCATGCGACTACGAGTCACGGTCTGAAAGGCACCTGCCCGGGTACTACCCGGGCGTGCAGACCTTCCTGCCGTACCCGGACTTCGCCGCCACAGCCGCGGTGCTGGACGGGCGCCGGCTGGGCAAGCAGCGCGTCGAGGCGCTTCAGGTGCTACGCGCGCTGACCGTGCCCGGGTACGGGTGGCGGCACCATCCGGTCGTGAAGATGTGGGTGGGCTACCTGGAGGGTCTGGTCCGGTACGGCCTCGACATCTGCACCGCCTGGACGGCCGGCGGGCGTGGCGACAGCGTCGCCGGCACGCTCGTCGCCGAGTACGGCCAGGAGCCGCGCGACCAGGCGGCGCTGGCCGGCGCCGGCGAGTTGCCACCGTGGCTCGGCCGGGACGACGTGCACCGCAGCCACCGCTCGTCGCTGCTGCGCAAGGACCCCGCGTTCTACCGGCCGCTATTCGGCGCCGATCTGCCCGACGACCTCCCGTACGTGTGGCCGCTGTCCGACCGCCTACCTTGAGAGGAGCCCGCGATGCCCAGTCATATCGCTCAGTGGACGCTCGACGTGCACGACGTCGCGCTGATGGCCCGGTTCTGGTCCGAAGCGCTCGGCTACCGGATCGACAAGGCCGCCGACGGCAACGTCCATCTGCTCCCGCCGGAGGGCGCGCCGCCGGCCTCGCCCACGATCTGGCTCCAGCCGACCGGCGCCACCAAGCGCAACAAACTGCGCGGCCACATCGACCTCGCGATCGAAGGCGATCCGGCGGCCGAGGTGGAGCGGCTGCTCGCGCTCGGCGCCCGCCGGGCCGACGTGGGCCAGACAGGCAGCGAGCCCTTCACCGTCCTCGTCGACCCGGAGGGCAACGAATTCTGCCTCCTGGACCGCCCGCCGGCGTACCACCGCTAGCGACCGCGGCGGCCCTTGGGCGCGGGGTGGGCTTGTCGCGCGATGGCCGGGCGCGCGACCTGTGACAACGCGGCCGTGTTCGGAGCCCGCCCGGCCGCCGATCAAGACCATTCCCGTCGATCAAGGGCAAAGCACGCGGAAGGGGATCAAAGTACGTGCGTTTGCCCTCGATCGACGCAAGCAGGGCCGTGTGGCGCGGACACAGGGTGAGCGCGACGAACGCGTCCTCCAGGCCGCGTCCGGTGACCTCGATGTCGCCGCGCGGGCGTCGCAGCGGGCAGCGCCCGCAGCGCGGCGTCCGAGTCCTGGCAGGTCAGGAGCTGATTTCCAGGTCGAGCCCGTCGACGGCCCCGTACCGCTTGACCAGGTTACGTAGAACAATCATGGGACGATCGTGTCCCCGGCGAGAGCTCCGGTCGGCTGCCCGGCGTCACCCCGCGCCCATGACGGATGTCATGGTCCGGCGGTACCAGTAGAAGGTGCGGCGCACGCCCTCCTCCAGGCTGACCCCCGGCTCTAGCCCGATCAGCCGGCGGATCTTCGACAGGTCGGGGATGCGGTGGGCGGTGGAGCCCCGTGGTGGCGGCTGCGCGACGACGCGCGCCTTGACCCCGGCCACCCGCAGCACCAGTTTCGCCAGGTCACCCACGCTGGTCTCGGCCCCACCGTTTCCAATGTGGACGATCTCCCCGGCCGCGGCAGGGGTGTCGACGAGCCGCAGCATCGCCGCGATCGCGTCGTCGACGTACATGAAGGAGCGCTGCCGGTGCGGACCCGGCACCGGAAAGGGGTCCACCCCGCGCAGCGCGCGCAGGCACATCTGCGGGATGAGCTCATCGACCGGCATCCGCGGCCCGTACACGTCGTAGAGCCGCCCGATCACGACCCGGCACCGCCCCGCGCGGGCGCCGTGCAGCAGCGCGGCCTCCGCCGCCAGCCTGCTTGCCGCGTACGCCGAGCGCGGTGACACCAGGTCGCCGATCATGACGGGGTCGGTCTCGTCCGTCGGTACCGGCACCACACCCGCGTCGACACCGTCCGCGTGCACCTCGCCGGACGACGCGAAGAAGATCTTGTCGTTGGGACCGGCCCAGTCGAGCAGGTGCAGCGCGGCCAGCGCCTGCCCGCGTACCGCCCGGACCGGGTCGGCGTCGATCGCCCTCGGTGTCGGCACGTCTCCGAGCAGGTAGATCTGCTCCCACTCCCGGGGCAGCGCCGCCCACGTGTCCACGTTGGTCAGGTCACCGGAGAGCACCTCGACGCTGCGGTTGCCGGTGGTCGTGCGCGACTTGGGCACGTTCGCGACGATCACCACCCGGAACCCTTCGGCTACCAACCGTCGCGCGAGGTGCGTCGCCAGGAAGTCCATGCCACCCAACACCAGCACCTTCTTGCGCAGGCTCAACGTCCCGCCACCGTCCACCGCGCCTCTAACCCCCAAGCCCCCACAGCCGTGGCCGACGGTACCAACGAGGCCGCGCACCTCCCAGCTATTCGCCCAACCTAACTAGTAATCCCGGGAATGTACGGTGGGAACTGCGGTCCGTTCGGGCTGGCAGGCCAGGTCATTCCAGATTCTGAGACAGGAATCCACTGGTCGTGTAGGTTGCCCGCCGATGAGCGGGTGACCTCGACCCGAACTGGCGGTAGCCTAGGGCGCGATGGCCGGGGAGATGGCGCCGTTCACCCAAGAATGGGCGCGGGCGTTACAGGGCACGTCGTGCGCGCCGCTGACGCGCGCCGAGCGGGTCGCGCTCGTCGACCGCCTCGCCGCGGTGCTGGTCAAGGCCATCGCCGCCGAGCCGTTCGACCCGGCGCCCGGCTCCACAGTGGCCACTGAGCTGGTCACCGCCGGCTTCCAGACCCCCGAGACGCTCGGCCGCACCGTCGCCGTCCTCCAATCAGGACTCGCCGGTGACCCGGCCCGCATCGGCCTGCTGCTCGACGCGCTGTCCACCGGGTTCGCGCGGGCGCTGCGCGACCACACCCTCGACGCGCAGGACGCGCTGCGCCACGCCGCGCTCGCCGCGCGGGTCAAGGCCGAGGCGGCGCTGCGGGAGAGCGAGAGCCGTTTCCGGTACGCCGTGCTGCACGACGCCCTCACCACCCTGCCCAACCGCACGTTCTTCGCCCGCGCCCTCGAACACGCCTGCACCGACCCGCGCAGAGGCGTCCGCCTCGGCGTGTGCTTCCTCGGCCTCGACAGGTTCCAGGCCGTCAACGACAGCCTCGGCCACCAGGTCGGCGACCACCTGCTCCGCGAGGTCGGCGCCCGCCTCGCCACCCTCGCCGCCAACCCGTCACGGCTGGTCGCCCGGCTCGGCGGCGACGAGTTCGCGATCCTCGTCGAAGAGACCACCTGCACCGACGACGCGGTCAAGGTGGCCGACAAGGCGCTCGCGCTGCTCGCCGACCCGGTGCTCGTCGACGGTCACGCCCTGCGGGTCTCCGCCAGCGCCGGGATCGTCGAGCGCCCCGTCGAAGGCGCCGACCCGGCCGACCTGATGCGCGCAGCCGACCTCACGCTCCACTGGGCCAAGGCCGACGGCAAGGGCGCCTGGGCGGTCTTCGACCCGGCGCGCAACGCGGCAGACGTCGCCCGGTACCGGCTCTCCGCCGACATGCCCGGCGCCCTCGACCGCGGCGAGTTCACCGCGTACTACCAGCCGCTCGTCGACATCGCCGATGGCACCGTCATGGGCGTCGAGGCCCTGGCCAGGTGGCAGCACCCGCGCCTCGGCCTGCTCGACGCCGGCCGCTTCATCGGCCTCGCCGAAAACACCGGCCTCATCGTGCGCCTCGGCCGCCACCTGCTCACACAGGCCTGCCGTGACGCCGCGAGCTGGCCCGACCACACGTTCGTCAGCGTCAACCTCGCGGTACGCCAGATCCGCCAGCCCGGCCTCGCCGCCCAGGTCGCCTCGGTACTCGACGACACCGGGCTGCGCGCCGGACGCCTCCAACTCGAAATCACCGAAGACGCGGTGATGGACATCGACGACGACAGCGTCGACACACTGCGGGCCCTCGCCGACCTGGGCGTACAGATCGCCATCGACGACTTCGGCACCGGCTACTCCAACCTGGCCTACCTGTGCGAGTTGCCGGTACACGGTCTAAAGCTGGCGGGCCGCTTCCTGAAGGGTCGCCGCCCACGCGGCGAGGTCGACCCCACCCGCGAGGCCATCCTGAGCACCCTGGTCACGCTCGGCCACAAGCTGGGCCTGAGCGTGACGGCCGAGGGCGTGGAGACGCCCGCGCAAGCCCGCCGCCTACGCGCGATCGGCTGCGACCTGGGCCAGGGCTGGCTCTGGGGCCACCCCGTCCCCTCCCCCACCTTCTAACCCACGAATCCACCCACCCACGGCCGCCCCGGGCCACTCCGCCGCCCCACCCGGCGCGCGCCCCACCCGGCGCGCG
>NZ_JBAKHX010000102.1:0-23644 GCF_036906915.1 Micromonospora sp. CPCC 206061
CTCAAAGAACAAACACACACCAAACCACCGACCCCCCAAACCAGGAGGCCCGCCCTTGGGGCAACTGCTCTATCTTACCTGCCGGACTCGTTCTGTCAAGCCGGATCTCCGGCCCAACTTTGCTTCGTCCGAACGTTCCTTCGCGCACGCACAGACCGATCATCTCGATCAGCGCCTCGAAGGGGGAACCTGCAGACCGGCCGCCGCAGCTCTCGCTGCACGCTCGCCCGGATCTCTGCCGGCTTGTCTACTTTACCCGGTCGGCTTCGCTTTGCCAAATCGGCTTCCGCACCGCCCGTTTGCGCTTGGTTCCGGCCGCTCTGCCCTTGTTGGGCGAAGTGTCCGTACCCCGTGCGCAGAGAGAAAGTTACGCGGCCTCCGCCCCGAACGCAAATCAGCGTATGTCGATGGCTTGTCGCCGTCGTAGGGTGCAAGCGTGGACTCCGGGTATCGCGCCGAAGACGTGCTGCTGGGCATGCTCTTCCCGTTCTGGCAGCTCGTCATCGCCGTCCTCGTCGTGGTGACCCTCGTGCTGTCGGTGCGGCGGCTGGCCCAGCGCGGCCGGTCGCGGATGATGACCGCGATGCTGATCAGCGGCGGTGTCGTGATTGGCTTCACCGTGATCGGCGTCCTGCTTAGCTAGATCCGGCGAACTCGCGCCCGCGGGGTCTGGATCGAGCCTGCGGCTTGCCCAATGTCTTGCGAACCCTCGCCGGCGAGGCGCGACGGGGAGGCGGCAGGTCCTGGCGCTCACGATCACCGGGGCCGGCGGCTCCACGCCGTCAGTGCTCTGCGGCCCACGCGCCGATCAAGGAAGATCGCATGGATCAAGGGCAAACGCACGTGGAAAAGAGATCCATCCACGTGCATTTGCCCTTGATCGACGTAGAGAGCGGGCCGCGCGCCCGAGCGCGGCTCCCACGCGCGGCGGGCGCGGCCGGCGGACGGGCGACGGGCGTGGCCGGTGGTGTGGCCCGGCTAGAGGCGGCGGTTGGCCAGGCTGGGGAGTTCTTGGCGGATCGCTGCCAGGCGGTCGAGGTCGAGGTCGGCCACCACTACCCCCGTCGTGTCGGGAGCCTGGGCGAGCACCGTGCCCCACGGGTCGATCACCATGCTGCGGCCGAAGCAGGTGCGCCCCGGGTCGTGGTCGCCGATCTGGCCGGCGGCTACTACGTAGCACTGGTTTTCGATCGCCCGCGCCCGCAGCAGCACCTCCCAGTGGTCGCGACCGGTGTGCATCATGAACGCGGCCGGCACGACCAGGACCAGGGCGCGCCCGGCGACCGCCAGCCGCCGGTACAGCTCCGGAAAGCGCAGGTCGTAACAGATCGACAGACCCACCCGTACCCCGTCGATCTCGACCACGACCGCCTCGGTGCCGGGTGCGACGGTCTTCGACTCCTGGTACGAGACCCGTCCGGGGATCTCCACGTCGTACAAATGGATCTTCCGATAGGTAGCGGCGAGCTCGCCGTCACGGTCGAAGACCAGCGACGTGTTGTAGGTGCGCTCGGCGTCCGGGCCGGCTTCGTGGAACGAGCCGGCCAGGACCCACATCCCCAGCGTGCGCGCCGCGGTCGCGAAGTACGCCGCGAATTCCCCGTCGACGGGCTCCGGCTTCGGCACGCCGGCCGCCGGCCCGAGATAGTCGACGTACTCCGGCAACACCGCCAGGTCGGCGCCCGCGGCGGCCGCCTTCTTGAGCAGCTCACCGGCCGTCACCAGATTGGTCGCGCGATTGTCGCGGGTGTTGAGCTGGCACACAGCTACGCGCATGCCGCCCAGATTACGGGCTACGTCGTGGTGAGGACGAGTGCTGTCGCCGCCAGCCCGAGCCCCATGATTTGCAGCAGGCGCAACCGCTCCCGGTCTATGGCGAGCGCGAGCAGCACCGTGCTGGCCGGGTAGAGGGCGGCGATCGCGGCGACGATGCTGAGGTGGCCACGCACGGCGGCCGCCAGATAGAGCGCGTTCGCGACGATGTCCAGGGTGCCGGCAACGATGGCCCACGGCACCACCGCGCGGGGCAGTCGCAGTGACGTTCGCGTGCGGGCGAGCAGGAGCAGCCCGACGATGATCGAGCTGACCCGGCCGGCCGCGAGCGGCCACATGCCCGCTTCCTCCGTCGACTGGCCGAGCAGCGAGAAGAAGAGCCCGAAGAGCAGGCCGGCGAGCAGGGAGATTCCGATCAGCCGGGAGGTCACCGCGCGGCGGTCACCACCCGGGCCGAGGCTGACGAGCGCGATGGCCAGGACCGCCAGTCCAGCTCCGCCCAGGGCAAGGGCGCCAGGGGTACGGTCGGTGAGCAGCCCGGCGACGATTGGTACCACGGCTGCGGTGACCGCCGTGACCGGAGCGACCACGGCCATGGCGCCGCTTGCGAGCGCCCGGTAGAGCAGGACGATCCCGCCGAAGCCGGCGACGCCGGCGCCGACGCCCCACGCGATGTCGGCGAGCCCGGGGGTGCCGGGCACGGCCAGCAGGCACACGGCGAGCGCCGGCAGGCAGAAGATCTGCGACGCGACCGTCACCGCCAGCGGCTCGGCGCGCTGCGACGCCTTACCGCCGGAGAAGTCGGCGGTGCCCCAGACGAGGGCGGAGACGGCAGCGAGGACAATGGGCAGCACCGTGCAGTCGTATCACAATGTTGACCGCGAAGGACACTGTGTTGACCAACAATGTGGCCGCACTCACCGCGGCCGTGGCCGGGCACGTACGCGCGCTGCGCACCTCCCGAGGCTGGTCGCTCGACGAGCTGGCCGGGCGTTCAGGCGTGAGCAAGGGCATGGTGGTGCAGATCGAGGGGGCCCGCACCAACCCAAGTGTCGGCACGCTGGTCCGGATCGCGGACGCGTTCGGTGTGACGGTGGCGCGCCTGCTCGAACCGGCCGAGGACCGCACCGTGCACATCTCGTCTGCCGACGACGCGCCGCGACTGTGGCGGGGCGACGCCGGCGGGTTCGGGCGGCTGCTGCGCGGGCTCAACTCCCCGAGCTTCACCGAGCTGTGGGAGTGGATCTTCGTACCCGGTGACCGGCACGCCTCTGCCGAGCACGCCCCCGGTACGCGGGAGATGCTGCACGTGTTGGAGGGCGAACTGACCACGACCGTGGACGGCGTCGATCACGTGGTGCGCACCGGCGAAACGATCGACCTGCTCGCCGACCGGCCGCACGGCTACCGCAACGACGGCACCCACCCGGCACGGATCGTCATGGTCGTCGTGATGCCACCCGGCGAATGGGACCGCCGGCAGGGCTAGCCGCCTCAGCCACTGATGATCCGGCAGGCTCAGGGACAGCGCGGCGTCAGGCGCGGGTCGTGCCGATCAAGGGCAGTCGCGTCGATCAAGGAAGAATGCACGTGGATCGGAGATCCAAGCACGTGCGTTTGCCCTTGATCGATGGGAAAGAGGCGGGAACGCCGGTGCGCGGCGGCCGCCGCGCACCAGGGCGGGCTAGGCGGTCTTTTCCTCGCGGTGTTCGCGGCGGCGGCGGCCGGTGAACTCGCGCGGCACGATCGTCGGGTAGACGTTTTCGAGAACGACCTCGCGCGTGATCAGCACTCGGGCGGCGTCGGGGTTGCTCGGCACCTCGTACATCACGGAGAGCAGGACCTCTTCCATGATGGCTCGCAGGCCGCGCGCGCCGGTGCCGCGCAACATCGCCTGATCGGCGATCGCCTCCAGCGAGGAGATGTCGAACTCGAGCTCGACGCCGTCGAGCTCGAACAGCCGCTGGTACTGCTTCACGTACGCGTTGCGCGGCTCGGTGAGGATCTTGATGAGCGCCTCACGGTCGAGGTTGCGCACCGTGGTGATCACCGGCAGGCGGCCGATGAACTCAGGGATCAGCCCGAACTTGAGCATGTCTTCGGGCATGACCTGGCTGAAGATGTCGTCGGTCGACCGCTCGGACACCGCGCGCAGGTGGGCGCCGAAACCGAGGCCACCCCGCCCGACCCGGGACTCGATGATCTGGTCGAGCCCCGCGAACGCGCCACCGCAGATGAACAGCACGTTGGTGGTGTCGATCTGGATGAACTCCTGGTGGGGGTGCTTACGCCCGCCCTGGGGTGGCACGTTGGCCACCGTGCCCTCAAGGATCTTGAGTAGGGCCTGCTGCACGCCCTCGCCGGAGACGTCACGGGTGATCGAGGGGTTTTCGGACTTGCGGGCGATCTTGTCGACCTCGTCGATGTAGATGATGCCCGTCTCGGCCCGCTTGATGTCGTAGTCAGCGGCCTGGATCAGCTTGAGGAGGATGTTTTCGACATCCTCACCGACGTAGCCCGCCTCGGTGAGCGCCGTGGCGTCGGCGATCGCGAACGGCACGTTGAGCATGCGGGCGAGCGTCTGGGCCAGGTGCGTCTTGCCGCAGCCCGTGGGGCCGATCAGCAGGATGTTGGACTTTGCCAGCTCGACAGCCTCGCCGCCGTTGCCCGGCGCGCCTGCCGACTCGGCCTGGATGCGCTTGTAGTGGTTGTAGACCGCCACGGCGAGCGCCTTCTTGGCCTGGTCCTGACCCACCACGTACTGGTCGAGGAACTGGCAGATCTCCATCGGCTTGGGAAGCTCTTCCCACTTCACCTCGCCGGACTCAGCCAGCTCCTCTTCGATGATCTCGTTGCAGAGATCGATGCACTCGTCGCAGATGTAGACACCTGGACCCGCGATGAGCTTCTTTACCTGCTTCTGCGATTTACCGCAGAAGGAGCACTTGAGTAGGTCGCCACCGTCACCGATCCGTGCCACCTACGTTCTCCTAGCGCTCATCAGCCGGTGAGCCGGCCCCTGGCCTGAGGACGGTCATGCCATTGATCTTGGTAGTGCCACCGGCGAGGTCGCCGGACGATCTGTGCACCTCGACGTTACCCGGTGCCGGAGGTTTCTCCGACCCCCAAAATGGGTGTGTCAGGAGCCAGCCAGTGTACTTCCCTCGTACTGGCCCCTGATCCCCAAGCAATCAGCTGCCGGCGCCAGCGCCGACGAGGCCCTTCTTTCGGCTGGCCAGGACCGTGTCCACCACGCCGTAGTCCTTGGCCTCAGCGGCCGTAAGGATCTTGTCACGGTCGATGTCCTTGCGGACCTTCTCGACCGGCTGGCCGGTGTGGCGCGCGTACAGCTCCTCGAGCTGGTTGCGCATCCGCATGATCTCGCGAGCCTGGATCTCGATGTCCGAGCCCTGGCCGTAGCCGCCCTCGGTGGCCGGCTGGTGCATGATCACGCGGGAGTGCGGCAGGGCCATCCGCTTGCCGGGCGTGCCGGCAGCGAGCAGCACCGAGGCGGCGCTGGCGGCCTGCCCCAGACACACGGTGACGATGTCCGGCCGGACGTACTGCATGGTGTCGTAGATCGCCGTCATGGCCGTGAAGGAGCCGCCGGGCGAGTTGATGTACATGGTGATGTCGCGGTCGGGGTCGGTGCCCTCGAGCGTCAGCAGCTGCGCCATCACGTCGTTGGCGGACGCGTCGTCGATCTGCACGCCGAGGAAGATGATCCGGTCCTCGAACATCTTGTTGTACGGGTTGGACTCCTTGACCCCGTACGACGTGCGCTCGACGAACGACGGGATGATGTACCGGTTGTAGACCGACAGGCCTGCCGGAACCTGTAGCTCAGTCATCGTGCCTTCCTCAGCTCAAAGTGCCGGCGCCGGTTGGAACCTGGGCCGCCCCGGTGATCACGTGGTCGATGAAGCCATAGTCCTTGGCCTCCTGCGCCGTGAACCAACGGTCGCGGTCGGAGTCGGCCTCGATCTGCGGCTGCGACTGCCCGGTGTGGTGCGCCACCCGCTCCTGGAACATCCGCTTGGTGTACAGCATCTGCTCGGCCTGGATGGCGATGTCGGAGGCCGTGCCGCCCATGCCACCGGACGGCTGGTGCATCATGATCCGCGCGTGCGGCAGGGCATACCGCTTGCCGCGGGTGCCGGCGCAGAGCAGGAGCTGGCCCATTGAGGCCGCCATGCCCATCGCGATCGTCGCCACGTCGTTGGTGACGTACTGCATCGTGTCGTAGATCGCCATGCCCGAGTACACCGAGCCACCCGGCGAGTTGATGTAGAGGTTGATGTCACGCTCGGGGTCTTCCGCCGCGAGCAGCAGCAGCTGCGCGCAGATGCGGTTGGCGACCTGGTCGGTGACCTCGCTGCCCAGGAAGATGATGCGCTCCTTGAGCAACCGGTTGTAGACCGTGTCGTCGAGGTTGCCACTGAGCGCGTCGCCGCCCCGGGCGTCAACGGCCCGGATCGACGTCGCTGGGATGTGCAGATCGGTCATGGCAAGCCCTTCGCAATATGTCTCCGTACGACCGACCTTAACCACTGGTGGCAGGCTCGGCTTCCGCGTTCGCTGTCAGCGCACGCGCACGGCGTACCCGATCAGTGGTCGTGGTCGTGCTCGCCGGCGCCCTCGGCGCCGTCGCCCCGGAGCTCGTCGAGGCTCAGCTCATTGCCGGCCGCGTCGCGGATCTTTACGCGCTCCATGACCACGGCGAGCGCCTTGCCCCGGCGGACGTCGCCGAAGACGGCACCCGCGGTGCCGGAGCGGACCAGCTGGTCGTAGTACTGCTGCGGCTGAATGCCGGCCCGCTGGGCCCGGTGGACGATCTCGTGGCCGAACTCGTCGTCGCTGACCTGTACCTCTTCGGCCTCGGCCAGCGAGTCGAGCAGCAGCTGGATCCGGACACCCTCGGTGGCGGCCTCGGCCAGCTCCTCGTCGACCTGCTCCTCGGTCTTCTCCTCGGCGGCCAGGTACTCCTCCAGGGAGGCGCCGATCCGCTCGAGCTGGTCGACCATCGCCTGCTTGCGGTGCTCGACCTCCTCCTTGACGACACCCTGCGGCGCCGGCACGTCGGCGGCCTTGACCAGCTCGGCGAGCGCCTTGTCGCGAGCCGCGTAGAGCTGCTCGACCTTCTTCACCCGGGTGATCCGGGCCAGCAGGTCGTCGCGCAGCTCGTCGAGCGTGTCGAACTCGCTCGCCATCTGGGCGAACTCGTCGTTGAGGTCGGGGAGCTGCTTCTCCTTGACCGTGCGGACGGTCACCGACACGTCGGCGTCGCGCCCCGCGTAGTCGCCGCCCACCAGCTGCGTGACGAAGCTCGCGGACTCGCTGGCCGACATGCCCACGAGCACGTCGTCGAGGCCCGGCAGAAGCTGCTTGCTGCCCACCTCGTGCGAGATGTTGGTGGCCGAGCCACCCGGCACCTCTTCGCCGTCGACCGTGGCGGCCAGGTCGATCTGGACGTAGTCGCCGACCTGGGCGGCCCGCTCGGCGGTCTTCAGGGTGGCGAAACGCTCCCGCAGGCCACTGATCTGCTCGTCGACCTCGCTGTCACCGATCTGCAGCTCGTCGACCGTGATCTC
Source organism: Micromonospora sp. CPCC 206061 (assembly GCF_036906915.1). NCBI lineage: Bacteria > Bacillati > Actinomycetota > Actinomycetes > Micromonosporales > Micromonosporaceae > Micromonospora > Micromonospora sp. CPCC 206061. Next base: position 7,365 of record NZ_JBAKHX010000102.1, read on the forward strand.
GATCGCCGACAGGTCGGGCAGCGTGATCTCCGGCCGTACGTCGATCTCAGCGGTGAACACCAGCGGCTCACCGTCTTTGAGCTCGGGGAACGTCTCCAGCTCCGGCCGTCCGAGCATCTTTACGTCGTGCTCGCGGACCGCGGCGAGGATCTGCGCCGGGATGGCTTCCTGGGCCGCCTCGTTCAGCACGGCGGCGCGGCCGACCCGCGCGTCGATGACGGCGGCCGGCACCTTGCCCTTACGGAAGCCCGGCACCTGAACCTGGGCGGCGATCTCCCGGTACGCCTTCTTGACGCTCGGCTCAAGCTCGACGAACGGCACCTCGATGGCGAGCCGCACCCGGGTCGGGCTCAAGGTCTCGACGGTGCTCTTCACAGGCGTACTCCTCGATGGATCACATGGCTTTTGAACGCACGGGGCCATTGGGAGTCAACCATAGCCGGCCGACCACGCTCACACCCGGTCACGGGAACGCCGCGACCTGCGCAAACGCGCCGGCGGCGGCGCAGGCCCACGGTACGCGGTTTGCGCGATTGCGACCACAGAGCACGGAAGGGTAGCCGTGTCGGGGGCCGGCCCGCTTCATGGTTCGCTGCGCGTCCCATGTATCGCCGCATGCTGATGTTCGGGTCTCGGACAGCCGGGCAGTTGGAGCGCGGCCTGGGCCGGCATCGGGTCGCCCACGCGCTGGGCGAGCTACATTCCGCCAGCGCGGTCGACCGGCGTCCGCCGCAAGACCCGCTGGACGCCGGTGGGGCCCGAAAATGTGATCTCCGCCCTGCGCCGGCGCGGCAGGCCGAAGCTCGCCGACCCGGGGTGACAGCTGAGCCAACGATTAGGCGCCCCTCACGACGTGAAGGGCGCCTAACTCATGTCGGGGTGGCGGGATTTGAACCCACGGCCCCTCGCTCCCAAAGCGAGTGCGCTACCAAGCTGCGCCACACCCCGTAGCCGTGAGAAGTGTATGCCGTCCCTCCCACCGCTCGTTGCCCGGTCCACGTGTGGCGGCATGCCGGGCGCGGAGATGACCGGCGACCCAGTACGCTAGGGGCCGCACTCCGGGATGCCGGGGTGCATGCGGGCGTAGCTCAATGGCAGAGCTTCAGTCTTCCAAACTGACGGTGCGGGTTCGATTCCCGTCGCCCGCTCTTCTCGCTCCGGCCCAGGTCAGCGGCCTTTCTGTCCGACCTGGGCTCTCGTCTTCTCAGCCGTTCGGGATCTTGCGGGCCATTACCGGGCCATTAGCCGGCCTTCTTCCTCTTCCGAGCCTTCGGCCGCTCCCGCGCGATCCGCTTGTCCATACCGGCCGCGATCTCGCGGTCCCGCTCGCTGTTGGCGTGCTGGTAGATGAGCGCGGCTCGCATCGAGGCGTGGCCCATGCGGTGCATCAGATCGCGGGTGCTGGCTCCGGTCGACGCGGCGAGGTTGTTGCCCGTGTGCCGTAGGTCATGGAAGTGGAAGCCATCGGGGAGACCGACCGCCTTGACTGTCTCCGTCCACTTCACCGCCCGACCGAAGTTGCCGCCGCGCAGGAGTGCGCCCTTCTCCCCCGTGAACACGAGCGCTTGGGGCTCGTCGCCGACATGCTCCTTTAGATGCGGACGAAGCGCGACGAGCGCCGCCGCTGGCAAGGTGACCGACCGGTTGCCGGCCTCGGACTTGGGCGGCCCGAATTCCATGCGGTCGCGGAGCGCGGCGAGCTTGCGCGGCACGCGGACGACGGCCGCGTCCAAGTCGACATCGCAGCGCCGGAGCGCGGCCAGCTCCCCCCAGCGAAGGCCGGAGAACGCGGCCACCAGGACCAGCGCGGAAAAGCGCGGCGGCATCGCCTCCGCGAGCTTGTAGACCTGGGCCACGGTGGCGACCGATCGCTCTGGTGTGTGGTACCGGTCAAAGCCCTTGATGCGGCATGGGTTCTGCCGAATGATCTCGTCTTCCTTCACCGCCGTGTTCAGGATCGCGCGCAGCAACGAGTACGCCTTCACGGCTTGCGGCTCCGGTGTGCCGCCGTCCAGGAGGGTCTTACGCCAGCTCCGGATGGTCTGGGGCTTGATGGCGCCCAGGGCGAGCTTGCCGAGATGCGGGCGGATGCGGAGCCGGAACAAGTCCTCGTAGTTCTCGCGGGTGCGCGGCTGGAGCTTCCGCTCGGCTATCCACTTCCGGCCGTACTCATCGAGCTGCACCTCGCCGGCCTCCGGAGCGGTCCAGTCGCCCTTGATGATTTCCGACTCGATGATGGTTAGCCACTTCTCGGCCTGCTTCTCGGTCTCGAAAGTGTGCGGCGCGGTCCGCTCGATCCCGTCCGGCCCGATGTAGCGGGCTTGGAACCGGCCGGAGGCACGCTTGCGGACGTTGCCGAAACGGCGGCGGCCCTTCATGTTGGCCATCAGGCTGACTCCCTCAGGTAGCGGCGCAGCTGCGCGCGAGAGATGGGTACGACGCGGTTTTGGTCGATGTAGTCGGCGACGGCGGAAGGCTCGAAGCGCACCAGGCGGCCGACCTTGACGTACTCGATGCGCCGTTCCGCGACGAGGCGGCGCACGAATCGGGGTGTTGCTTTCAGTCGAGCGGCAACCTCATCGGCGGTCAGCAGCTCGTCATCGGTCATACGGTTCTCCTCTGGTTAGGCGGCTTGCTTGAGTTCGTGACCCGTTGCCGAAAGCCGTGTTGGGCTTGGCGTAGGTCTTCGCGCCATCGGATGCGGGTGGAGATGGCGCGTAGGAGGCGGTGTTCCAGGGGTGGGATGTCGGGGTCGTCGGGGCGTGCCAGCTCGAACCGGTACCGGTCTGGTTGATTCGCCTCTTCCTCGCCGGTCTGCTCCGCGAGGACGGCCCTGATCCAGGCCCTGTTGTCGGCGCGGTGGTCGGCGAGGGTCTTGCCGGACCATTGCCGAGAGACCAGGACGCGGCGGCCGGTGAAGCCGAGGGTTGCCCGTTGGTGCACTTTGCCGGAACAGCGGCCGGGGACGAGGCCGGGCTTTGCTCCGTCGGGTTGGATGCCGTAGAGCAGCCAGTTCGCGCACGTCGGCGAGCACGGCAGGGTGGACAGTTCGGCGTGGAGGCGGTCGAAGTGCGCCCGCTGCGCGTCCGAGTGCGGCGAGGCGTGGTCGGTGATGTCCTTGGTGACGTACTTGGTCACGTACCGGATCGCCCGTTCCGCGTCCTTGGTGCCCTGCTCGATCCCCCGCGCGTCGATCCGTCCGAGCTTCGCCACGTAGGCCGGCACTGCGTCGTCGTCCTCCAGGGCGTCGAGAGCCTCCGCCCAGGTTTGCAGCGGCTGGCGCGTCTTGGGGTCGACGTACGCGCCCCGGTCGGCGTCCCAGACCGGGGGACGGTCCACTGTGTAGACCAGTCGGTCGAATGCTGGCCACCAGACCTGGTGATAGGTCGCGGCGGCGACCTGCTTGAGCAGCCGGCGTGGGAGGGTGCCGCGGATGGCGAAGTGTGCGTGTGGCGCGAGGCGGCGTTGGAGCTCGACGGCGCCGGCGTATTGGACGTTCCAGCCGGCCGCGCGGCGCAGGTTCTGCCACCACCGGTCCAGGACCCGGGCGAAGTGGATCGCGTCCAGGGCGGCCCGCCGGTAGTCGTAGGCGTCCGGGTCGATCGGCGTGCCTAGCACGTCATCGCGTTGGCCGTGCCGGGTGCCGCACTCGCAGGGCAGCACGTACGGGCCGCGTCGGATGTGCTGGTGCACCGCACCGTGCGAGTCGAGGGTGAGCGTGATGAGCATGGACGGCCGGTGGGTGCGACCGGTCTTGCCGGCGTAGGTGCGTCCAACGGTGCGCTTGTCGACCGGTAGGCGTGGCAGGTCCGGGGTGTCCTGCCGCCGTTTGGTGGAGCGGGTGCGGCGTGGTTGGTGGTCGTCGCGGTCGCGGGGTGTGAGGTGGCCGCGTAGGTCGGACTCTTCGAGGACCTGGTCCAGCTCGATGATCTGCGCGTCGATGTCGGCCAGCCGGGCGGCCCGCTCGTCCGGGGTCATGGGCTGGAACATGAGCTGTTCGCGCTCGAACTCCAGGTGCGCCCGCGACCGGACCAGGTCCAGCAGCTCATCGGCCGGCCGGTCCGGGCGGATCGCCGGCTCGTCTGCGAGGTGCCAGCCTTCACGGATCTGTTGGATGCGTAGCCGCCGGTTGCGTTCGGCGCACGGCTTGCACTTCGCGGCCAGCCGGGCACCGCACGGCACCTCGACCACCTCTGTCAGGCCGGTGGTGGTGTCGGTGCGCCGCAGGGCGAGCGGGCGGACGCACACGCCGTACTGCTCCGCGAGCAGTCGCAGGGCGTCCTTGGCTAGGGGTTGGCGCATCCTCGCCGCGCGGGAGCCGGGCCGGGGGTCTACGGGGTGGAGTTCGGTCACTGGCCCGCCTCCTTGCTCAGCGTGGCGCCGTTGCGGGTGGGCAGTCCGATAACCGGCACCAGCGCCGACCGGGCAGCCGTAGGTGTGGTTTCGGTCTCGCGGATCAGGCGCAGCAGTTCCGAGGCGGTTCCGTTGGCGACCCGCATCGCCGCGCGCAGCTCGTCCCGGCTGATCGGCCGGCCGGTCGCCGTGCGGTGTTCGGCGGCGAGCCTCCGCGCCGTTTGGATCAGGTCGACGGTCACGCCGGCCGGGTCCGCGCTCTGCTCGTGACGGTCGTCCTGCTTGTCCTGGGCTGTGACCTGCGCGGGTACGGCGTGGGGACGATCTTCGTCCTGGGCCGTCCTGTAGTCGTCCTGGGCGGATGACGGCGCCGGGACGGTCAGGACGAGCTTTGACAGGCCGAGGAACGCCAGCGCCGGCACCGAGGACAGCAGCCAGCCGGACAAGCCAGGCTTCGCCACCGCCAACTGCGCCGCCAGGGACAGCGCCACGGCGGCAACGAGCAGGAACAGCGGATACCCGACCGGACCGCCAGCACGCCGACGACGCCGAATAGTGAGCAGCGCGGCGAGTGGGATGAGTTCGGAGATCGCGGCATTCGCCCAGCCGAACCAGTCCCCGGTCCCGGCCGGGGAGTTGTGCATGGTCCAGTCGTGTACGTGGGTGAACGACGCCGCACCCGCGAGGCCGCCGACGGTGAGGAGGATGAGGACCAGGACCACGCTCTCGACACGCTGTGCGTTCATGCGGCACCTCCGGCCAGGGCGTAGCCGGCCGCCAGGTCGGCGATGTCGTCGTCGGTCAGGTAGGACAACCGCACCCGGACCGGCTCGCGCACCCCGTCCACCGCCACGTACGCGACGCCCGGCGCTGTCTCCGGGATCTGGTCGCAGAGGGCACCGCGGTCGCGGGCACCATCGCCAAGGACCATGTCGACCTGCTCGTCCTCCGTGAGCCGCAGCCCGATCCGTGTCGGGAACAGGTCCCGGAACGGCAGCACGTCCTTGCGTGGGTCCTGCAACGCCGCCACCACATACACGCCCACCGCACGACCTTGCGACAGCAGCAGGCCGAGAGACTCCCGGATGCGTTCCTTCACCTTCCGGTCGGAGATGTAGGCGGTCAGCGCGGCCAGCTCGTCGACCAGGACCACGATCGCCGGATCACCTGCCGTCGGTGTGTGCTGACGGGAAACCCCGCGCAGCCGCGCCGCGCGTTCCTTCATGCGCTTGACGGCCTCTTCCAGGACGCCGGCCATGGAGTCCGGGTCGTCGTAGGCGAACCGGGCAAACAGGGGGCGTCCGGCGGCGAGTTCCATGCCGCCCTTGGGGTCGAACACCCACAGCTCCACCAACCCCGAGCGGATGCCAGATGCGAGGGAGGAGATCAGCGCCCAGATCACCGAGCCCTTGCCCGAGCCGGTCGCACCCGCGATCAGCAGATGGGAGCCGGCCAGCCGCAGCCGGTAGATTTCGCCGTCTTCACGCACGCCCAGGGGTAGGGCGGTGAAGTCCGGGGCGGCCGGCACCGGCAACGGCCCGACAACTGAGGCGAGCGGGTCCTTGCGGAGGAACCGCAGCACCACTCGATCCGGCTGATCCGTCGATCGGGCACGACCGTCCCGGACCCGGAAGGTGTAGGCGAGGCGGTGTGCGGCGGCGGCCCAGTCGTCCGGGATCTGACCGGGCAGGAGTCGGACGGTGACCTCGTCACCCCACCGATCGCAGCGCACCTGCTGGACCCGAGGCACGTAGCGGTCGCCATCGAACGCGATCGCCAGCCCGCAGGTAGCCATCGCCGAGGCCCAGCGTCGTTGGTAGACCCACACCCGCCGCAGCCGGGCGACCGTCGGGTACCAGCCGAACCGCAGCCAGCTCGTCGGGTGCAGCCGCCACCAGCTCCCGCACACGACAGCGAACGCCGTCACGGCGACGACCAGGGTTGGCCAGCCGTAGCGGCCCCACACCCACAACAAGAGTCCAGCCGGGCCGGTGGCCCACCAGTAGCCGATGAGGAACACGGCGAGGCGGAACAGGCCACGCATCGTCCAGTACGGGACGAGCAGCCACCAAGGGACGCGCCACATCGGCAGCCGCACGTTCAACGGCGCGGTCGGGATCTTGTCCCCAGGGATCACATTGATCAACGGCACGACAGTCGTCACCTCCCCTCGGGCGTGGTGGGCAGCGGTAGCGGAAGCTGGGCCGACGAACCGGGACGCGGCTTACGGCGACGAGCCACGCGCGGCGTGCCGGCAGCGGGAGCGGGCACGTGGGCGGTCATGGACGGCAGCCACCGGCCCCCACCCAGCACCGCCCGCGCGTCGGTCGGGTCAGCAACGTAGACGGCGATGCTCGCCGGATCGAGGTGACCCATCCGGACCACGGTGCGCGCCAGGTTCGCAGCAGGGGCGGAGATCTCCACCAACGCCGCCACCCGCAACACATCGACCGGACATCCGATGTAGACAGTCCGAACAGCAGCGATACTAGGAGCGGCAAGGCGACGGACGACGGTACGGCGCACGGTCACAGCAGCCACCACCCCAGCCGCGACCACCGCGGCCTCGCCAGGGTGCGACGGCAGCGCTTGCACGCCATGTGCTGTAGGTCGAACTTGCGCGGCTTGACCCAGACGCCGCAGTGCGGGCAACGGATCTCATCCACCAGACACGGCCGACCGAGCCGAGGCAGAAGCGGCATCGTGGTCACCGGCCCTCCCGCAACTCAACCGCCCGACGGCGCGCGACACGAGCCAGCTCAGCCGCCTCAGGACCGTTGCTGGAGGTGGTGTCCTCGGCCGCGACGCGTGCCAACAGGGCGGCCTTGCGGTCGTACCAGTCCGCGCGCTCCGCAGCGGTTGCCGACAGGCCCGGCATCGTGCGCAGCAGCGCGGACAGCTCAGCGCCGAAGGACGAGGTCATCAGGACCACCCCCGATCAGCGTCGACCAGGCGCAGCCCGTACGCGGGCGTGACGACCGGTGTGCAGGCGTCGCAGATGGTCACGTGTGGCGGCATCGCGGCGAGGTCGTCGCAGATCTCGCAGTGTCGCCAGACCTCGCCGCGCCGGGTCGTGACGCGGACGAGATGAACTACGGTGGGCACAACGGCCCTCCCTTCACGGGTTTGGGTTGGAGGTGCGGGGTGGACCGGGGTCTCTTGGCGGGGAAATCGGCCCGCCCCGCAGACTTTCCAGAGATCAGGCAGCGGCCGGCACGACACCAGCCGCAGCCGGGCGGATCGCGGTCGCTCGCAGCGAATAGGCCATGCGGGCCTTGCAGTCACCGGCCGGCTTGCACCGCTGCGAATCCACATAGGGCGTCAACGTCAGCCCGTCGAACTCCACCGACGGCGGATACCCCGGCACCATCGAGGTCGGCAGCACCGGACGATGCGGGGCGATCACCTTCACCTTGACCTCAGTGGACCGGCCGAACCGGCCCGCCTCGGGGTCCAGGTCCATCACCCGCACCACCCAGATCCGCTCCCCCGAGTCCTTATCCCGCGCCTGATCATCGCCCTCACCCCGGCGGTCGAAGTCGACCTGCGTGTCCACACCCAAGGCGAGCGCGCCGTGCGGGAAAACGTACTCGAACGGGACCGGCACCCGTAGCGACAAAGGAACCATGAAAACTTGCCCTCCCCACAGACCGCCTAGACGGTCACTTGACTTGTCGAGTTGTCAACAAGTGTAGCGAGGAGAGGCTGAGCGTCAACAGAGTCGCCGCGATGAATCTCTACAAGTTTGCGATCACCGCAACGGGAACGAATCCTCAAGCTCGTGACGGTTCGCCGGCAGCACAGCGTCGACCGCGAGTTGCGGCTTGCCGGCCATGTCGAACACGGTCATCAGCACCGTGATCACCGCGTCCTTACGGCCGATCTTCAGCAGCTCCGCCTCCTCCGCCGTGGGCAGGCGGGCGGAGATCCGTTCGGTCGCGTGGTCGAACTGGACACCCTTGGCAGCGCCGATATGGCGCAACAGCCCGGTCGTGAGAGCCTCCGGCTTGCCGACATCGGTACCGGCCGCCAGCTCGACCGGTATGTACGCGGTCGCCAGCTCCACCGGGCCGACCTCGGAGGCGACCAGGCGGCGGCGCGCGATGACCGGCGTCTCCGGGTCCAAGTCCAGGGCAGCGGCGGCCCGAGGTGGCGCCATCACCGGGCCGACCCGGAGCACCGTCACCGAACCGGCCGCGGTCTGATCGAGCAGACCCGCCACATGTTCAGGCACGCGCCTGGAGCCCGCCGCCGCACGCGGGCGGACAAAACGGCCCTTGCCCTGCCGCGACTCGATCCAGCCATCCTGCTGAAGGATGCCCAGCGCCCGCACCACCACCGGCCGGGACGCGTCGAACTCGGCCGTGAGCTGCGCCTCGCTCGGGATCGCCGTGCCGGGAGGGTAGGTGCCGTCCTCGATCCGCTGCTGGATCGCGTTGACCACCATCACGTACTTCGGCGGCGCAACCTCCATCGGCATCGCGCACCACCCCTCATCAGATCGACAACTCGTCTTGTCGAGACACTAGCGCTCCGTCACCGCTCCCGGAAGACCCCCACCCGAGCGACACGCCGAGAACGGGCAGGTAAACGCGACTGCCGCCGCCCGCCCCGATGGTGTCCGGGGCAGACGACGGCAGCGCGTCGAAGATCTACAGGCTGTCGCTCGGCGGGTGCTCAGTCGCGTGGCGCACGCCGGCCCAGAAACCCTCCATGAACCGGACCACCGCCTCCGCCAACCGCTCGCACTGCTCCGGACTTATGGGGATGTTGTCCTGATCAGCGACCGCCGCGATCCGCTGCGCCGCCGCCGCGACCGCAGCACCGTGGGCATCCGCGTTGATCGTGCCGGTCATGCCGCCACCCCCATCTTCAACCGCTGATCCTCGGCGGCGAACTGGCCGGCGATCCGGTCGATCACCTGCACCGACTCGGTCACCGGCAGCGCCAGACCCGCGAGCGCGTCGAAGGTCTTGCCGTACAGTTCGGCCCCCTTCGACTCGATGTACAGCCGGCCGCCCAGATGCTCCACATACGCCACCGGCGGGTACGGGGTCGGCATCCGGAACAACGTGAACCCACCCAGGTAGCCCGGATGCCCGGCCGCGTGGGCCGGCACCACCCGCACCTGCACCGGCAGATCCTCACGACCGCAGAACCGGACCAGATGCTCCAACTGCTCCCGCAGCACCGTGACCCCACCGACCGGACGGTGCAGGATCTGCTCCTCGATCAGCACGTCGATCCGCGTCATCGGATCACGCTTACGGATCACCTTCTGCCGCTCGGCCAGCAGCGCCAACCACTTCTCCACCTTGAACGCCGGCCCGTCATAGCCGTGCTCGGCGTGAAACAGCGCCTTGGCATACGCCGGCGTACACAGCAACGGCGGAACCGCCATCGTCGCGTACGAACAGATCCGCTCCGCCCGCTCCTCCAACCACAGACAGTCCACGAAGTCCGGGTCCTCGATCGCCGACTGGAAGTCCGGCTCCCACCGGTTCACTCGCCATGCGTCCCGCGCCAACTGGATCAACCGCTCACGTTCGGCCTCAAGGTGCACGCCGTACGCGTCCAGCAGCGCGACCACGTGATCGTGCCTAAATGGCCACTCCGCCCGCTCATACCTGGCCAATGTGGAGAACTCGACGCCGATGTACGCGGCGACGTACTTCAAGGTCAGACCGCGCTCGTCGCGCAGCTCACGCATCCGCTCGCCCAACCACCGCGCGCGCAGACTCTGATCGAACTTCTCTCTCTTCGTGGGCATCACGCCACCTCACTCGACAGGGGATTTTGGAAGGCACCGGGGCAGGCGGGCATTGTCGAAACAGAAAGGGAGGCTCGACGCCGGGACCCGCCCCAGTGCCAGCTCACGACCCAGCCGACACGGGAACGCCAGCGCAGTCCGGGCACGGCCGACGCCGCAACAACACCGGCGCCTCACCAGCCCGCACCACACCACGAGCACTGGACAACCGCCAGCCACGGCCCTCACAAGAACGGCAAACGCTCGTCACGCTCGGCTCGGTCATGCCAACGACCATCGCGTGCAGGCAGCCGCCAAACCATTACAGCGACTGATACATGCAGTGGATACCGCCGCCCAGCGAGACTCTTGATCAGCTAGGCGCGCGGACACCAGCCGCATCGAGCGCAGTACCCCACGGGAAGGACGTGACCCGCCCGCCGCCGGTGGCAGGCCGATGCGGCACCCACTCGCCCGGTCCAAACAGAACCCGGACGCCCTCCGCCCGCAACGACTCCACCGCTTCCACGAACGGCTTCCGGCCCGCCAAGGCCGAATTGACGAACGGCAACACAGCAACGGGCACGCCGCGTCCGATCGCCTCGCCGAGGATGCTCAGCGCGTAGGTGTCGCCGATGCCCAGTGCGAGCTTGCAGACCGTGTTGAACGTCGTCGGCGCGACCACGAACGCGTCAGCGTCCGACGGCGAACGGCCCCGATCCTGCGTCGGCTTTCGATGCTCGCTGCGCACCGTGCGGCCGGTCATGGCTTCCAGCTTGGGCACGTCGAGAAACGGCACCGCATCCGGTGTCGCGACCACATCAACCGCCCAGCCACGCTCCTGAGCCAGCTCGACGATCCGGTAAGCCTCGCCGGCCGGGCCGGCGGCGCACACGACGACTGTCAGGAACTGACGAGGCTGCTGTTCGGTCACCGCTCCACTGTGCCGTATCGGCTAGCCTTCCGTGGCTCGCCGCCACTCCACACGCAGGCCGCCGCCTTCTCTGGCTATCCGGGTGATGTCGAACCCGGCCAGGCCGAAAGCGTCGAACCAACGTGGACCCTGATCGTCATCGGCGCCGAACGCGACAACGCGATCGACCAACTCCCCGGCGAGGCACCTATCCGCCAACGCCGACCCTCCAACAAGGAGCACGAAGCGAACACCGCCCGCGTAGAGCGCCTTCAGCGCGTCGGTGGGATCGCCGAGCAGCGGCTCAGCAGGTAAGTGGAGGATGTCGCGCCCGTGACTGTCGGCTGCCGCCTCCTCCACCTGGCCATCCGGGTACAGGACCGCATCGAAGCCGAGCCGCAGCTTACGAACGTCTGCCTCCGAGACCGACGAGCCGTCGAGTCGCCGAACGAGCGTCACAACCGGACGGCCCGTCGACAGCGTCGTCAGCGAGTCCCCGAGGACGAGCCATGCCTCCTGGGCCAGAACACCGACTTCCACGTCAACGCCAGCGGCCCGCAGAACCGCAGCACCACCCTCACCGCGCGATGTCGGATCAATCAGCGCGATGACCACACGGGCGACACCAGCGTGGAGGAGCGCCTGCCGGCAGGCCGGCGTACGCCCAACGTGGTTACAGGGCTCCAGCGTCACCACGGCAGTGCCGCCACGCGCCCGCTCGCCGGCCGCCGCCAAGGCGTGCACCTCAGCGTGCGATTCGCCCTTACGCTCGTGGTATCCGGTGCCGACGATCGCGCCGGCCGCGTCGAGGATCACGCAGCCGACCGGAGGGTTAGGGCTAGTCGTACCAAGACCCCGAGCGGATAGCGCGATCGCAAGGCGCATGGCCTGGATCTCTTTCTGGCTCGCCACCGCTACGCGGCCTCCCCTTCCAAGTCAGCCAACAACGCGCCTACCGACGCCAACTCTCGGTGCGGCACCAGCTCCGCGCCCACCTGTTGGATCTCGTCCAGGATGCGCCGCGAGCCGGCATCCCTGGCCATGGGAACCGCAGCATGCGCGGTACGCGCCGCAGCCTCCGGCTGCTCATCCTTGACGTACGCCATCGCCATCCGACCCAACGCCGCCGCACGATCACGCTGGTAGACCGCCGGCAACGCCGGAATCGCCCGCTCGAAGATCTCCAGAGCCGTACGAGGCTGGCCGAGCGTCAGCCAACATCCGGCGCGGTGGACCTCGATGTAGCTCGCTGTGCAGAACGAACCGTGCCCGCCGCGCGCATCGCCGACCGTGTCATTGGCCGCCCACTCATGCGCCTCATCGAGAAGCGTCTGCGAGCCTCGCTCGTCGCCCTGCAAGGCCCGGCCGCACGCCTCCTGTACCCGAAGAGCCGCCCGCATCGGAGCGCCGAGCCGATCCTCACCCCGCCGCGCCGCCCGCGCCAGGCCGATCACCTCGGCGGCATTCGCAGCACCGACCGCCGCGGACTGCTGGGAACGCCGGTAGCCCGTCCAGGCCAGCATCTTGTGATCGTCAGCCTCGTAGGCCCACTCCAACGCCTGGAGCGTCCACCGACGCGCCCGCTTCATGTCCCCGGAGTCCTCGTACAGCCACGCGGCAGACTCGGCGTACTGGGCACCGAGGCGAATCACCCGGCCCCGCTGCTCCTCACTCTCACCGACGCTGGGAAGCAGCGACTGCAAGACCGAGATCTGGTTGCGCACACCTGCCAACGCGAACCGCGGACCCAACAGGTTGTGCGTCTTGACCAACTCGTGCCACTGCCTACCGAGGTGAATCAGAATCTCGTCCAGGTGAGCCGCAGACGTGAACGTGACGCGGCCGGCCAGGCTCGGATGAGTCGCGACGTCAACGAGCGTGTCAGCAAGACCGTCCAGCGCGAACGCCTCCGCCAAAGCCGCCACCCCGCCATGGATGAAGGCCCGACGGTTAAGCGGCACCACCAACTCCCGCCCGTCAACGCGAAGCCGGAGCTGTAGCTCGGCCGACTCGACGAGCTGGCGTCGCCCGTCAATCACATCGGTGGTGTCGACAACCACGGTAGGCAGGTTCTCGCGCGCAGCCGCCAGGCGCGGCGCGAGGCCGAAGGCCATGCGAGCATCGTCTGGCGTTTGAAGGCCGTCTAGGACGCGCTCGGCGACGTCAATCGCGGTCACCTGGCGGGAGCCGGAAATGATCGTGCTGACTTGGCCCTGCGTCATCCCGACCGCGATCGCGATCTGCGTCTGACTCGCGCCGCCGTACTTGGCCACGAGACGGAACAGGGAGCCGAAGTCTCGATCCCGGAGCGCAAGGCGGACATCGTGGCGCTCCCAGAAGCCGGCCGCTAGCCGCAACGGTTGTGGAGCCCGTCCGCCCATCGATCACCCCAGGTCATCGACTACACGCCGTTGGACCGGCGTTGCCAACAGTCAGCGTACCGGCCGATGCCCGAAGGCCAAACCGATCTTCCGTTGGGGTGGACCGTTCGGCGTTCACCCATGAGAGCCTGAGCCAAGCTACGGCGAAACGCGATCACCGAAGGCGAAGAGACATGCGCTGGACTGTGCACAGCACTCGCTCCGTTTATCAGAGCCCATGGGTCGAAGTATGGCTCGACGACGTGGAACTTCCGGACGGAAAGCGGATCGAGCACCACAACATCAAGTTTCCTCGGCCGTCGGTCGCCGTAGTGGTCGTTGACCAGGACCATACACTCCTGCTCTGGCGCCACCGGTACATCACGAACACCTGGGGATGGGAGATTCCCGCCGGTTGGGCCGAGCCCGGTGAAGACCTTGCTGCCACTGCCGTCCGCGAGGTACGCGAGGAGACCGGCTACATGCTGCGCAAGGTCGAGCCGCTGACCACCTACCACGCCATGACCGGCATCAGCGACCAACAGTTCAATATCTTCCTCTGCACCGACACGACCCACGACGGCGAACCAACGGACACAGCGGAGGCGACCCGAATCGAGTGGGTACCGCTGGCGGATATCTCCAATCTCGCTACGTCCAGCCAAATCACAGACGGGCCTTCACTCACGGGACTCTCGTACTACATCGGCATTCACCAGCGTCGCTCGGAACGACCGGACGACCGGCAGTCCCCGACGACGAATGCCGACGATCGGCGGGCAGCATCGTGAGAACCTTCTGTACGTCTTCAAGGCGGCCCGAAACGGGCCGCTCGCGCCGCGGCCTGGGCGCGCGCCCGCCGGCTCCCTCGGCCGGTCGCCACTGCCACGCCTAACGCCCGTCGACTGGCGCGAAGAGCAAAGACCCTCGGGACCGCCGAAGATCGACAGGGCCGAGGGTTTCGTGATGGGTGCTAGGCCAGCAGCCGGCCGGCGAGCTGTACGCGGGCGTGGTCGCCGCGCGGGCGTCGTCGGCGAGGTGGCGTACCGTGGTGGTTGGGCTTACTGCGCCTCCGGCGGGGGCGCTCCGGAAGATCGTCGGCGGGTCGCGGTCCGTGGGTGGTCGCTTAGCCATCCCGTCTGCCATCGACCCGGGCAAGCCGAGCAGACCCTGCCCTGGGCGCCAGCCGCCGTCCGACTGTCAACGTCCGCTTGACATGGCACCCCGGGCGGCGGCCCGCTCCACTACGGTGCGGGTCGACGGCAGACGGATGGCGCCTCATACCAATTTGTACGATCGAATCCCTCATTCTTCATCGGGAGGTTCTGGGAAATGTGTCGCGAGGTAGACGAAGACACCGCCAGCACTTAACCCAGCGCTCGCGAGTCGTTCCACCACCTCGTCAAGCGGAACTTCGTACTCGCTCTCAAGGTGTTCCTGCAGCTCTTTTCTCCGGACGCGAATTTCCTTAACGGTTTCCTTAAATGCGGTTTCATCTCTGGACTGCTTGAAGCCGAACCAGAGGTGTGCTCCCAGCGCAATCAGCAACAATGGTCCATAAAAGCTAGCAAATGCACTTACGGCAACGGCCCACTCACCCGATGGCGCCACGACCGAAGCTTCATTGCCATAGAGGGACAACAGTGAGGCATATATGAAATGCAATAGGCTTGGCTTGCCCTCATAGCTAAACTGAAAATTATCCGCCTTCCATATCGCGTAGTTAATCAGAGTCAGCCCAATCACGGATTGCATGAATAACCAGACAAAGGATGCGAGCGCGATAAGAATGCTAGCGCTCGTTCGACGATACCTATCCAGAAGAAATACGTAAAAGTCCGCAATCTTGACGGTCATTAGCCCTGCGGATACCGACTGAATAAACTGCTCGAGTTGGGCCTTATCGAACTTTGTAATCGCATTGCTGCGAAGCTCAGGCTTGATGCCTACAGTCGAGAGGAGCCCCGGGGTCTGGAATTTCTTGGCGATAAACTCCTTTTGGCTCTTCAGAAACTTCGACGGAGCTATGGCCGATTTGACCCCGCGCACATAGTGGAACAGTAGCGCCACGAATAGCAGAGCAGCCGCAATAACAAAGATAAGGGAGTTGGTCGAGAGAATAATCGCCAACACAACGACAATCTCGACGGTGCGTATAAGGAAGTTTCGCCTAAATCGATGGAAGAACGAAAAGCCAAGGTTGGCTACCACAAGCACCAACGTCCAGCTCTTACAGCGATATAGAAACCGAGGGAAGTACCAAAACAACACGACTAGCGGAAAAACTGCGAAATAGACCAACCACAGTATATTCTTTTGAGCTATCGCAAGAAAGAGGGCCAAGGCTGCAAGGATCACGAAGAACCGATAGTCTGCAACGAAGCTCCACGATGGAGCCAGCCTATTCAGAAGGAAACGATCGATGTCGAAGAGGGCCAGCTTCGTAATCGCCAAAGACCAAAGGACGATCGCGGTCCCATTTGCGATCCGAAACCGCCGCTTCCAGTTAATCTTGCGTCGGGGTTGACCTGCTTCCTCACCACTGGACCGGCTAGGTAGTCGATCCAAGACGCTTGCATCGACTTTTTCCCAAATAGTCAGAGTTGCCACAAGATCACCCTTATGTCTAGTACGACCGACAAAGTCTAAAGCAACAGCAGCCACTTCCGCACAGACTGTAGGTCGTCGTTCTGACACAAAGTGACCATGCGGGACAAGGACAATCAGACGCCGTGCCGCTGCGTGCCCGATCCGGCGGTCAGCAGCGGTCGACAGCAAGACAAACCGTCACGGCCGACCCTGACGCCTCTGCCGAATTGATCTCTTCTGGATCAAGGCGCCGTGTCGGCGCTCACGTAATTCCCCAGCTGTAGCGGTCTGACGCTCACGTAATTCCCCACCCGGT
>NZ_JBAKHX010000103.1:0-23525 GCF_036906915.1 Micromonospora sp. CPCC 206061
ACCCCGTCTGATCACGACCG
Organism: Micromonospora sp. CPCC 206061; assembly: GCF_036906915.1. NCBI lineage: Bacteria > Bacillati > Actinomycetota > Actinomycetes > Micromonosporales > Micromonosporaceae > Micromonospora > Micromonospora sp. CPCC 206061. The sequence continues at coordinate 21 of NZ_JBAKHX010000103.1, forward strand.
TTGACCCCACACCTCGGGTGTCCGGCCTACGGGGGGAAGCTCACCGGGAGCGTGCTGAAGGTATCGAGTGGCTGCGGGCTGCGGGTGTGTCCGTGCTTGCTGTGAAGGGACCTGAGTTGGATCTGACTAGCGCGTCTGGGCGGATGATGGCCGGCATCCTTGGCGAGTTCGACACTGCCGAGAGTGAGATCAAGGGGGAGCGGGTTGCTCGGGCTGCTCTCCAGCGTGCTCAGGAAGGCCGCGCCAACGGGGCTGTCCTATATGGATGGAGGCGGGTCTACGAGTACGACGACCAGAAGCGGGTCGTCGGCTTCCGCGATGAGGAGGACCCGGAGCAGGCTTCGATCGTCCGCGAGATTGTCCGTCGGCTGCGCGAGGCTGAGACGCTTCGGGCTATCACCGACGACCTCAACCGGCGTGGGGTTCCCGCGCCGGGGGCTGGGCACCAACGGCGCCATCGTGCGAAGGGTCAGAGCGAGGACGGCTCTCGGTGGAACAAGACCAGCGTCAAGAAGATCGCGATGCGGCCGGCGAATGTGGGGTTGCGCGTGCATCACCGTGGGCGTCCGGATGAGGTACTGATTCCGGCTCGCTGGCCGGCGCTGGTCGAGCGTGATGACCACGACGCCGTTGTGGCGCTTCTTTCCCAGGCCGCTCGCGGGTCGAATGTGCTGGTACGGCCTGGTGCTCGGGCTCATCTGCTGTCGTGGGGTATCGGGGAGTGCGGTGTCTGTAGCGGCCATTTGCGCGTGTCTCGCAAGGGCAACGCTCGGTACGGGGCCAAGAAGCTCCTGTACATCTGCGAGGGCATTGGGTGCGTGGGGCGGGACGAGTCGCGGGTTGATCTGTTCGTCCGACGGGTCGTCGTGGAGAGGTTGATGCGTCCGGACCTCGCGGACTTGCTCATCGTGGACGAGGGCGCCAAGGCGGCGGCGTTCATGCGGGCGGAGGGTATTCGCGGCAGGCTTGCTCAGGCTGCTGACGACTATGCCGACGAGAAGATCACTGCTGAGCAGTTGCATCGGATAACTGCTCGACTCAAGCCGCAGCTTGAACAGGCTGAGGCCCAAGCGCGCATGTATCGGGTGAACCCTCATGTCAAGTTGGTGCTCGACATGGCGGGGGAGCGTGCTGGGGAGATCTGGGACGAGATGAATGTTGCCCAGCGGCATGCAGTGCTCGGTGTGCTCATCGAGCGGGTGCGCATCCTGCCGGTGGCTCGGCGAGGGCCGGGATTCGACTCAAGGTCGATCGAAATCATCTGGAGGACGGGTGACCGAGCCTGACTACTCCTGGTCGGACGAGGGCATCTACATCATGTTTCCGAAAACCCGGATCGCCTCTTCTGCGTTGTCCGATCTTCGACAGTAGCAGTCTGCCCTACATCAAGAACATGTGACTATATCGGGTGCGCTGCGATGTCATGGTGCTGAACTGTCAAACTGCCGCAGAGGGACTGGTATGTGGAAGACCGTTACTCAATCCGATGCCGTTTCGTCGATATTGTCTAATCCGTATGCCTTATTAGTCGCTGGCGCCATCCTCTCCTTCTTCTTTTCGAGCGTCCTCGAATGGTCCAAGCGTAAGCGTTCGGCTAAGAAGCGCTTGTCCTGGTCGGTCGACATTGATTCTGGAATTGTTGATGTGAGTCCTGCGCACCAGCAGAAGGTACGGGTGTTCTATCAGGATCGTGAAATCCGGTCGTTGGTCGGGGTGAGGTTTCGGTTAGTCAATACCGGAAATACCACGATAAAGAACCAGTATTTGCGCTTCGTAATTCCGCGTGAGGCGAAGGTAATGGAGTTCTTGTCGGACCCACCGCCGGAGCCGGAACTCGATGTTCACGAGGTGTCCGATACGAGTAAGCCGTCTGAGCGGCGTTTCAAAATCGGCCACCTTGAGCCGGGGTGGGCTGTTGAGTTTAGAGTAATTGGCGATGGTGGTGCATGGGGGGACTGGCGATCTGGTTCGGCATTTCACCCGTATAACGCGGACGGTGATGTTGTTTTTGAACGTCAGGGCGTAGCTCGGACAAAGGAAGATCAAGAGCACGTGCGCTCTTTCGTCTTATATCTCTTGCTGTTCCTTCTACTCCCTGGGCTGATTGGGCGGATCTTTGGAGAGCGCTATTGGTTCGTTGAGCCGACCGTCGGTCTGGCTCTAGTGGCTCTCCTGATTCCACATCTCGCCCCATTTGCTCGACTTGCTCAAGAGCTCATCTCGGCCTATTTGAATGGTCGGGCGTCTACGTCTCTTGAGGCTCGGGGTGGGGAGGGATCCATATACCAAGCCGCCGGATCGATATACTTTGCCCAGAAGTCGGATGGATCCCGGGAGGCAGCGAATTGAGCGGCCTTGTTCTGAAGCGATGACCAGATTGATGGCTAGGTCTGCGTTCGTCGTGCTCTACGAAGCAGGACCAAGAGCTTCGCGCGCTGTTCTTCCGTTGCTGGCGGCGCGGCATCAACGATGGCGCGGACAACGTCGGCCCAGTCGTCGGGACCGGTCGATTGCGCGTTGGCATTTTCACTGCATGGGGCATGTTGCCGCTGCGATGCAGGTCGGTGGGCCTCGTGATCGCCGGTGCTGCGTTGAGGCATAGTCCTCCCAAGGCTGTGATCGTGGTTTGTGGCGTCGGTTGTGGTGGATCGAGAACATGTCGTTCTTCCTTCCGAGTGCTCGCGTGCGGGTTCCGCTGCGCAGCGCGCAGCCGGTCTGCGGATCTCCGGCTACGATGGCGATCCCGCTTGGGGGCGGATCGTCTCCTCATATAGAAAAGGCCGCAGAATCGGCCGAAAATTACATGCTCGTTCTCTCACATGGAGTAACAGCAAGTCACACGGGCTGGGCCGAGCCCGTGTGATAGCGATCGTCCGAGACGGCGTCGGCCAGGTCAGCTAACCGGCGTCGGCGGCCAGGATTCCCATGCAGCCACCACACTGCGTCGGCCGGGCTGCTGCGGGTTGCGGTGGCGTCCCGCGCGCCAGTGGCAACGGGCACCCAGATGTGGGCGTCGGTGAGCCGTCGGTGCAGGTTGTGTTCGCGAGCGGTGGCGTGGAGCCAGAACAGCACCGGCCAGATCAGGCCGGTGACGCGGGCGAGGGTGGCGTAGCCAGCCACCTTGTCCACGAGCCGGCCCACTGTCTCGGTCCCAGTGTCGTACTCAAGGAAGAACGGCACCGTGGCACCGTTCTCCTGCCAGATGCCGTGTCCGTCAGGACGGATGACGGGCTGGTAGTAGCGCTGTTGGTTGTCGTCCGGATCGCCTGCGAGGGCACCCGGCTCTAGGCAATGAGAGGTCGACCACCAGCGAAGGAGATGACTGCTCGGATGCGTGCGGGCGTGGCCGGCGAGCTCGACGAAGAACTGGTTGGTGCCGAGTAGGTGAGGCAGGTTGGCGCGGTTGGTGAGGTGCCAGCGGCGCTGGCGGGCCTTGTCCTTGCGGGGCAGGTCCTCACCCCGGTGGGTGGCGACTACTTCGACACCGAGTTGGTCCAGCACGTAGTGGTACGGATAGGTGCCGCCGTCCGCGCGAAACGGCCGGAACCGCGTCAGCAGGCCGGCGTCGCACAGCCGGCGTAGGCGGCGTTGCGCGAAGTCGAGCGAGGGAAACAAGGCGTGGGCGATCTGGAACGTGGTGAGTACACCGTGATCGGCCAGCCAGCCGAGCAGCGTATGGTCGCGGTCGGTCAGGCGGGACTGGATGCGAAGGAACGGTTCTGGCATAAGGACTTCCTTTCATGAGGGGGAGACCCGATAAGGGTCTGTTGGAGCAGAGCGGGGGACGGCTTCGATGCCGTTGACCTGCGCTGTGATAGCTCAGGTGGGGTCGGTTTAGGTGTCCGGATGAAGGCGGACATGCGGGCGGACAGCCAGGCGGAGACCCGCACGGGGGCCCGGACCGCAAACACAAACGCCGGCCGCCGGATGTGAGCCCGAGGGGGCTACGGTTCCGGTGGCCGGCGACTTGCCGTGTTGTGGCTGGTCTACGTCTGGCCGCGGGTGGTGGGAGTGGCCAGATACGTCGAGGCGGCGGTCAGTACTGCGCGTGCGAGGTCTTCGCGGAGTTCGGGTGCGATCTTGATGTGGTGTTCGTCGGCGAACTCGGCGACGGCTTGTGCGCCGACGCCGACAGCTATTTCCGTTGGGCCGTCGGGCTTGGGCTGTTCGCTGGGTTGAGTGCTGGTCATAGTTCCTCCTTGATGATGTTGATGAGGGCGATGGAGTCGTTGGCTGGTTCGGCGTGTTCCTTGGCCAGGTCGTTGAACAGGTTGTTGAGTTGTTCGGCGGGGCTGCCTTCGATGAGGAGGCCGCCACCGGGATGGTCGAGGTAGGCGATGTCGGGGTAGGGCTGTGGCATCCGGTAGACGGTGAAGGCGCCGAACAGTCCTGGGTGGATTTGTGTGGCGTCGCGCAGCACCTGGATCTCCACGCCCGGCAGGAACCGGGCGGTCTCGACGAGGTGTTCCAGTTGCGCGCGCAGGGCTGTGGTGCCGCCGACCGGGCGGTGTAGTGCTCGCTCGTCCACGATGGTGTGGAGCTGGACGGGTTCGGGGCGGCTGAGGGCTTTGGCGCGGGCGGCGTTGTCGTGCAGGTACTTCTCGCGCTGCTCCTTGGTGACTTTGCCGAGCTGAGCACGGCTGAGGATCTCGTCGGCGTACGCGGCGGTCTGCAGCAGGGCGGGGATGAGGTTGGGGCTGTAGACGCAGATCTGCTGTGCACGGTTCTGTACCCACCAGCGGTCGGGCATGGGACCGTGGGTGGCGTCGGATTTGATGCCGTCGCGGTACCAGTGGTCAGCTCGCCAGGCGTTGGCCGCGAGCGCGACCAGCTGGTTGCGCTGGTTGTCGTCGTAGACGCCATAGACGTCCAGCAGCCCGATCACGTGGTCTTTGCGGAACGGCCACTCGGCACGTTCGTACCTGGCGAGCGTGGAGAACTCGACGCCGAGGTAGGCGGCCACATATTTGAGGGTCAGGCCGCGTTCGTCGCGTAGCTCGCGCATACGCTGGCCCAGGTATTGGGCGCGGATGGTCTGGCTGAACTGTTCTCGTTTGGTCGGCATGGTCACCTTTCCTGTTCGGAGGGGATACGGATGGTTGGCTGGTCCACATCGGAGGCGACGCGGTAGAGGTGCTCGAATGCGGTTGCGTGGGCGTGGCTGTCTTCCAGGAACAGCCGGCCGCCTAGGTAGGGGATGTGCACTACCTGCGGTGCCGGGTAGCGGCTGGGCAGGTCGAAGATGCTGAACGCGCCGTCAACGGCCGTCGGCCGTGGTACGTCGGTGGGCAGGACGCGAATCGTCACGTTCGGCAGCGTCGCCGCCTGACGTATGTGGTCGAGCTGGTCTTGCCAGCCGCGCGGGCTACCGACGGGACGGGACAGAGCACATGCGTCCATCACCACGGTCAACTCGACCCGCTCAGGATGTAGATCGAGTCGCTGTTGGCGGTCTGCCGTGAGGCGCTGCCACGCGGCGATCCGCTCCTGACCCGCTGTTATGCCCGCTGCGGAGCGGGCCGTCTGTTCGGCGTGCGAGGGCGTGTGTAGCAGGTCGGGGATGGACAGTGGGCTGTAGCAGCGGATGTGGGTGGCGTGTGATTCCAGCCAGAGCAGGTCGGCGAATGACGCGTCGGGGACGGCGCCGTCGAAGTCCAGTTCAGAGCCGGACTGCCATACCGCTTGGGCCAGGCGTAGCAGGAGGTCCCGCTCGTCGGGGTCGTGCACGCGGTACACGTCCAGGAGTGCGTTGACGCGTTCGCGGGTGAATGCGTGCTCGCCTCGTTCAAACCTGCCGAACTCGCTCAGGTCGACGTCGAGGTGAGCGGTGACGAATCTGCGCGCCAGTCCTTGGTCGTCGCGTAGCTGACGCATTCGGCTGGCCAACCAGCGAGCACGCAATGAGGGACGGCTGTCGGTACCGTCGTAGGCTGCCACTGGTCCTCCCGCAGGTGATGCGGCACGACGGCCCACGAGTCTTTGTGGGAGGCGCTCAGCGAGCCGCCGCGCCGGCTTTGGCAAGGCGGCACCAATTCGCCGCGCGATAGCGTCGCGAGGCTGGTTGGGTTACGCCTTGACGGTTTCCGGCGTTCCGTACGGGTGCCAGTTCCGAGAAAATCGGTGATGGCGTTCCCGTGCGAAACGGTTGCCGGTAGCGTCACAGCCAAATCGCGCGATCGGCAGGGGTTGACCCGTTGACAGAGGTTGACTGTGGACTCTTTCGGTGAGGCACTACGACGAACCCGGCGCCGAGCCGGGGTATCGCTCGACGTTCTCGCTCGCAAGGTCAATTTCGACAAGAGCTACCTGTCCAAGGTCGAGAATGGGCGCCGGCGTGGCAGTCGCGTGTTCGCCGAACAGTGCGACACGGCGCTTGCTGCCGCTGGCGATCTGGTCGTCGCGTACGACGAGGACGTGCGACGTCACGAGGCGATGCCGGCTGCGGGAGTAGCGTTCGCAGACGTGTACCGCCGCACCTTCCTCAACCTCGGCGCGGCCGCCGCCGGCGCTGCGGCCTTGGCCGGCATCGACCTTGCCGAAGATGCCCTGCTTACTGAGGCGGACGTGGCCAAGCTGGACCAGGTCGTCGCGCGGCTGCGGGCGCTTGATGCCCGCCACGGCGCCGCTGGGCTGTGGGATGTCGCTGCCGCCCGAGCCCAGGGGATCGTCACGCTGCTCGACCAGGCCGAGTACAGCCAACCCGTCGGCGACGCGCTGGTGAGGCTGGCCGGCCGCGCGTACATCTGCGCGGGATGGTTGGCAACCGACGCCGGACGCCACGACGCCGCCCACACCTACTACACCGAATCACTCGCACTCGCAGAACAGGCCGCCAGCGCCGACACCCAGGTACACGCGCTCGCCAACCTCGCCCTACACGCCGTCATCCTGCGCCGACCACGACAAGCACTCCGGTACGTCGCGGCAGCCCAACGGCTCCTGCCAGCCCAGCCAGTCAGCCGGGTCCAAGCGATGCTGACCATGCGCCGCGGACGGTCGCTCGCCATGCTCGGCGACGGCCGTGAGGCAGCCCGAGCATTCACCGACGCCCGCCACACACTCGACGAGGACCGAGGGACTCCGCCCCAGTGGCTGGAGTTTTTCAACCACCCGGAGATCGACGCTGTTGAAGCTGACGCGGCACTCGATCTCCGGGACGGCAAGCGCGGAGCCGCGCTGCTAGAACAGTCGCTGGCCGCCTACGAACCGCGGTTCGCCCGTAATCGCTGCCTGCACCTTGTACGTCTGGCGAAAGCCCGCGTCACCGCACGGCAGGTTGTCGGCGCGGCTGAGGCCGCCAGCGACGCGTTGCGGCTCCTCGACGGCGACGTCGCCAGCGCCCGCGTCGGCTCCGAGTTCCGGCTCCTCACCGAACAACTCCATCCACACCGCCGGACACCGGAGGTCGCCGACGTGCTCGCCTGGTACCGAACCACGCCGTACGGGACTGCCCCGTGACCGACCTGACCATCCGCCACCACGGCGCGGCCGGCATGCGCGCCATGCGCGAGGAGATTCTGGCCCTTTACACCGAGGTGTACGCCGGACAACTCGCCGACCCGTTCCGCACGCCCGAGCGGTTCTGGGACCGCCTGGACGCATACGCCAACCGAGACGGTCTCGCGATGGTCACCGGCCACGCCGACGACGACCTGGTCGGCTTCGCCCTCGGGTACACACTGCCGGAGAACTCGCGGTGGTGGACCGGCCTACAAGGACCACATGCAGACGACGAGGAATTCACCCGCGAGGACGGCAACCGGACCTTCGCGTTCAACGAGCTGATGGTCCACCGAAGCCGGCGGGGCCACGGGTTCGGCCACGCGCTGCACGATGCGCTGCTACGCCGGCGTACCGAGCAACGTGCCACCCTCCTCGTACGCCCCGACAACGAACCTGCGCGCTCCGCCTACCTCCGTTGGGGATGGAGAATGATCGGCACGGTCAAGCCCTTCACTGATTCCCCCATCTTCGAGGTCCTCGTACTGCCCCTACGGTAAGGTCCGCTTTGGGCCTTGACGGCCTGGCCTTGGTTGTTGCGACGCGGTCGTCACGTCATGACCGTCGGATGCCTTGCGTCGGGCCGATAAGCTGCCATGAGCGCGAGTCGGGATGATCCCTAGCAGCACGTAGATGATCTTGGCGGGCCTGCTAAGCAAGTGGGCCTTTGCGGACTTGGATGGTCGAGCTTCTTACCACGAGGAGGCCCTCTTGGCTGGCTTGTTTGACGGGTTCGAGGGTTACCGCGTCCTTACCGATGTTGATGTCGATAGTGCCCTAAAAGTGGCACTCGTTGCAGTCGACGCAAACGTATTACTCAATCTCTATCGATATAATGCGCGTACGACGAACGACCTCTTGGCGATATTCGAGAGATTCGGCGACCGCCTTGCTGTTCCGCATCAGGCTATGCTGGAGTTTCACAGAAATCGGCTTGCGGCGATCGGCAACCCAGACGCCGCAGTGCAAGAGGTTCGTGCTGCTCTCCAGAAGAACCAACGGTCAACCTCAGACGCCCTCGCCCGCTGGGCAAAGCAAGTAGCACTTGCTGAAGCAGATCTCACACGCCTACAGGGCGACGTGAGTAAGGTCTTTGAGGAAGTCCTCGACGCGATCGGCAGGGCTGAGCCAGATCGGGTTCATGCCGCAACACCTGCCACCGAGGACCGTGTCCTCACCCGGCTTGGCGCGCTAGTGGAAGGAAAAGTTCTGCCGCGTCCGAAAGATGACGTTTGGAGTCAATGGATCACTGAGGGGAAGCAACGGGTCGAGGATCAGCGGCCGCCTGGGTATCTGGACGCCGACAAGGAGGACGAAAATCCTGAAGGTGCAGCGGGTGATTACCTGGTCTATTGGCAAGCTTGCCAAGAAGCTATCCAACGCCAGCTCGACCTCGTGATAATTACTGGCGATGAGAAAGAGGATTGGTGGTGGCGACATCGGTCAGTAGTGATCGGCCCCCGCCACGAAATGACGAAGGAATTTTTTGACCTAAGCAATGGACGACAGTTGTTCCTCCTGCGACCCCACGATCTACTCCTCCGATCGGCAACACTGAACGTCCAAGTCAGCCCGGACTCGCTGGAGGATGCCGGGCGAGTACAGCAGGAACTCGACCAGGTCGGCACTTGGACCCCGGAGGCGGTTACGCAGCTACTCGTGCGCTTGGACGCGGAAGGACAGCCTCAAGCGGACGTTATCCGGGAGGCGGCAGCATTGGGGGGGACAATCAGCCGGGAGGATGTCTATGGACTTTGTGGCTATAGCGACGAACGAATGCTAAGAGGGTTTACGCGACCAACCAGCAGAATCACGGCCGATCTTCAACGAGCGGGTCGTCTCCCGGACCCGGTTACGCCGATCCTCAAGCCGCTTTATCCGGACGGTGTTCGTGCCTCAGGATTTCGTGTGCCGGCCGAGGTCGTCGCCATCTTACGGGGATCGACATCTTCTTCGAGCTTCGACTCAGATGCAGATATCGAAGCCGGCCACACGGCGAGTAATTACCGGCCGCTAACGGACTGGCTCAAAGCCGAGGCCGCAGACGCCGTACCGCTAACTTTTGCTGACCTTGAGGACGTACTCGGATTTCCGCTCGCTTCCTCGGCGCGTAGTCACCTCCCGTATTGGTACTCGGTGCGCAACCCGCTCGGGAAGGCTATTGCGGCGGGAGGGTTTAAAGCTAGCGCGGTAAATCTAAGGTCTGAGACGGTCAAATTGATTCGCCGATAGTGACTGAAGCGACTGTAATTGGCGCCGGCGCGTGGCTCGACGTTTATACCTCCTGCACGATTATCGAGCCGAACTGGAAGTCTTCTGCTAAGGAATCGCTCTTCTGCTAAGGAATCGCCATGAACTTGCCGTCCGACGGAACGGTTCCAGGCGGAAGCGTCGTGATCAACAATTCAGAACGTTCCGATCTGATCTTGCTAGTCACGCTGTAGCGCAAATTTACAAGTCGCTTCGATATCTTCCAGGATCGGACTCCGAGTAAACTGCGCTCCTCTGCGGTCGGTCCCATCTGGTTCGCAGCATAAAGCCCTTCGTCACCGATCAATACGGGATGGTTGTCGTAGGACAATATCCATCTGAACTGGGCTCTGCGGCGCAGATATTCGGCTAGCCTGTAGTGCTCGGCCTTGCCAGACCAATTGATAGAGATGCCACCCTTCGGTGCGTATCCTCCAGAAGGATCGAACGATTTCCCGTAAAGTCTCATTGATCGTTCCAAATAAGGTGGATCGAGATACGTGACGACCTTATTCGGGAGAAGCTGGGGGTACCATTCGGCAACATCGACAAGGCTATGCTGCCAATCCTTGCACCAGACATCGGCTATCCGGTTTGTCGCGTACAGGTCACCGACGAATCTAAGCCGGCGCTCAATACCTTCCTTATTGAACCTGCAGTCGATGCTGTAAGGTCCGTCTTGCCGTCGGCCGCCAATTGGGCCTGCTCTTCCATGGAGAATTCCAGAGAAGGTTGTTCGATTAAGAAACAAGCACTTCATTGCAATATCTCGATCCGAAGCGCTGGACGGCTTCCAAGAACGCCAGAAGTCCCACCGTTCGAGGGTGACTGGCTCCTCCCACATCCTATCGATTAACCATTCTGTGTCCGCAGCGGCCACTTGCCAAAAGCGAGCGACAAGAGGATCAGCGTCAGCTATCAAGACCCGATTAGCTAGACCAGCCCCGGCAAGGCGAAGCGACGTAGCAGATCCTCCGGCGAAGGGCTCCAAGAAAAGCTCTGGAGGGCCAATCGAAGACCGCGCCGCGGTTATCAGTTCGCCGATTACTCCGGAAAGGCCTGATTTTGCCCCCGGATAGCGAAGTGGAGACTGATAGCGCATCAATCCGCACGAAGCATCCTTGAGCGGCGTTACGGGTTCCAGCCTGCGCGGTTCTGATGCGATGTGGGCGGGTGCAGCGTCGGTGGCCACTAGGCGGGGAGCGCCAGATGCGCGGTTCGTTGTCGTGGGCCGGGACAACCTAGTACCCACCTGAAGAACTCAGCGGGGATTTTCCGTCCAGGCCAAGCCTCCGCTTCGCTGCGAGCCGCAGGACGTCTGTTCCGACTCCGATCGGATATGCCGCCTTAGAATGGGCGAGAGCGACCGGAATTACTCCGTCCCTATACATCGAGGACCCCGTACGATCGATTACATCCAAGATTGCTGGTAACGAAGGATAGCTCTCGGGTTCTGGTTGGCCTCCATTATCGTCATATGGCTGCCCGGCCTCTGGAAGTACCGTAACGACAACCACACGTCCGTCTTTCGCCCGATAGACAAACTTCCGACCCCAATAGGTTTCCGCGCCATACGCTATGGGATTCTCGGAATTGTTGATAGCGCCGATTACCTCGTGATCAAGCACTAACAGGTCTCCAGGTTTCAACGCGTCGTGTCTCGCAAGAGTTTTTGCGTAGTCAACGAACGTGCCGGTCTTCTCAATGCCGCACAGATGTGGCCTGGAGCCCGTCGAAGGGTCCGCCATTTTCTGGAAGTATTCAAGGGCGCGGGCGCGAAGCTTGGCGGGGGGGCCGTAGACCGCCAGTGGTCCGTCCATGACGAACATCGTGCTGCGAAGCAAAGCATCCCGCGACTGTTCCCAGAGCAGGGTAACCAGTCCGACGACGACCAATAGCTCGACCACCTGCATTAGACGGCCGAGAGCCTCTTGATTCGCCCCATCTTCAATGACCTCTTCGTAGATCCGTAGCACGTCGGTTGGTAGGACGCGACCGGTACATGACGGGCAGTTCGTTCCGTCTGGACTTACAGCAATTCGACGCTGACTGCATGCGCGATTCGGGCAGTCTACCGAAAGCGTGGTCGCTGGTTTTCCGGGTCGCCCATGAAGTAGCATGAGCAATTCAAGCAAGCTTTGGTTGAGTCTGTTGACTTCGACCTTTTTAATACGGAACAGTCGATTAATGCTTTCGCGCCAAGAGTCTGAAATCGATATTCCTTCGCGCACGTATGCGCCAGCGACGGGCAAGTCGTAAGAGACCAGAGCTGAGTTGACTGCACGATTTAGGGCCACAGGATCGACGAAGCGTTCTCGTCGCTGATGCTCCATCGCCTCGAGGTCGAGCCAGATGGCAGCGGCCTGGGCGTAGCCGTAGCGAACGGATGGAAGACCGTCGCGGACCGGGACCACCATCAAAGAACCGTCGATGCCAATAGCGTTGGTCAGGCGATCGCCGCTGGTAGGCGTGGGCAAGGTTGCTCGATTGCGGATCTTCGGGGCCAGCCACGCCAAGTCGCGTACATGTTCGGATGGTACGTAAAATGTCGATCGGTCTGCCATGGCGCGAACGATTGCGTTGCCGTGTCCCAAGCGGGACGCACGTTCGAACCCGCCCGAGACAGTATCGTAGGGCATGAGTTGTCACGCTCCTGCGGGAGGCAAGGGCAACTCGCCGGCGGCCTTGCGCGCCTCGTTAACCAGGTCCCGTCCATACCGATCGATGTGAACCGGAATGATATACGGGGACGACATCGTCTTTAGCCGCACGAAGCCGCGATCCTCGTGGCTGATGATTGCGTCTCCGAATGATCTAAAGTCGTAGTAATCGCCTAGCGCCCTTACTTCCCTAGCGTTGTTCAAGTGAGCAACGACCCAATTCTTGGTATTTGCCAAAACCTGATGGTCCACACCCGTGACTTCTTGAGTCGCATAGAGCATGCCAAGGTTCAATTTGCTAGCCTGCTTGGCCATTCGTACCCATACGTCTAGGTCGTCTTTATATCTATCTGACGAGAACAGGTTGTGGGCCTCCTCAAGAATGACTTGAATATGAGGTGCCTCTCGCCCGGAGGTAAAGACGTCAGTTTGGCGCTCCATTAGGTGTTCCGCCAAATCCTCAGAAAGCCGTTGAATCACAGAGTCTGGACCCAGGTGGAGATCCACAATTACGATTCGGCCCTCGACAAGCTCGGAATAGATCTCGCTCCTGTAGTCTGTCTTCGATGATGGCGTGTGGAAAAGGCGGAGCGGCTTCAGTTTGGTGTAGCCAGATACGGATTTGCCCTGACTTTCTTGAGTATAGATCGGTTGTGCTGAACGCCACGCGTCGCCGCCGATGATTGATGCGAGTCCCGCAGCTGCATCGCCAGTGAGGTCGCCGGCTTGATCACGTTCGAGTAGCCAGTCTATGACGCGCAGCAAGGATTCTCGGGCGACACCCACGTACCCGCCATTGGCGCGCTTGACGTGGTTGGCTCCGAGTTGTCGCTCCATCTCGTCGGCGAGTGGTTTCCGCATCGAGAGCCACGCCCGCCATGGCCATTCGGTGCCGTCTGGCGCGGTGTGTGTATTTGGGATCTTGAAATCCGCTTTCGCGAGGGCGCCATAAAGTATTAGCCTGCCTCGCTCTGCTCGCTTCCTACGTTGCTGAGCATCACTGGTCGTCTCGCCCTCAACGGGTTTTCCAGTGAAGTCTGCGTGCACGAATGCGCGAACATAGTCCGAGGCGGCATCAGCAAGAGCGGCAGATATTACGCCCTTCGCGGCGTCGATTTGGGCTGGGTCGAAGAAGTTGAAACCAAGAGGCCGTACATTCGGCTGGCCTCCAATGGCGCCAAACTTGTAAATGACGACGTGGCTTGTTCCAATGGCAGCGAGTTCGGTGCCGTCCTGGGTGTTAGGGTTGGCGTACTCGCCCTGAGGGTCGAAAATCAGTTGACCAATAGGGCTGCCCTCGGAGGCGCGGCGCCTTTCAGAGACCGCAAATATGCGTGCGCAGACGGTCTTCATAGTATTCGACTTACCCATCCGCGTCATGCCGAACATGCCGGTCTTGCTACCGATAAAGTCGTTTATATTAACCTCAACTGTTACATCCTCCTGCTTTGCAGCGGTTGCGCGGCGCCTCGTGGATGAGTAACGGACTGCGCCGATTCTTACCATCTCAGGGGATTCGGCGTCTGGCTTTACGTAAGATGCGATGGCTCGTAGGCCGTCGGCGAACGGCTTAAATACGCGGTAGGCCGACGTGGCGTAGAAATTGTCGACGTCGTGCCCGAATTGAAGCACATGACGACCATCTCTTTTCTCCTCATAGAATGTGCCGAGGATCCGACAATCCAGTCCTGTAAACGAGACTCTATTTCTCGTGAACGGGTCGAGATTGATGTCGAGGATGCTGGATGGTGAAGGGTCCTCATTGCGTGACAATGCCTCGCGTAGCGCCTCCTCCCGGACCCCGAGTAGGTCGCGTTCAAGGGCTAGCGGCCCCGTCCCTTCAACCCGCAGGAGAAGAACCTCGTCATCGTCGCCGCCGCCGGTTCCGACCTCACGCGCCGTTGCGAGCAGAAAGGAGAACTGTGGTATGCCGCCGGCGTCGGCCTTCCAACGATCGTGGGTGATCACGATGGCCCGGTTATAGTCCAGACTCTGGATGGCTCCTACGCGCATCGCCCGGTCGTCCGCTAGGAGGACTGTTTCGAACAACGTTCCTGCGCCGACGTTGGGGATGAGGTCTGGCACTAGCGTTCTCCTCCTCGGCCGAGCTATCGGATGTGGATAGTGGACTCCGTCCCTGGACTGACCATGACGGGACCTCCACGATGTCGAGCTTTGGCAACAAGTGCAAGTGCGTTGGCCTAGAGGCTTGTGGCTAGGCGTGGCCGGCCCACAAGATTCTCTCCTGGCAGCAGACCGAGATGAGCGGGGACACGCGGAATCGGAGCCTCGTGGCCGCCGTGCCTTGTGGCTCTTGGTCTCGCCGCGCACCGAGACTGGTCGCACACTGCAACCCCTCGGGACAAGGTAGATGAAATCGCCGCAGGCTAGTTGTGCGGGAAGATCACACCAGTGGCAAGCTCTCCGCAGGTAGCTCCAGTTACGTGGCGGAGGCTTAAACGGCGGTCCCTGCGATCGGAAACCTGACAGATGAAGGTCACGACCGGATCGGCGATCACAACTAGGGTCTGCTCCTATGTCGATCGCCTTTGACCTGTGGGGTCAGCGTGGCTGGGCACGCGTTGACGTCGCCGGTGAGTCGCATCATGCCAAGGCCATCCGAGCGGTGGTCGGCCCGGACCTGAAGTCCGGTGGCTCCGAGATCAAGGTCGACGTTCAACTCCTGCCCGAGCCCAACAACCGCTTCGACCGCAACGCCATCGCGGTCTGGTGTGGCAACCACCAACTCGGCTACCTGCCAAAGGAAGTGGCGCCGCAGTACGTCTCGGTGCTGTCGGGGCTGGTCGCCAACGGGTGGACGCCGCAGGTTCAGGCTCGCATCTGGGCCTCGGTTTTCTCATACGACGACGAGCCAGGGCGCGGAGAGTTCCACGCCAGCGTCACGCTCGACCTGGCCGAGCCGCACATGCTCGTGCCGACGAACATGCCACCGAATGGTGAGCACCGGACGCTGCCGCTGGGCAATGCCATCCAGGTGACCGGCGAGGACAGACATCTCGACGCGCTCGCGCCGCATCTACGGCCCGAAGGGGAGACCTGGGCCTACGCGACCCTGCACGAGGTTGTCGAAGAGACCGCCAGGACATCCAAGGCGATCGTCGAGATCAGGATCAACGACGAACGGGTCGGGCAGCTCACGCCGAAGATGAGCAGCGAGGTGCTGCCGGCGATCCGGCACCTCGCCGAGGCCGGCGTGACGACTGCGGCGCGTGTGATCGTCAAGGGAAACCGCATCAAGGCCGAGGTCGTGCTCTACGTGGCGCGCGCCCACGAGTTGCCGGACGAGTGGCTCCGCGAGACGGCGCGCGCACGACAACCAGCCGTCGCCGTGGCCACCGCCTCATCTGCACCATCGCCAGCGGCGGCGTACGAGCCTCCGCGTCAGCACGCTCCTATCCCGCCTCCGCCTACCTCGATCCGGTTCACCGTGCCGCCGGGCTGGCCGACTCCTCCGCAGGGATGGGCTCCACCGTCTGGATGGCGGCCCGATCCGTCGTGGCCGCTGGCTCCGGAGGGCTGGCAATGGTGGGTGCCGGCCTGGGACTGAGCGACCGAGACGCGGAGCCGAGCAGCCGACGGACGTGGCGTTCTGACACGCCGACCGCAGCAGCGATGTCCGAGGCGGTCGCATCGGGACGCTCGGCGCGGACGGCCGCGATGGCTGCGCCTGTCACGGCGGCGCTACGGCGTTGAGGGGCCGCGCCGTTGGCAGAGACAGTGTCCGGACCTACCGCGCCCGACGCGTCCGGAACCGCTGCGGACATGTCCGGACGGGGGCGGCGGGTCCGGGACAGCATCTCCACCACGAGCAGAAGAGCCACCGCTGGCCAGGCAGCCACCACACGGGCACCGAGACTCGGCTGGGCAGCGGCGATGTTGGCAGCCATGGAAGCGCCGACCCCGGCGACGAACGCGATCCGAGCGGACCACCGCACCGGCCGCTCGGCCCGCCGGTCGTCGACCATCGCGGTGGAGGCGACGACGAGCATGCCGTCGACCGAGATGGGCAACACGTACGCGACCTCGGCTCGTTCGCCGTAGGCGAGGGCGACGTCGACCATGTGACTCCACGACGACCAGGCCGCAATGGAAGCGACCGCCGCAGTGCTGACGTTCCGAGCGAGCCGGCCGGCGTTCATGCGACCACCTCGGCCTCGATACGACCGCGCACGAGTTCCGCCTCCGCCGGATCGAGCGCAGGCCGAGAACCGATCACAAGCCGCATCTGCGCCTCGGCCCACCGCGTCCAGCGGCGAACAACCTCCGCACGGTCCAAGCCGCACGCAGCCGCAACCTCGGCGAGGGTGGCGCCGGAGAGAAGGGCATGGTGCACAGTCAGCGGCTGCCACCGTGTCCACCAGGCCACGACGGCAGCGGCGAGCGCCAGCTCCGTCAGATGACCGCCAGCATCGCTGGGTGAGAGCAGCGCATGCTCGCGCAGCTCCAGCAACAACGCGTACGGGCTACGGCGTTCAGCTTCGGCGAACGTAAGGGACATCGGGACTCCTCAGGCATAGAGCCCGGGAGTCCCGACGCGCGACAGCTACCAGCCGCGAGCCCGCCACTCTGGGATCGAGCCGCGCTCGGCTCCCAGGGTCGAATCCCTGCCGTGGCCCGGATAGAACCAGGTATCGTCAGGGAACCGCCCGAAGACTTTCGTCTCCAGATCGGTCATCAGCGAGTCGAAGTCCCGCGGATCTGTTGTCCGGCCAGGACCCCCGGGGAAGAGGGAGTCGCCGGTGAAGAGGTGGGGGATGCCGGCCGGGTCGCGATACAGCAGTGCTATCGATCCCGGCGTGTGCCCGACCACGTGGATGACTTCGAGGGAACAGTCGCCCACCGACACCGTGTCGCCGTCGGCCACCGTCTCTGACGGTACCGGCAGCTCGCCCGCGTCGGCGGCGTGGGCGATCGAGCGGGCGCCTGTCGCTGCGACCACCTCTTCCAGAGCTACCCAGTGGTCCATGTGCCGGTGCGTCGTGACTACAGTGGACAGTCCACTGTCGCCGGTCAAGGAGAGCAGGCGCGGTGCCTCGTTGGCGGCGTCGATGAGGATCTGCTCGCCCGTCGCGTTGCACCGCAGCAGGTATGCGTTGTTGTCCATCGGGCCGACGGACACCTTGGTGATGGTGAGCGCGTCGAGTTCGCGGACGTCGGGCGGGCTGCCGGGGCTGACGTCTCCGGTGTACGGCATTTTCACATCCAAGCGGGCACGGACGGCAGCGGGCCGTCGGGGATGACGCGCAGATCCTTGCCGGTGGAGCGGCCGGCCAGCCAACCGGCGAGGGCGTGTGACGGGCCGGCGACGACGGGGCCGCCGGAGCCCAGGGCCAGGTCGTGGCCCAGCTCGTCGGGGCGCAGGATGAGGTGCGGGGCGTCGTCGCGCTTGCCGAAACCGTTCAGGAGCTCGCGAAGCAGGTGCTGGCTGAACGCGTCGGGCCAGTCGGCGGTCGTGTATCCGGCGTCGAGGTCGACGTGGTGGACCTCGACCTCGCGCAAACGGTCCCAGACCACGATGGCGGCGGGAACCTGGCGGCCGCCGAGCTTTTCGAGGGTCGCGGCCCAGGCGGACGCCGGCATGTCCGCGGCCAGCTCGGCGAAGCGGGCGGCGGAGGCGCGCAGGTCTTCGACCTGCTCGGTGAGTGGGCGGCCGGCGCCGGCCTCGATGTCGGCGGCGCGGGCTTCCTTGCTTGGGTACGCCGGCGTGCGAACCCCGGTGCGCGCCCAGTTGAGCAGGTTGACGTACGCGTCGGCGTTGCGCGCGAGGTGGGTCAGCACATGCCCCCGCGTCCACCCCGGCAGGGAGGAGGGTCCATCGGCGTCGCCGAGGGTGGCGGCGGTGCGCAGCACCCGGTCGGTGGCCTGGTCGAGCTGCGGCAACAGGACGAGCGGATCAGCGGTCATGCGCCGCCTCCCGCAGCCGGCCCGGAGTCGAGGGAGCGCAGCGACCGAGCGCAGGGTCGGCTACAGGGAGGCTTCGAGGCGCATGACCCGCGTGAGCGGAGCGAGCGCCAGCTAGGTCGGTCACACCCCGACCCTACAGAAATCAGTTCCCCCCAGCGGAGGATGACCTTACTGTCTGTTCAGACGCGTCACGCAGGCCCGAGAGGAGGTGAGGACCGACATGGGCTTCCTCGCCTCGACCCGCCCGCGGTTTTAGGGCTTCCTTCTCTCACAAAGGTTCTCCGATGACGTTCGACCTGACGTCCCTCGGTTGGGACGGCTCGTATCCGAAACTCGACAACCACCATCGACCGGGCCGTGTGGTTCGCGCGGACCGCGGGATATGCACTGTGCTCTGCGCCGGCGGCGCGGTGCGGGCCAGCCTCGGTGGAAACGTGATGGCGGCGGCCGCACGCGATCCTGCCAACCTGCCGTGCGCCGGCGACTGGGTGGCCGTGCGGGCCTGGCCCGACGACCGGCTGACCATCGAGGCGGTTTTACCCCGCCGCACCGCCATCGTCCGGCGCACTTCCGACAAGGACTCGACGGGTCAGGTTCTCGCCGCCAACATCGACGCGGCGGCCGTCGTCGAGCCCATGCATCCGACGCCCGATGTCGGGCGGATCGAGCGGCTGCTGGCGCTCGCCTGGGATTCTGGCGCTCAGCCTGTCGTCGTACTCACAAAATGCGATCTGGCGGCGGACCCGGACTCTGTCGCCGCGGACATCGCGGCGTTCGCGCCTGGTGTGGATGTCGTCGCGGCGAGCGCGCTGCGCGGCGACGGCCTCGAGCGCCTGCGGCCGCTGGTCGCGGCCGGGCGCACGCTCGGCCTGCTCGGTCCGTCGGGCGCGGGCAAGTCCACGCTGGTCAACGCCCTCGCGGGCGCGACGGTCATGGGCACACAAACCATCCGCCGCGCGGACGGCAAAGGACGACACACGACCACATATCGGGCCTTGATTCCGGTACCGGGGGGAGGGGCGGTCCTGGACACGCCTGGCGTGCGGGCGGTCGGGCTGCTCGACGGGTCGGAGGGGCTCGACCAGGCCTTCGCCGACGTGGCGGACCTGGCGGCTGAGTGCCGGTTCAGTGACTGTCGTCACGAGGACGAGCCGGCGTGTGCGGTGCGAGCGGCGGTCGAGTCCGGCGACCTGGCGCCGCGGCGGCTCGCGAGCTGGCGGCGGCTCCAGCGGGAGATCGCGTTCGAGGCGCGGCGGCGAGATGTCCGCCTGGCCGCTGAGGAGCGTGCGCGGTGGCGCCGGATTCACCGGGAGGTGCGCGCCAGGCATCGCCCGTGAGGTGCGGGAATGCGGCCGCGCGGGAAATTGTCGTACCCCGGGACTAGAGTTGCTCCGGCAGTTACTGGTGTTCGAAAACTCTGGTTTTGACAAGCCCAGCGTTCGAAAAATCTTCCCCCGGGGGCAGGTAGTGTCCGACCGACTGATCATCCGTGGCGCGCGCGAGCACAACCTTCGCGACGTCAACCTCGACCTGCCACGGGACGCGATGATCGTCTTCACCGGGCTGTCCGGATCGGGTAAGTCCAGCCTCGCCTTCGACACGATCTTCGCGGAGGGGCAGCGGCGTTACGTGGAGTCGCTGTCGTCGTACGCACGGCAGTTCCTCGGTCAGATGGACAAGCCCGACGTCGACTTCATCGAGGGCCTCTCGCCGGCCGTGTCGATCGACCAGAAATCGACCTCGCGTAACCCGCGCTCGACCGTGGGCACGATCACTGAGGTCTACGACTACCTGCGGCTTCTCTTCGCGCGCGTGGGCGAGCCGCACTGTCCCAAGTGTGGGCGGCCGATCTCGCGGCAGACGCCCCAGCAGATCGTCGACCGGGTGCTCGCGATGGATGAGGGGACCAGGTTCCAGGTGCTCGCGCCGGTCGTGCGCGGCCGCAAGGGCGAGTATGTCGACCTGTTCGCCGAGCTGCAGTCCAAGGGGTACGCCCGGGTGCGGGTCGACGGGGTCGTGCACCCGCTCACCGAGCCGCCCAAGCTGAAGAAGCAGGAAAAGCACACCATCGAGGTGGTGATCGACCGGCTCACGGTCAAGGCGAGCGCCAAGCAGCGGCTCACCGACTCGGTCGAGACCGCGCTGCGGCTGGCCGCGGGCGTGGTGATCCTCGAGTTCGTCGACCTGCCCGAAGATGACGAGCACCGCGAGCGCACCTTCTCCGAGCACCTGGCCTGCTCGTACGACGACCTGTCGTTCGAGGCGATGGAGCCGCGCAGCTTCTCCTTCAACGCGCCCTACGGCGCCTGCCCCGAGTGCACCGGCCTCGGCACCAAGAAGGAGGTCGACCCGGAGCTGGTCGTCCCCGACGTCGAGCGCACGCTCCGCGAGGGCGCCATCCAGCCGTGGGCCGGCGGCCAGACGTTGGAATACTTCCTGCGGCTGCTCGAAGCGCTCGGCGAGGCCGAGCACTTCGACATCGACACCCCGTGGCGCGCACTGCCCGCGCGGGCGCAGAAGACCATCATGTACGGCGTCGAAAACCAGGTGCACGTCCGGTACCGCAACAAGTACGGCCGGGTGCGGTCCTACTACACCGGGTTCGAGGGCGTGGTGCAGTGGTTGGAGCGGCGGCACTCCGACACCGAGTCCGACTGGTCGCGTGACAAGTACGAGGGGTACATGCGCGACGTGCCGTGCCCGACGTGTGGCGGGGCGCGGCTCAAGCCCGAGGTGCTGGCGGTCACCATCGACGGCCGCAGCATCGCCGAGGTCTGCGGCCTGTCCGTGGGCGACTGCGCCGACCTGCTCGGTGCGCTGGTGCTCAACGACCGCCAGAAGATGATCGCCGAGCGGGTGCTCAAGGAAATCAACGCGCGGCTGCGATTCCTGGTCGACGTGGGGCTCGACTACCTGTCGCTCGACCGGCCGGCGGGCACGCTCTCCGGCGGTGAGGCGCAGCGCATCCGGCTCGCCACCCAGATCGGGTCCGGGCTGGTCGGCGTGCTGTACGTGCTCGACGAGCCGTCGATCGGCCTCCACCAGCGCGACAACCATCGGCTCATCGAGACGCTCGTGCGGCTCAAGAAGCTCGGCAACACGCTGATCGTCGTCGAGCACGACGAAGACACGATCCGCACCGCCGACTGGATCGTCGACATCGGGCCGGGCGCGGGCGAGCACGGTGGCCGCATCGTGCACAGCGGCTCGGTCTCCGGGTTGCTGGAGAGCGAAGAGTCGCTCACAGGCGCCTACCTGTCCGGGCGGCGGTCGATACCCACGCCGGGCACCCGGCGCATGCGCATCCCGGGGCGGGAGCTCGTCGTGCAGGGCGCGCGCGAGCACAACCTCAAGGGGCTGACCGTAGCGTTTCCGCTCGGGCAGTTCATCGCCGTCACCGGGGTGTCCGGGTCGGGCAAGTCGACGCTGGTCAACGACATCCTGTACACGGTGCTGGCCAACCAGATCAACGGCGCACGCATGGTGCCGGGGCGGCACACCCGCATAACCGGGCTCGACGAGGTCGACAAGGTGGTCGGCGTCGACCAGTCGCCGATCGGGCGTACGCCGCGCTCCAACCCGGCCACCTACACGGGCGTGTTCGACCACATCCGCAAGCTCTTCGCCGAGACCACCGAGGCCAAGGTACGGGGATACGGGCCGGGGCGGTTCTCGTTCAACGTCAAGGGTGGCCGGTGCGAAAACTGCGCCGGTGACGGCACGATCAAGATTGAGATGAACTTCCTCCCTGACGTGTACGTCCCGTGCGAGGTGTGCAAGGGCGCCCGGTACAACCGGGAGACGCTCGAAGTGCACTACAAGGGGCGCACCATCTCCGAGGTGCTGGAGATGCCGATCGAGGAGGCGTCCTCGTTCTTCGAGGCGATACCGGCGATCCACCGGCACCTCAAGACACTGGTCGACGTGGGGCTCGGATACGTGCGGCTTGGCCAGCCGGCGCCGACACTGTCCGGTGGTGAGGCGCAGCGGGTGAAGCTGGCGTCCGAGCTACAGAAGCGGTCGACCGGCCGCACGGTGTACGTGCTCGACGAGCCGACCACCGGCCTGCACTTCGAAGACATCCGCAAGTTGCTGCGAGTCTTGGAGAGCCTGGTCGACAAGGGCAACACGGTCATCGTCATCGAGCACAACCTCGACGTGATCAAGACGGCCGACTGGCTGATCGACATGGGCCCCGAGGGCGGTCACAAGGGCGGCATGGTGATCGCCACCGGCACGCCCGAGGAGCTGGCCGAGGTGGCTGAGAGCCACACGGGGCAGTTCCTGCGGCACGTGCTCGGGCTCGACGGGAAGCCCAGCGGGGGTGCGGAGGCCACATCGCGGGCGGCCAAGGCCAACGGGGTGGCGAAGAAAGTCACCTCGCGGGCGGCCTCGACGCGTGTGGGGGCGGCTTCCGAGGCGTCGCCGCCGGAGGCGACGGCCGGCAAGGGTGGCGCCGCGGGCGCGTCCAGGAGCAGGGCCGCGTCGAAGAGTACGACCGCGTCGAAGACCGAGGCTGCCTCGGAGACCGCGGCTGGGGCGAAGGGTGAGGCTGCCGGCGCGGCGAAGGCCGCGAAGGCGGCGCCGAAGGCCCGGCGCGCTCCGGCCAAGTCTCGCGGCTAACGTCCATCTCTTTCCCGGACCGGCTACGCCGGCCCGGGACTGTCCGCGCGCCCCGCCCGTCCGCCCGCACGTCCGCACGTCCGCCCGCGCGAGGCCGCCGCACCCACCGATCAAGGGCAAATGCACGTGGTTGGATCTCTTTTCCGCGTGCGTTTGCCCTTGATCCATCGAGATCTCCTTGATCGGTGGCCGAGCCGCCGGCGGACGCCGCAACCAACCCGGGCGCGCACGGTGCGAGCGCCACACGACAAGCCCAGGCGCCGCACGGTGGCGCGAGCCCTGCCCGCAAGCCCAGACCACCGCATGGTGCGGCCCGAACCACGCCCCCCGCTGCGAATCGACCCGCGGATCAGAGCGCCTGCCGAACCGCAAGGCCCCGGCCTCGACGCTGCGCCGAATCGCCTACTCTCGCGCCATCGACCAAGGAGATGTCCGTCGATCAAGGGCAAACGCGCGCGGAAAAGAGATCCAACCACGTGCATTAGCCCTTGATCTGTGAAGGCTTGTGTCAAGTGGTGATGGCGTTGGTTTGGATGAAGCGGTAGAG
>NZ_JBAKHX010000104.1:0-23054 GCF_036906915.1 Micromonospora sp. CPCC 206061
GCGTTTGCCCAGCTCAACCCCTAAACTCCAGCACACGTGTGACTACGAACTGCGGAACCCGGGCCTACGCTTCCTGCTCATTGCCTTCATCATCGTCTGCGGGCCGCCCGAACGACTCCAGCATCCGCTCGTCGAGGGAACCGGCATCCCACGGGTCGTCGCCCAGTAGCCGGTTTTGGAGCAGCTCACGGAGCAGGAACAAACCGATCTGCACCCCGTTGAGCTTGTCGTCGCCGACCTTGACGGTCCAGGACTTCGGCTCCGACCCGTGCGCGATCGCGGACCGGATGCTGTAGAACTGCTTCAACAGGTTGTATGTGGCCGCGGCCGGAATCCGGCGCGCCAGCGCGATGGCGGCCCGTTGCGCCATTCGGTGGGTCAGCGCATCGACCTCCTTGCCGACGAGCGCCTCAATCCCGATGGCCACGTCGAGCACCTGGTCCTCCGCGCTGTCCCGGAACGTGGTTCGGCGCAAGCGTCGCGCCGCCATCTGGACGTTCTTCGGGGCAGCCTTCAGCGACTTCGCGATCCGGGCAATGTCCGCGATCTGAGCAGCGTCGATGGGGGTCATCTCGTTGGCCCACTGCCGGCCGCTGAGGACGTCGGGATAGGCGCGTCCCCTCCACGCCGCCCACAGCGGCGGGAGGTCTTGCATCCAGTTGGCGGCCCAGCCGTCGGGCCGGACGAGCACCTGCGCGTAGCCAGTCGCCTTCTCGGTGACGATGTGGACAGCCTCAGTCGTGTTGCGCACCTCATCCTCGAAGAGCGTGAACGGGATCTGCTCGTTCAAGTCGCGGAGCGTGTTGGGGAAGGTGACACCACGCACCACGACGGCGTGGGTTGCGCCGGCGGCCACCCACGGCGACAACTCGTCCTGCTGGAGCCAGTTCAAGGCGCGTACCCGGTGGTCGGCCTCGGTAAGGCGTTCGATCCAGACGTTGCCGTCGATATGCACCGGATCGTGGCTCACGAACGCCACCGCGACCAGGGGCACGACGATGTCGCCGGACAGTTCCTTGGCGAATCGGGCGCGTTCCAGCTGCTGGTAGATGGCGCGCAGCTCGTCGTCCGTCTCAGCGCCCAAGGCGTCGGCGCGGTTGAGGATGACGCCGACAAGGCGCCTGGCGATCTCGAACTCGGCCTGTCCCCGCACCTCGGCTTCATCGTGGTCCGCCATCCGCGGGGCCAGGATGCTCACACCGCGCAGCAGGTCGGGATCCCCCATCGCCCTGCGGCTGATCTCCCGCACCGCATCGGCGAGAGGGGGAACCTTGCCCACCAGGATCCGCGTAAAGCGGTTCTCGTTGACGTCGAACAGTTCCGACCAGTCGATCAGGTCGCTCTTGGTGCCCATTCCGAGGGTGTCCTTGGTGACCTGGGGCCAGCCGGCGTCGTTCTGCCGATACGCGACGAGCGGCTGGCGCGGGACGTACGCGTTGCCCGCTGCGAAGTCGCGTCCGGCCTGCCGGGCCGCCTTGATAGCCGGCAAGAGCAGCTCCCAAAGGTCCGGGCGCAACAAGCCCTGGTCGTCTTTTGCCATCGTTCCAAGATGTCAGGTGTACCCGGAGCCGCCGAGGGGGCGCGCCGCCCGAGCGAACTGCGGGCAATGAGCGCCTACGCGAAGGCGATCCACACATCCCGGACCGATCGGTAAGGTCCCTCCATGGCTGAGGTAGCGCCCCTCCCGACCCAGCTGCTCGCCGTCCTGAACGCTGGCGGTCAGCACGCCTTGGCCCGCACCATCGGGGACCTCGCGCGCAACTGGCTGGCTGAGCACGGCTGGGCCGACCACCTCAGCGAACTCGACTTCACGACCTACCAGGATCACTACAGCCTGCCGCCACGCGGCTGGCCGGTCGTCGCGATCATGCGTAACAGCGACAAACAGCTGGAAGACATGGTCTTCCTGGAGAACGAGGGCGGCTTCTGGGAGTGGCTCGACTCGCTCGGCCTGTACTTCGAGACGGACTCCGCCGGCGTGCACGAGCTAAGCGTGCCCGACCACATGCCGTTGAGCCTCGAACTGCACAACCAACTCGCCACCTTGCAGGCGTTCGAGTGGCACGCGTACCTCGTGGAGCCCGACTACACGACGATATACCGCACGGTCTTCGAGCATTTCGGTCGTCACCCCGAGCACTTCAGCGATCTCCACTGGCGCGGGTTTGAGCAGCTGTGCGCCTCGGTGTTCACGGCCCAGGGCTACACCACCGAACTCGGCAAGGGGCGCAACGACGACGGCGTCGACATCCGCCTCACCGCCCATCCTGTCTACGGGCAGCAGCTGACCGTCGTGCAAGCGAAGCGGCAGAAGAAAGAAGGTCGCGCTGAACCTAGTTCAGGGCATCCTGGGCGCAGCTTTCGGCGAAGGCGCCGACCGGAGCATCTTCGTCACCTCCAGCCGCTTCCTTCCCGGCGTCGAGAGGTGGACCCGCGCCCATCCCACCGCCATCCCGCTCGAACTTGCCGACCTGCAGAAGCTCGCCGAATGGTGCCGCGAGCTTCCGCCCGAGGCTGCCTGGCTCCGGCAGCAGGCGGCATCGTGGAGCCTCGGCAACGCGAAGATCGTCGTCGCGTCGCGGGGGTCCGAATGATCAATTCGGCATGGGCGGCTGTCGTCGCCGAAACCCGCTTGGCTGCTCGGCTGATTCCGCTCGATGCGCTCTACGAACGGATGCCCACCGACCCGTTGCGGGGCACCGAGACGCCCGACCTCGCGGGCGCGGTGCTCGAAGCCGGTCGGTCGTTCACCGCCCGCCGCGTCGGCGACGGGTACGCGGGCGATGACGGCCAGTTCTACCACGTGTGGGACCGGAAGCCGCGGTACTTCGACGACGCCGACTGAGGACTTGGATCCCGCGCGGCGTCAGCCGCTCGTGCCGTGGACCGGGCACGCCGCCGAGCTCGCGACCCGCACGCCCAGTCCGGGCCCGGACGGCACGTGCGGCCCGTGCCGACGTCCGGCCGGTGCTGGTTCTGTGCCGCAGGCGGAGCGGATCCAGCACATAGGGCGGTATCCGCCGCGGGGGCCTGCCGTCCGTGAGCACGGTGCCGGCGCAGGGCGGCGGCCAGCTGTTCCTGCCGACCTCAGCGCTGGGTCGCGTCCATGCCGTCAACGTGTCCGATCCAAGGAAGCACCGATACTTATCGCGGCTTGTGCATAGTGGACACGTATGACCGCGGAGGACAGGACCGTCGGGCGCGGGCTGGACCGCGCGGCCAGTAGGTCGAGCAGGTGCGGCCGGGCGACCGGGGCGCCGGACCGCACTCCAGGGCACGCACGCACCGCCTGGCCCGGCGGCCCGGTGATTTCAGTCGGCGCGCCGGGGTCGACGGGAGTCTGCGAGCCGGTCTTGCAGGCGGGCGTGCCGAAACTGGTACACCGGGCCGACGCTCCGGAGAATTTCGCGCGCGTGCGCGTCCTGGAGAAAGCGCATGCTGAGCGGGGCGGCGGTGGGATTTCGGCGTAGTTGCAGGAAGGCCAGATTAGTGCGCCACCAGTTAGAGGCACCAACCAGGCCGCCACACGCGATCGTGCCTCCGAAGCCGATCCCGGCCAGGATTCCGGGCACGAGCCCGTGCGCAAAGCCGTTGCCGAGGCCGAGCGGTATCCCGAAGGTCAGGCCGGCGGCGAGAGCGAAGGTCAGGCTGCGGCCGCGGTCGCGCCGCCACGAGGTTTCCGGAGCGACGGCGAGGTCTGTCTCGTCGGAAGGACGCGCGAACCCGACCATGAGACCGAAGCCACAGCCGCTGACCAGGCCAGCGACCAAGCCGGCCATCAGCCCCTTGGTCACCCCGTATGAGAGGCCGATCGGGAGACCAGCCGCGAGCACCGTGGTTGGATCGACCCGCAACAGGATGTTTCGCCTGGGCAAGACCCTTCTCGCGGCACGCGCGGAGGCAAGGCCGACCGCGATCCCCACCGGCGGTCCGAGGATGTAGAAGGTCTGATTGGCGACGGCGATGCCGGTCGAGAGCCCGACCAGCGACGCGATGGCCAGGTTGGGTCTTGCCGCGAACGCGGTACCGCGACCGATACGAGCAGCCCAGGGGGCGGTGGCGTCTCGAAGCTCCGAGACGAGTCCGGCAAAGAGGCCGAAGGTGAGGCCCATCGCGGCCCCGTATACCAATCCGAACCTGGCGCCGGTCGTGCCTCTCACCGTGTACTCGCCGAGGGGCCCGAAAACGAGCACTCCCACCAGCGCGTTGATCACGAGGCCAAGACCCCCCGCGGCGAGGATCCGAGGAAACGGAGAGGCCCAGTGATGCATGCGCCACCAGGCCAGGTCCCGCGTGCGGCGTTCATTCATCGTGCTCGCGAGGAACTCCAGGCACGCCCTGGCGACTTCCAACCGGTAAGGCCCCGGACGCCCTATCGGCGGTGGCTCGTACTCGACCCGGACGACCCGGTCCAATAAGTAACGATCGATCTCGGCGCGAGAACCGAACCGCCTCTCATCTAGTAGTTCGTCAATCTCGGATGGCGCTGGAAAGGCGTCGCGGACGAGCGTCAGGTTGAGCGGCGAGTCAAGCGCCTGCGCGAATGCGCTCTCTGGTTTCTCCTGGAGACGTTCGATCAGCTGTTGCTGTGGCGCCGCAGCGGAGTCGAGGGCACAACGCGTGAGGTAGCTGGCGGCGTCGTAGACAGGAATCGGCAACAGTTCCAGCGCGACGGCCCCGTAGAGGTGGCAGGCACCCACCGCGGCAACCAATTCGTCGGTACGGGCCATCATGACCAGGCGAAAGGTTGCCTGGCGGTTGAGCGCTTCCAGGGCAACGGCGCGCAGTTCGGGCACCATCTCGTCGAATCCGTCGAGAAACAGCGCGATCCGGCCGGCCCGGACGAGGCGACGGGGCGCGTTGGGCCCGTACTGCGTGGTGAGCAGAAAGGGGAAGTCGCGAGCCAGGCTTTCCGCCAGCCAGTCATCGATGTGCTGGCGGCGGGGATCCCAGCTGCGCGCGGTCAGCAGCACGGGAACGGGCACCTCGCCCCGCTCGGCATCGTCCAGGTCGCGACGATGGCGCAACGCGGTGATCATGGTCAGCAGGGCGGTGGCGGACTTGCCACTGCCCGGTTCACCGAGGATCAGCATCCGCCCGGATCGGAGCCCGCCGTAGACCGTGAAGACCTCCTCCAGGTCACCGGACCGCACGGTCTCGGCGGTAACGGGCGGGATCCCTGGCAAAGGCGCGAAGAGGTGGCCAACGGGTGTGCACGCGAGGGTCTCTCGCAGCGGTCCGGTGACCGGCTGCTCCGAGTTTTGCCAGCGCAGCGGGATCGGCGCCGGCAGCAGCAGACGACGGTGGTGTGCTACTCGGTCCCACTCCAGCCGTAGGGCGTCGGCCAACGCATCAGCCGCTGCCAGCAACTGTCGTGCGTCATGACCGTCATAGTGTCGCCGAGGCCGAGGCGAGGTGGTCGCCGCGGGCGGTACCGCCGGCTCGGGTGCCACGCCGGGGTCGGTGGACTCGTCCGCGGTATCGCGGTGCCGCCTGGCGGCGGCCCATCGGCTCCGCCACTCGGTCGCGTCGCCGCCCAACTCGACAACGATCCGCTCGGTGATATCCCACGAGGGCAGGCGCTTGCCATTGAGCGCTTGCCAAACGACAGTGCGCGAACACCGCGCCCGCGTGGCGAGGGTTTGCTGGGTCGGCGCACCAGCCTGATCGTACAGATGTCGGAGTTTGGTCGAGAACGCCTTCAGCGAGGTATCCGCAATCGCCTCGTCGCGATCCGTACTCACGGCGCTCCCACTTCCCCCAGGTCGAGGAAGACTTGTTGGAAGATTGTTCGAGGTTTGTTCACCGCCCCGGACAATAGCCCGCCCAGCGCGCTATAACAAAAGGGCTGGCAACGGCCAGTACAGGGTGCCCAGCCTTGATCCATGCGGACGACCTCTGCCGAGAAGCGGGTCGCCTTTGCATTCCGAAAATTGCTCGCAACACAAACATGGAGAATTTCTTGACCGAGGTGCCGACCCTCCATGCTCAATCCCCAGAGCAATCGATATCCGTTGAGCCGGACGCTACGGGTGACAGCCCGGACAACTATCGACGTAGACACGAAGGGATACGCGACTTCCTACGCGTCTTCGACGAGATGCGAGCTCGCCCCGGCTGGCGCCAAGGGGACAGGCCCCTGCCGATCCTGCTGATCGACGGCCCGGACGACGCGACCGTGGCTGCCGCCCAGGCACTGGAGTCTCGATGTGCGGGAACGCCGTACGCCCGCGTCCCGGACTCCGCGGAATGCCGTGACGGTCAGCGGCCGTCCGATAAGTGCGGCGCGCCCTACGGGTCGCTATCTCGTCATCTGCGCGAGTGCGCGCTAGCGCTGACCGCGGTCGCGCCGCGCGGCGAGGCGCGCCTGCGCTTTCCACTGCTCACGCACGTGCTATGGCTGCTCGAACTGCCGATTCCGGAGAACACGAGCACGCATCAGGTCGCCGAAAGGGCTATCAAGCAACGTCGCAGTCGTCTGTACGAAGGTCAGGACCTGCAAAGCTTTTGGGCAAACGTACGCGCCTACGCGGAAGGGCCGCTTCCCGCATGGGCCGCGGCGGCGGCCTTCCTCAGCGTCGCGTGGGCCACTCGGCTGGCCACGCTGATCGGACTTGTCGCGGTCCTCTCTCTCGTCGCCGCCGGCGTGGTGCACGTCCTTCTCCTGTCACGCACCTGGGCTGGCTGGCGCCGCTACCGCTGGTTCCGGCGTCAGCCTTTCGCATTGCCCGAACACCGCCGGAACCGGGTCCGCCGCTTCAGGGACTTCGCCACGGAGGTGCTGGAGGTTCGGCGGCGAGCGGAGAGCACGCCGGCGAATGCGGACAGAGACGATCCGGTCGCTGACGACCGCACCAAGCAGCGTGCCAAGAAGGAGGCGAGGGACGCGGCCAAAGAGATCGAGCTACTCCTGGTCAATGCCTTCCTGGAGGACCTCAGGCAGGGCTACGAGCGCCGACTGTGGACATTTCCCTGGCGTCGCGTGGCGTGGGCCCGAGTCGTCTATCCCGTCCTCCAGGTAAGTAGCGAGAACTGCCGGCTCGTGCGACGGATCGAAGAGGTCCGATCCGACACCTGCCTCTCCGATCCGCTCCTCGTCGTCGGGACAGGAAGGAGCGACGGCTCGTCCGGGCGCCAGCGCGAGGTCCGAGCCGCCGTCCGGCTGTCGGCCCGTCCGGACGGTGCCGAGACCATCTGGCAGGGCTGGCAGGCGAACCTGGCCAAGGACCGCTCCTGGTCCTCCCGGCGCTGCTTGGAGATCGAGGTTGCCAGCGAGGACGCCAGCATTCTCGAGAAGCTTGCAACCACCGCGCCGCCGGGCATCCGCCCGCCGCTGCTGGCCCGTCCCTTCTTGCCGTTCATCGTCGTGACGGCCCTGGTCGTCTCGTCGTTGGTCTACGTCTACCTGACCACCACCCGAAACTGCGCGGACGGGATACGCCGAACGCCCACAGGGGAATGCGTGGGAGTCAGCGACGGCGGCTTCGCCTACCATCCGCGGCTCAAGGCGATCCTCGGCGCGATCCACGACACGAACGCCGACATCGTGGCGTCCGGTCGTCCGTACGTAACGGTGGTCTACATCGGTGCCCTCAGCCTCCCGAGGAACGCACCGGCAGGCGCGGACGATCTGCTCGCGGACGTCCACGGGGAGCTCGCCGGAATGGCCGTCGCACAGCACCAACTCGTCGAAAACGGCAACGACGGCACAAAACTGCAGGTCCGCATCCTCCCGGCGAATGCCGGCGCCGGATACCAGTACGCCGACGACGTCGCCCGCGACGTCCTGGACCTCGCCGACCGGGACGAAAGGGTGGTCGGCGTGATCGGATTGGGCGAGAGCCGCGAGGAGGTACAGAAGGCCGTCGAGCGGCTTGGCACCAAGGCTCTTCCGACGATCAGCACGTCGGCGACCTACGATGGCCTCGGCCGCGTCGGCAGGCAGTACATACCCTCCTTCTTCGCGCTCTCGCCGCCCAACAGCGAGCTGGCGACGGCGGCCGCGTACTGGGCGCGGCAGGGGTTGGGTAGCGGAACGCCTCGTCCAGCGCGGACGGCCGCGGTCTTCATGGACACCACGAGCAGTGATCTCTACAGCCGGGACCTCGGGGAACGCTTCGCCACGGCGTTCGGGGCGGGCGCGCAGAGAGTCGAGTTCGAAGGCGCCTCAAGCCTCGACACGAAGATCCCGCAGGTCTGTTCCGCCGTGCCTCCGGACATCATTTACTACGCGGGCAGATCCACACAGTTCGGCGCCTTCATCGACTCCCTTGAGAGGTCAGGATGCGATGACATCACGGTGATGGCGGGTGACGCGGTGACCCAGTACGTAAATGACCACGGCGAGCGGCTCGGGCGTAGCAATGGCCTACGTCTCTACTACACGCCGCTTGCCTCGCCCAGCAGCTGGTCACGCGTGCCGTCGCAGTTCAGGTCGAACTTCTACGACGACCTCGATCCCCTGCTCGCGCGGCATGGGATCGAAAGGGCAGCGTCCGACCAGCGGCCATCGCGGGAGTACGCGGCGCTCGGCAAGGACGCCGCTGAAACTATCGTGCGTGCGGCACAGCTGGCATTCGACGGTCAGCGCCTGTCCTTCGCGGACCGGCCGACCGTGGTGGAACGTGGGGGCGTCCTGGCCGCCCTCGAGAAGCTCGCGCCGGTCGACGGCGCGAGTGGGCTGCTCAAGCTGCACGGTGCGGCGGACGGTCATCACGCGCTCGATCGGCCCGTGCTACTCGTGACGGTCGACGAAAACGGTCAGCAGAATGTCGTACGCTTCTGCGGTCGGCTCTACAGCAAGCAGACGCCGTCCGACTGCCCCGCGCCGCCGCCGTCCTGACTGGACGGCTACGAACGCTCGGCGAGCAGCCCGAGCCGGTGGGCGACGCGGCCGCCGCCCTCCACCCCGTTGGCCACCGCGAGAACCGCCGTAGCAGGATTAAACAGCGTGTGCGATGACCGCCCACCGCAGCGGCGGAGTTATCGCGAGTACACACAGCGCGCGTGCGACGCGGCCCACTGCTGAGCGCCGCGCCGGCTGGTCAGTTGTCGTCGGGCTCTGGGCCGTCAGGTGGTGCCTCATCATCGAAGTCGCGGATCTTCGCCAGCGTCGCCACGATGTACCGGCCGCGCCTCGTAAGGTTCCACACGTGGTGGCCGTTCGTCCGCTCCCGTTGGATAAGGCCGTCGGCGGCCAGCCGTTTCAGGTTCTTGTTCAGCACGCCTTCAGTCAAGTCGCTATCGATCTCGCGCACCCGACTGGATAGTTCCGTGTAGCGCAGGGGACGTTCAGCGAGGTGAGCGAGGATGACAAGATCCCATTTGTGGCCGAGGATCTCGGAGAGTCGCCGCAAATGGTCGATGTTCACCCACACCCCCAAGTTCCCCGTGTCCCCCCGCTTTGTCCCGTTTGGCGCGGGCATCGTGCAATTTGCAGATCCACTTCACAGAGTATGCGGACGGGTGTCAAGGTCCTAACGGATTTACATGCGACGATCTCGGCGGATCTACGCGCTATGCCGCAAATGCCCGCGCCGCAGGCGGTTGCCTGCCCGACTCATCCGGTGTGGACCCATGTGACCGGGCTACCGTGTCGCCTTGATCCTGTCGGGAACGGGTACGAGCGCGTCGAGTTCGTCGAGGAGCTTAACTAGGTGGGCGCCGCGCTCGGTCAACGCATGACGTCCAAACGGCCCGGCTGGTGAGGGCACGACCGCACCGATGGCCACAAGCCGCTGCACCGCGGCGTTTAGGGCTATGGCATCTGTGTCTGCCGGGAGGGCGTCCTCAAGGGCTTTGCCCTCGTCGATTGCCTGAAGAGACTCCAGGGCCAGCGGCTGCATGATGAGATTGACGGCCGGGCTAAGATCACCGATTTTCGATGATGCCGTCATTTTCGGTTCCCCCAGGCCCTCGTGGGAAGGCAAAGCAAACACGACGGTTGATCTTCGCGGTTGCCGCGTGTACGGGTCAGTGTGAACCCGGAGCCAGAAATCAGCAAGAGGCGCGTTTGAGAGCGTCTGATCCTCGCACCGCAGGGTCCGCATCTATCGATACGCATCTTGTGGTGCGTACCTTGCGGAGCTGGTGGAACCGGCCGCTCATGAGGTAGACCGGGTTGTCGGATCAGCACGCGGTACGGAGGAACGCGGTGGTCACACGGGGGAGGACGGCCCGGCCGACTGCGTGCAGTTGGCGTGCTCGCGGCCATGTGAACGCTGCCGTCGGAGCGCGGCATTCCGCAACCAACCTTGCGACTGGCCGCGTGCGGCGTTCGTTCACTCGGCGGCCTTCCAACTCACCGCGACGCCGGGAGTCATGCCCGGCGGCGGAGTGGATCTATGGGCTCCTCGCGATGACGTGTCCGGCGGCGGCCTCCGCAACGGCCAAGCGGATCGACGGTGACACGCCGGACATGAGGGTCGATGTATGGGTGGCTGGCGGCGCATCCTCGGGACGTAGGCGGCGCGCTGGGTGTCTCGGGCAACCGCCACACGGCGTCGCATCGACCGTCAGCTCCAGGAGGTTGGCATGAACGTACGTGTGACGCGTCGGCGGCGTTTGGCGGGTGTCCTTGTGCTGCTGGCGTTCGCGTCCGTCTTCGCGGCGTGCACCGACGATGAGGCGGGCTCACCGGCGCCGGACCCCGCACCGGCGTCGAGCAGTCAGACGTCCAGCGTGGAACCGAGCATCGCCTCGGCGCAGCAGCAAGCCATCGCGGCGTACGACGGCTACATCCAGACGTATGCGCTGGCATCGCAGGCCGCTGACCCGGACGACCCCAACCTTGCTCGCTACGTCGCCGACCCACTGCTGGGCCAGTCCCGGCGGAACATCCGGAAGCTCAAGGACATCGGCGCCGTGCAGGTCGGCGCGCAGAAGGCCAGCGTCGTTCGCAGCGAGGTGAACCTTTCCGCCAAGCCACCGACCATCACTATCTACTCCTGCCTGGACTTCAGCGAGATGAAGGTGGTCTACAAGTCCAACCAGTCGCCGATCCCCGGCTTCTCGATCAGCAAGACCAAGGCCCCTGCCGTCGTCACTGTGTGGCTGTACGAGACCGGTCAATGGCTGGTCAATGCGACGAAGGAGGGGAGCCACTCGTGCTGACCCGTCGGCGGGCTCTTGCAGCGATGGTCTTGGCGGCCGGGCTGATCCTCCTAACGCCAGATGCTGGCCGTGCCGACCCGCCGGCTGAGTGCGACAAGACAACGGACCCGCTGTGCCAGATCGAAGACACCGACCCCGGTGGTCCCGGCGACCCCGACAACGGTGGCGGCGGTGGCGGCGGCTGCACTTGGGGTGGGCAATCAATCCCTTGCTCTGACCCGGATTACGGCTACTACGTCGGCGGCGGCTGCTACTGGAAGGCCCTCGTCCCGCAGCCGAAAGACGCCGAGCCGCCGCCGGGAAAGGATCCGGCCAAGGGCAAGTGGGGCGTCCGGTACTGCTACACCGCGCCGGGCTCGGGCGAGGTGACCCAGGTCTACCAGTGGATGGACGACGGGGCGATCGCGCCCACCCCGGAGGAACTCGCCGAGCGGGCGCTAGCCAAGCTGAAGTTGCGCGGTGCGCAGATCGGGGTGGCACCAAAGCCCAACGGCAAGGGCGCGGTGGGCCTGCCGGTTTGGCTGTGGACCGCGGTCACGCCTGGCACCTGGGGACCGCAGCGGGCCAGCGAGTCGGCTGGTGCGATCACGGTGTCGATCGAGGCGAAGGCCCACACCATCGTCTGGGATATGGGCGACGGCCATTCGGTGACATGCAACAACCCCGGCACCCCGTACGAGGCGAAGCACGGCCTGGCCGAGTCGGCCGCCTGCGGCTACAAGTACCTGCGACCCAGCATCACCACCACCAACCCAAACGGGCGCTACACGGTCGCAGCCACCACCCACTGGCGGGTCGACTGGTCCGGCGGCGGGCAGACGGGCGTGCTGACCCCGACCAGCCAGTCCCAGACAACCGTCCAAATCGGTGAGATCCAGGTGGTGAAGAAATGACGCAGGCAGCCATTAATCGGACGGGCCCCACCCGCGCCGCGTTGCCCGGGTCTGGCCTACCTGCCCCGGCCCCCACACCGGTCGGGCGGCTGCCCCGCCGTCGCCGCTGGGGCATGGTGGCCCTCGGCGTGATCCTCGTGGTCGTCTGCGCCGTGTTGGCCTACCTGCTGGTGGTCACCGCTGGGATTACCCGCCCCTACCTCGCCGTAACCCGGGACGTGCCGTACGGCACGGTGATCGGACCGGACGACCTCACCGAGGTGGAGGTCAACCCAGCCGCCGGCCTTCAGCCCATCCCGGCCAGCCAACGCGACCAGGTCATCGGTAAGCATGCCGCCGCCGACCTCTACCCCGGAACGCTCCTGACCGCCAAGCAACTCACTGACCTTGCCATCCCCGCACCCGGCCAGCAGGTGGTCGGCATCGAACTCAAGCCCGCGCAGGTGCCGGTCCGCACGCTCACACCCGGCGACCCAGTCGTGTTGGTCGTGGTGCCAGCGGCGGGCCTCACTGGGGTGCCCGACCCGCAGACCACCACATCAACCCGCCCGGTGAGCATCAACGCCACCGTCGCCGGCGCGGCCGGGCCGGACACCACCGGCAACGTCCGCGTCGACGTCGCCGTGCCCCAGTCCGACGGGCCTACCGTGGCCGCGATGGCCGCTGCCGGCCGCATCGCCCTCGTCGTCACCACCCGGGACTGACCGATGGCGCTGATCGCACTGTGCTCCGCTAAGGGTTCACCGGGGGCCACCGTCACCGCCCTTGCCTGCACCCTGACGTGGACGCGGCGCACCATCCTCGCGGAGTGCGACCCCGCTGGTGGTGATCTGGCCGCCGGCTATCTGCGCGAGGTCCGCCTTGACGGGCGTGGCCTGGCGCAGTTAACCGCGTCCATGCACCGCAGCCGGCTCGGCGAGGATCTGTGGGGACAACTCGTCGACCTCGCGCCCGGCAAGGGCTCCGCGATGACCCGCCTGGCCCTGCCCGGCTTGACCGACCCCGTGCAGGCCGCCGGCCTGGTCGCCGGATGGGAACAACTCGCCCACCTGTTCCGCAGCCTGGAGACCGGCACCGCTGGCTACGACGTCATCGCCGACTGCGGGCGCCTGGTCGCCGCGCACCCACCGACGCCGCTGCTGGCCGCCGCCGACGCGGTGCTGCTGGTGCTGCGCCCCACATTGCCGTCGATTCGGGCGAGCGCCACGGCGCTGGCCACGCTCGCACGCCTCGGCGCCGGCCCGGTCGGGCTGGTCACCGTCGGAGACGGCACCTACCCAGCCCGGGAGCTAGCCAGCGAGCTGCGCACGCCGCTGGTTGAAGCGCTGCCCGACGATCCGGGCACCGCCGTGGTGTTGAGCAACGGCGGGGAACGCCACCGCGGTCGCCTGCTGCGCGCAGCCTCCCGTCTGGAGCCGCAGGTGTGGCGAATCGTCAACGCTGGCCGCGCCGCCCGCAGGGCGTCCGGTCGGGTTGGGGAGGGTCTGGAGGCGCGCAGTGTCCACTGACTATCCCCGCTGGCAGCCACGCCCCGACCTGCCCGATCCGCCGACACACCTGCTGGTCAACGGCCACCACCGTCCGCTCCCCCCGCTGCCGCGCACCCGGGTGTCGGAACCGGCACGTCCGGCTGTCCCGGACGACGCTGTGGTGCGCCAACTGCACGAGCAGGCCGCCCACCTGCTGGCCGCGGAGTTCCGCAGCAACACCGATGCCACTGCCGCCGATCGGCGCGCCATCGGTGAGGACACCGCCGCCAAGGTGGTGCGCAAGTACGTCGATCAGCGTCGCGTCGCCGGCCACACCGTCCGGGACGACCAGGAGCAGGCGCTGCTGGACGCCGTGCTGGCTTACCTGTTCGGACTCGGCCGACTCCAGGCCATCACCGACCACCCGGACGTAGAGAACGTCATGGTGCTCGGCCATGACCGCGTCCGGGTGGAGTACGCCGACGGGCGAGTCGAGGACGGCCCGGCGCCGGGAACGGATTGCCGCCTGAACCGGCGGACGGCCCGGCCGGCGTCGAGTCGCCCTCGTCGCGGAACAAGCGCCGAAGACCA
Organism: Micromonospora sp. CPCC 206061; assembly: GCF_036906915.1. NCBI lineage: Bacteria > Bacillati > Actinomycetota > Actinomycetes > Micromonosporales > Micromonosporaceae > Micromonospora > Micromonospora sp. CPCC 206061. The sequence goes on from NZ_JBAKHX010000104.1 coordinate 14,066, forward strand.
TCTGGCGCTCGATACATCGACGGGCACCAGTCGACGAGGCCAGAGAGGCGTACGTCAAGTCAAGATCAGATGCGCGCTCATCGGCACGACCGGACGCCGGGGAGCGGCACCCGTCGTCACCTTCGGTGACGAGCGGATCGCGGCATGAGAGTGCGCTGAAGGTCTCGAGTTCGTGGCTGTGCCCTCAGGTCACCCGAAGGCGTTCGCCGCCGATTTCGACGACGTCACCGCGGTGGAGCTGCCGCCCTCGACGCAGTTCGGCCTCACCGTTGACCGCAACCTCGCCCGCGGCGATGGCGGATTTGGCTTCACCACCCGATTCCATGACGCCGGCCAGCTTGAGGAACTGGCCCAGCCGAATCATGCCGTCGCGGATCGGAACGTCTCTCATCGCTGCATCATCGGCCCTGTGAGGTGGACCAGCCCACGCGACTCGCGGCAGATCCGGACGCCATGTGAATGCTCCTTTCGAGGCCCATGTTGAGGTTTCGACCGCCGGTCGTTCGCCGGAGGTGGCGTCGGACGCACCTTGCGGCCCGGGTCGATACTCGGTGGCGTGTCTGGAATGGAGCCTCAGGACGTCAGACGGCTGAGCCGACTGTTCCTGCTGGCATGCTCAGCAGGCGACCGCAGCCCGCGACCGTCCGCAGGACATCATGGGGTGACTAGCAGCTCCAGTCCAGCGTGCCGGCCCCGGCGTCCCCAGTCCGCGGACTCGTACGGTGTGAGGGCCTGCACCATCTCGGCTACCGCTTGCTCGACATCGTTGCCATCCATCGAATGCATTGTCAGGCAGCAGCCTTCCAGGTCTTGCGTCGCCTCGTCATACCCCGGCAGCCATCCGCCATCGGCACGATCGGGCGCCTGCTTGATCCGCCGGCAGTGACGCTACGTGACGCCCGGTTGGCCGCATGAGGGGGCATTGGTAGGCGTCCTCGACTGCTTGAATGTCGGCATGTACGAGACCGGTCGTTCCGCCGATGTTGATCCCTCGACCGTCCGGACACGCGAGGACGCGATCCGCGTCATCGAGGCGATGACTGACGATCTTCGTCTTCATCCAGACGCCTGGGAGAACCCGACGCTCGCACGGTTCCTCGAAGCCCTCGGCGCGCTACTGGGAAGCCGTGCCTGGTCGCAGGCCGAGGAGCCGACTTGGCGGCTGTTCGCCGAGGCCCTGGTCGCCGCCAGCGGCTACGAATAGCAACACAGCAGGCACCCTCTTTGCGGCAGAGCCGGATGTCTGCGCGTGCCCTCTGGCTAGAGCGAGCTTGTCCTATCCCTGTGCTCTAATCCCGTCATGCATGTCGTCGTCTGCGGCGCACTCGTGGAGAACGGCGCGGTGCTGCTGGTACACCGCAGCCCGACCCGCCGGGCATACCCAGATCTCTGGGATCTGCCCGGGGGGCACGTCGAAGCGGGTGAGTCGGAACTACAGGCCCTCGCGCGTGAGATGCACGAGGAGCTAGGGGTTCACATTGTGGCGGAGTCCTCGTCACGGTTGGGCGACCTGCATGCCGGCAGTGGCGAGGACGCCGTCCACGTGGGTGTCTGGCAAATCAGAGACTGGGTCGGCTCTCCCACCAACCGTGCACCTGAGGAGCATGACGACATCGCATGGGTCGGGATCAGCGAGCTGGGCGGCCTTCCCCTCGTGTTTGGCGCCCTGCCGGCCTTGCTTCGTTCCCTGCCTGAGCCTGACCGGCTGCCTCGTCGCGACGAAGCACGGACAACCGCATCGCCGAGCGGCCCGTAGATCCATCGCTGCTCGGCACTTCCGTCCGGTTGTATCCCCTGCATCCGGTCATCGGCACGACCGAGCGCCGCCGCACGTCCGTCACGCACCGTAGCGATCGGTCTGCGGCATGATCGTGCGCAGCGTACGCCGATAGGCGCGCTGGCTGCCCACGACGCCGGATTGGGGGCTTCGGCCCGGGCCGGGGTGCACCCGGTCTAGCGTGAAGCCCGGTCAGGCCGGCTGGTGGACCGACTCGATGAAGGCGATCAGCTCCTCTGAGAGGAGTTCGGGTGCGAGCACGGGCGCGAAGTGGCCGACGCCCGACAGCTCGCGGATGTGTGTGTCCGGTACATGCCGGGCGATGTGCTCTGCCGACTCGCCCCACAGGGAAGTGAGCAAGGTTTGCTCGCCGCGGAGGACCAGCACCGGGACGCTGACCTGCTCCAGCGCCTTGGGGTCGATGGACCGCGGGCCTTCGTAGGCGCGGTCCTGCCCGAGGTCGTTGAGTAGAGCCGGGACGGCGCCCGCCCAGCGCTCGAAGAAGGTCGTCGGCTCCAGGGCGGCGACTTCGTCGTCGGTGCAGATCCCGGCGGCGAAGGCGCGCACCGCGTCGACGAGCCGGCCGTCGGCAGCAGCCATGCCGACCTTCTCCAACGCGGCGCCGAGCCGTGGCATGTCGGTTTCTCCCGAGCCGGGGACGACCGGCTCGTAGGTGGCGACGGCAATCACCGTGTCGCTCCGCGCCGCGGCGCCCAGACACCACGGCCCGCTGCCCGACCAGCCCACGAGGCACACCGGCTCGCCGATGCTGTCGACGAAGGCGGTGACGTCCTCGACCAGGCGCGGCGGGGTGTGGTCAGGGTGGTCGCCGGACAGGCCGCGGCCGCGGATGCTCGGCAGGTAGCAGGTGAACCGGTCGGTGAGGTGTGGCAGCAGCGCCTCCCAGGCGAGATCGCCGTGTCCGATCCCGCCGTGGACCAGCACCACTGCCGGTCCTTGACCCACGACTCGTCCGGCGAGTTCGGTGCCGTCGGCGGAGACGGCTCGGTGGATCCGCTTCTCGTTCATGGCGGCTGCTCCCGATCGTTTCGGCGCCGGTGGTCGGCGCGTCTTCGAAGGACGCTAGGAGCGCGCCGGGTGCCCGGGCATCGGCGGAACCAGCCGACCCGCGGCGGCTCGGCTACGCGGTTCCGCGTAGTCGCGTGCGGCTCAGCGGGTCGTGGTCATCCCGCGCTCGATGGCGTAACGGGCGGCCTGGGTGCGGGAGGTGACACCGAGCTTGTTGTAGATGTTCGTCAGGTGCCGGCCGACTGTGCGGTCGCTGATGAACAACCGCTCGCCGATCTCCCGGTTAGAGCGTCCTTCGGCGACGAGCCTCAGCACCTCGCGCTCGCGCCGGCTTAGTCCGTCGGGCGCCTCCGCACCCGGCCGGGGGACGCCCAGCAGCTCGTACGCCTCTTCAGCCCGTGTGTCCTCCGCGGCGGCGGACGCCTCGTCGCCCAGTGCCCTGTATGCCTCGGCCAGGCGGGTGCAGGTGGCGGCGACATCGTGGGGCGCGCCGAGCTCGTGCCAGCGCCGGCAGGCGTCGCGCAGCACCGGAAGGGCCTGCCCGGCGTGGCCTTCGGCCAGCAGCATCGCGCCGCGCGTACCGGCCGCCATCGCCTCCAGCCCGGAGGTGGCATAGGTCGCTGCGGTCGCGGCGAGCTCGGAGGCCGCGGCCGACGCGTCGCCCGGTCGTCCCGCGGCAACCGCGATCTCGACCGCGGCGGCGCACAACGGCGCTCTGCGCAGGGAATCGCTGCCCACGGCTGTCAGGGCGGTGCGTACGGACGTCGCGGCTCCCGCGGCGTCGCCACCCAGCAGCTGCAGCAGGGCCCGGCCGGGCTGCGGGTCGCGCCCACGGGCGTGTGCCTCGTCGTAGGCGCCCGCCGCACGCGGGTCGCCGCGCAGCCGGCGCGCTTCGGCCACGACGTACCACGCCTCGGCGGCATAGTCGATCCGGTTGGCATCGAGGTCCGGCACGACCTGCAGCGCTGTGCGCTCGGCCTCGTCCCACCTGCCGCGGATGAGGTGAAGCTGAGCCCGGTGCACCGCGCACAGACCCCCGAACGCAACCGCCGCGGGAAATGTGGCCAACCACCGCTCGGCCAGATCGGTCCACCGAGTCATCCGGCGCAGGTCGACGACCTCGTGGCACGCCGCGATGGTGTGGCAGTAGAGGATGCCGGACACGAACGGAGCGAGCTCGCCGTCCAGGACGGCGATCATCGCCTCGTCGAGCAGCCTCAGCCCGTCGATCACATGGCCCGACCTGATCAACGCGCGACCCTCGCCATTGAGGCCAATGGCCACCAGGTCGGGCTGACCAAGCCGACGGCCGAGGTCCCGCACCCGGCGTGCCGCATCCACCGCCGCCGCCGGCTGCCCGGCCCGCAGGCTCGGCTCCACCCCCGTCAGATGCAGCAGCAGCCCGTGCACCGGGCACTCCGGGACACCCTCCAGCAGGTGTCCGGCACGACCGATCCACCCCATGCCCTGCGGCTCGTCGCCCCGCGCCAGGTAGAAGACGCCCAGCACCAGGGCGGCCCCTGCGGCCTCCACCGGTCGGGAGCCAGCCAGGAACGCCTCGCAGACCGCGGCGCTGAGCCGCAGGTTGTCGTCGATGCGGCCGACCCACCACACGGCATCGGCATAGTCGGCGAGGTCGTCCGCGGCGAGTTGCTCGGTCGGGACGGCGTCGAAGCGCAACGCGGCGGTGGCCCAGTCGCGCGCCGCGTAGGCCTCCCGCGCCTGGGTCAGGCTGTGCGTGTGCTCGTCCACCCGCGTCCTCCATCAACGGTCAACAGGCTACCCACCGCTTTCCCGACCCTCAGCCCATTCAGGCTCTCTCGTGCCCGATCCGTGGGTCATGATCGGCCAGGCGGCCCTGCGATAGCTGGGGCTGGTGACCTTCGGCGTTGTGGGCAGACTGGCCCCTGCCGCGGGATAGAGCCGTGCACCGAGAGCCGGCGCCTACAGCGACGAGCCATTCCTCATCAGCGACCGCGGCTGCCCCTGTCGCGAGCTGTCATCGGCAAAGTCGCGCGTCCACTGTCTCGGGTTGAGGTCAGGTGCCGGCGGCCATGTAGGCCGCCAGGACATAGTTCGGGTGGCGGTCGAGGTTCTTACGCGCCCGGTCGTAGCGCATCGTGGTGCGCGGGTCGGCGTGCCGGGCAGCGATCTGCACGTCGCGCAGGCTCACACCGGCGTCGAGCATGGTGGTCACGTACGTATGTCTCAACATGTGCGGGTGCAGCGGCGGCAGCCGCATCCCGCACACCATCGCGAGGTGCTTCAGCCGGCGGGTAGCAGCGTGCCGATCCATCCGCCGGCCGCGGGTATTCAGCAGGATCGGCCCAGCGAACCGGCTGCCGACGGCCTGGTCGATGGCCCGGCCGACCGCCGGCGGCAACGGCACGAGCACCACCTTGCCGCCCTTGCCGCACACCCGCAGCACCCGATGGCCGTGCTCGTCACCGAGATCGCCGATGTTCGCCGCGGTGGCCTCGAAGATCCGCAGACCGAGCAGGCCGAGCATCACCACCAGGGCGAAATCGAACCGGTTGCTGGACTGGCGGGCCGCGGTAAGCAGGGCCTCGAACTGCAAATGGGACAAGCCCAGGGTGGGTGACTCCGCCGGCCCGGTCGGCCGGCGGACGTACTCGGCCGGCGAATGCTCCAGCACCCCATCGATGACGCAGGTGCGGTAGAAGCCGGTGACCACGCTCAACCGGCGGCACACCGTCGAGGGCCGGTAGCGGCGGGCCTCCTGCAACCAGCGCACATACCGTTCCACATCGGCCCGTCGCACGCCGAACGGGTCCAGGTCGCGGTCGGTGCACCAGGTCAGGAACAGACGCAGCTCGGCGTCGATGTGATAGCGGGACAAGCCCTTATACCGGGCCAGGTATGCGGCGACCGCGAGCGACACAACGGCAGGATCAGCAACAACAGGTTGGCCAGCTCGGGGCGATGGGAAGGTAGTCATGCCCTCGACGGTGCGGCCCGCATACCAACCGCCCCTGCGCCCGCCAGCACATAGCCCGCGGCGCAACGGCAGGATGGACCGTGTGTTGATCGTCCGCGCGACCAAGAAGCTCCTGGCCCGGATCGGCCCGGCCAACCTCCACGACGAGGAGTCGACCACACTGCTGGGCCCCTGGTACGCCAACACCCTGCCCTGGCGGCCGCAGACCGCGTTGTTCGTCAATGAGCGCACACTGCTACCCGCATTGGTCCCGCTCGCGCCCGCAGCTACCCTGCTCGACCGGATCAGCGATCACATCGCCACTGTCATGGCCGCACACGGGACCCCTGATGCCGTCGTCCAGAGCGAGCGGCTGCAGATGAACAAACACCGGGTCGCCGGTACCGCCAACCGCAGCGTCGTCGGAATCATGAACGAGTTCAGCTACCTGGCCACCATCTACCGCGCAAACGACCCCGGACAGACCCTGCTCGACATCGCCCTCCGGCTCGCCCAAACGCCCTGCAGCCCGCTGTACCGCAAGAACGTCAGCCCCGACCGCGAACTGGCCGCCCTACTCGAATCCACCACCTGACCAGGACCACACACCCCCACCCCGCCCGGCATCCAGCCACGCGCGCCTGGAAGGGATCTCGGAATGGGGACCGCACTCGGCGCGGCATGTAGTTAGCTGATCTTGGCGTCAAGAAACTGACCTGGAGTCGGATCTGACGAGGCGTCTCACCGACTCCTACTTGGCATGGTCGCGGAGTTGTCGGATAGAGCGAATCGCCACACGCGCCTTTAGGGATTTGGTACGATGCCGCCGCAATGCAGGCCAGAGGTCCCTGACGCACCGAACATGCTCAACTACTCAAGGATCCGACGCGAGAGCAATTGCGCCTCTTACCCCTCGGAGACGATGTGACCAGTCAGCATCGCGCCACACCTGTTAGTCAACCTGCTTCCGGATCCAAAACACGGGCTGGGCGACCCTCGGGTGGTCGGAATAGTTCGGGGGCGGCCGGAAAGTCTAGAGATCCTCTCGTCATTGCTACCTGGGTCGCCGCGATCGCCGCAGCAGTATCGGCGATCATGAGCATGATAACATCGCTCGCCGATATAGAAGGCGCGGCACTATTCTTCGGTCCGGTCATCATGATTTCTGGACTAGTGCTGCTCTGGCTTTACGGGCACTTGCGGCGGCATGGCATTGCCATCGCATCAGTCGTGTGCATCGTCATCGGTAGCATAGTCTCTTGGGAGTCAGGGCTCGAACAGCGAGAAGGAACCGCTATCACGGCGATGATCGTCACGCCGAAGGATGGTGAGAATGCTGGCCTCTGCCCAATAGTCCGAGGAATCGCGCCGATGGGGAAGAGTGACGAGGCATACTGGCTGGCAGCACAAGAGGAGCGGGCCGAGAAGCCATATCTGATCGCCCGAGTCAGTCCCAACCCGACCACGAAAATACCGCTTTGGGACAATGGACATACCGGTCTTGGACGCTTCGACCAGGTCGGCCAGAGGTTCTACCTACTGCTCCTACACACCACAGGTGGCCGAACCCTCGATGTCGCAAGCTATGTCCATCAGGAATTCCCCCTCCACGATGACATCGAGGTATCCCATAAGGTCCTAGTCACCCAGACGGCTGAGCCTGGCTGCCCCGGTTCATCGTGAACCGCAAGGCCCTGCTGACTCCCTCACATCGGCAGATGAGTGAGCAGATCAAGGACCCCCGTAGGCAAGGCCGTAACGCACCGTGGTCGGCTCATCTCGGCTCCTGGTGGGCGAAGGACGACGTGGCCGTGTTTGCGGTGGACGACCACGCCGCCCGCGCAAAGATCGTACGCGGGCCACTCTCAGCCGCAGCCCGACCGCTGCGTCGCAGAGCAGGCAGGCGACTTCCGCCAACTCGTCGACCAACCCAGGGACTGGCTCAGCACCAGTGCCCTCGCACGGATCGGATCACCGGAGAGCCCGATCCCAAGGTCAGTCGTCAGCCCAGCGCGTCTCCACGATGGCAGGTCAGGCCGCTCAAACTCGCGCTAGAGGTCATGCCCATCCCCCGCGTCGTCAGTCTTCAACTCCGAGAGCGCGTTGGAGTTCGAGTCGCCTCAAGGATCAACACCCCAAAACGGGGCTAGACCTGGAGTGTTGGGCTTGGGTGTGTGTCGGGATCGACACAAACCGATGCCCAACCAGGACAGGGCGCCGCGCCCGGTTATGCCAGTGCTACCCGGCGGCGCACCGACCATCATGCTGTTGTGCCCACCAGTACGCCGCACTTGCTCATCACCCAGCTGCTGCCGCCGTTCCTGCGCGGCGAAGCGTCCGTGATCGACCTAACCTTCGGCATGAATACGGTGGTAGGGCAGATCGCCCAGACACGGCCGCTTCACGGTGCAGAGACGGAATTGTTCGCGCTGCTCGAGCGCTGGGAGCAAGCAGGCTGGGACGAACGGCCCGCCGTGGTCGACGACCTGCGAAACCTGGCGAGGTCGATGATGGCGACGCCGAAGTAGTACGCGACGCGTCAGGGCGCCGGCCGAAACACACCGTCGGCGGCAGATCCGGACGCTCGGCGTGGTTGTCCAACTCAGCCGCGGGGATGGGTGGGCTCGCGTTACGTCGTGGTCGATGGCGGCAGGAACACCTGTTCAACCTCGGCCCGCACTTCGCTGCCCTCGAGATACAGCTCCGCCTCGAGCCAAATAGCGCCGTGACCGCCGTCTTGAGTCTGCAAGGGCAGTACGGCACACCATTCATCGGGCTCGTGTACCGGGAACATGACGGCGCGGTCGTCTTCCCACCAAGCGGACGGCAGAGGAACCAAGTTCTGCCCACCACGCCGAATCAGTGCCGCGATCGGTTTAACTGCGTGCGAGGCCACCTGGCCGGAGCGGACCAGTTCCTCAAATTTGCCGTCGGCAAGTTGACGGACGAGCGCTTCTATGGCGGCTCGGTACCGTTCACCGATCGGCACCTCGTATGGCACCACGCGCCGATGATGGCAGATCAACAGGCAAGGAAACGTCGTCAGGCGAGACTGTCGCTAGACGCTCACTTCTCAGCACACCGGACACCGGCAAGCGGCACGAGCCGTCACCTTCGGCGACGAGCGGATCGCGGCTACTTATTTAATTGGATCTACGACCTCAGCCCGGCCAGGCTAGCCTCAATACCGGTGACTTAAGGTCGTGGTGTCCGTTTGACGCGTTTCGGTTTGGTGGCGCCTGTGA
>NZ_JBAKHX010000105.1:0-22865 GCF_036906915.1 Micromonospora sp. CPCC 206061
CGCGGCGGCGGGCGCGGCGGCGGGCGCGGCGGCGCGGGCTGGCGGCGGGTGGGTGCGGCGGGGTTAAGGCGGTTAGGCGGTTAGGCGGCGGTCGTGTAGGGCTGTTACTCCCGGGGGCGGGAGGCCGGCCGTCGACGACAGGAGGGCGCACCAGGCCCGCAGGTGGGCGCCCAGGTCTTCGCCTACCGGGGTCCAGGAGGCGCGAATCTCGATGTCGGCGGCGGGGGGCGGGCCGGCCAGGTCGCCGAACCGGCTCGACATGGTCTGGGTCACGGTGCCGCCGGCGGCGGTGTGCGTGGCCTCCTCGGCCTCCAGCGCGTCGGTGAGCCACGTCCAGCCCACGGCGGGTAGCAGCGGGTCGGCGGCGAGCTCCGGCTCCAGCTCGGCCGTCACGTAGGTGACCAGCCGCATCGTGCCCGCCCACGCCTCGTGACCGGCGGGGTCGTAGAGCAGGATGAGCCGCCCGGTGGCGTACTCCTCGTCGTCGCGCAGCACCGTGCCCATGAGCGCGTACGCGTACGGCGCGAGCCGCTGCGGCGCGGCCACCTCCTCCAGGGAGATCTCGGGGCGCGGCGTCACCGCCTTGAGCCCGGCCACGGCGCGCGCGAACGTCTCCGGTTCTGTGGGCGCCATGCTCGCAGCCTAAGCCCGCGTACGGCTCCCGCGCGGGCCGCCGCGCCGTCGGCGGGGGCGGGCGTGGCACGATGGGCGCGATGACGACTGCACACGACTCCGCGTTCGTCCTGGCGTGTCTGGGCAAGCCGGTCCCGCACACGCCGGTTTGGTTCATGCGACAGGCGGGGCGTTCGTTGCCGGAGTACCGGAAGGTGCGGGCCGGCATCCCGATGCTCGAGTCGTGCCGCCGCCCCGAGCTGGTGGCTGAGATCACACTGCAGCCGGTGCGCCGGTACGGGGTGGACGCCGCGATCCTCTACAGCGACATCGTGGTGCCGGTGGCGGCCGCCGGTGTCGACCTCGACATCGTGCCGGGCACGGGGCCTGTGGTGGCCGAGCCGGTGCACACCGAGGCCGACGTTGCCCGGATCCGCCAGCTCACCCCCGATGACGTGTCCTATGTGGACCAGGCGGTGCGGCTGCTGGTTGCCGAGCTGGGCGCGACGCCGCTGATCGGCTTCGCCGGGGCGCCGTTCACGCTGGCCAGCTACCTGGTCGAGGGCGGTCCGTCGCGCACGCACGCGAAGACCAAGGCGATGATGTACGGCCAGCCGGACGTCTGGCACGCGCTGTGCACGCGGTTGGCCGACATCACGCTGGAGTTCCTGCGGGTGCAGATCGCGGCGGGCGTGTCGGCGGTGCAGCTGTTCGACTCGTGGGCCGGTGCGCTGTCCGAGGCCGACTACCGGCGCTACGTGCTGCCGCACTCGTCACGCGTCCTCCAGAAGCTGCAAGGTGTGCCGCGCATCCACTTCGGGGTGGGCACCGCCGAGCTACTGACCGCGATGGGCGAGGCGGGCGCCGACGTGGTGGGCGTCGACTGGCGCACCCCGCTCGACGTGGCGACCGCGCGGATCGGGGCGGGCAAGGCCGTGCAGGGCAACCTCGACCCGTGCCTGATGTTCGCGCCGTGGCCGGTGGTCGAGACCGAGGTGCGCCGGGTGCTGGCCGAGGGCAGGGCCGCGCCGGGGCACGTGTTCAACCTGGGGCACGGCGTGCTGCCCGAGACCGATCCGGACATGCTGGCCAGGGTGGTCGACCTCGTACACAGCACCGTGGCACAACCGTGAAGATCGCCGTCGTCGGTGGCGGGATCAGCGGGCTGGCGGCCGCGCTGCGGATCAGGGAGCACGGGCCCGCCGGCACCACGGTGACGGTGTACGAGCAGGCGCCTGGGCTGGGTGGAAAGCTGCGCACCGGCACGGTGGCGGGGTCGACGGTCGAGCTGGGCGCCGAGGCGTTCCTGGTGCGCGACGCCACGGGCGGCGACTCGGCGGCCGTGGCCCTGGCGCGCCGGGTGGGGCTCGGCGACAGCCTGGTGCACCCGGCGGTCCAGCGGGCGGGGTTGGCACACGGTGGGAGGCTTGTGCCACTGCCGGGCGGGACGCTGATGGGCGTACCAAGTGATCTTGAAAGCGTGAAGGCGGTCGCGCAGCCGGCCGCGGACCTTGACGCGGACAATGGCCGCCCGCTCTTGGGGCCCGGCGAGGATGTCGCCGTCGGCGCGTTCGTGCGGCGGCGGCTGGGCGACGAGGTGGTCGACCGGCTGGTCGACCCGATGCTCGGCGGCGTGTACGCCGGGCGGGCCGATGAGCTGTCGCTGGCCGCGACGATGCCCGGCCTGGCCACCGCGGCGCGCACCGAGCACACGCTGACCGGCGCGGTGAAGGCCGCGCTGGCCGCGGCGCCGCGCCCGCCGGGTACGCCGGTGTTCGCGACCGTCGCGGGCGGGCTGAGCCGGCTGGTGCGTGCGGTGGCCGAGGCGGCCGGCGCGCGGATCCGGCTGGGTACGGCGGTGCGCGAGCTGCGGCGGACGGCGAAGGGCTGGGAGCTGCTCGCCGGCACCGAGACGGTGACCGCCGACGCGGTGGTGCTCGCGGTGCCCGCGCGGCACGCGGCCCGGCTGCTGCATACCGAGCCGATCGTCGACTACGCGAGCGTCGCGCTGGTCACGCTCGCGCTGCCCGGCGCGCGGCTGCCCGACCTGTCCGGCTTTCTGGTGCCGGCGGGGGAGGGCACCCTGATGAAGGCGGCGACGTTCTTCACGACGAAATGGGCGCACCTGACCCGCCCCGCCGGGGTGGCGATCGTCCGTGGGTCGGTGGGTCGGTACGGCGAGGAGCCGCTGCTGCACCGCTCGGACGCCGACCTGGGGGCACACGTGCACCGCGAACTCTCCACACTGGTCGGTGACGACCTGCCGCCTCCGGTGGGCACGCACGTGCGGCGGTGGGGCGGTTCGCTGCCGCAGTACACCCCGGGGCACCTCGACCGGGTTGCCGAGACGCGGGCCGCGCTGCCGCCGACCCTCGCGGTGGCCGGTGCCGGCTACGACGGCGTCGGCATCCCGGCGTGCGTGCGGTCCGGCGAGGCGGCGGCCGACGAGGTTCTGAAAGGATTGGAAGCATGACCGAGCAGACCAACGCGGCCCGGCTGCGCGAGCTGAACGCGTCGATCCGGTACACGATGTGGTCGGTGTTCCGCGTCGCCGACCCGCTGCCGGTGCTCCGCGACCCGATGGTAAGCGAGGTCGAGGCGCTCTTCGAGCAGCTCGGCACGAAAGACGTGGTGGTGCGTGGCGGATACGACGTGTCCGGGCTGCGGGCTGACGCCGACCTGATGATCTGGTGGCACGCGCCGTCGGCCGACGCGCTCCAAGAGGCGTACGGGCTGCTGCGCCGCACCGCGCTCGGCAGGCACCTGGCACCAGTGTGGTCGCAGATGGCGCTGCACCGGCCGGCGGAGTTCAACAAGGGCCACGTGCCGGCGTTCCTCGCCGGTGAGCAGGCGCGCGCCTACGTGTGCGTGTACCCGTTCGTGCGCTCCTACGAGTGGTACCTGCTGCCCGACGAGGAGCGTCGCGACATGCTGGCCGAGCACGGCCGCATGGCGCGCGGCTACCCGGACGTGCGCGCCAACACGGTGTCGTCGTTCGCGCTGGGCGACTACGAGTGGATGCTGGCGTTCGAGGCGGACGAGCTGCACCGCATCGTCGACCTGATGCGGGATTTGCGCGCGTCGCGGGCGCGGCGGCATGTGCGGGAAGAGGTTCCGTTCTTTACTGGGCGGCGGCGGTCTGTGGCTGAGCTGGTTTCTTCGTTGCCTTGAGGTGAGGGTTGGGGCGGGCGCCGTCCTTGGGTTACGGGCTTCACCGTTACGCCCGATGTCTGGTCATTGGGATGTGGGGGATGCCGTCCTCCACGAATTCCGGGCCGGTTGCCTTGAAGCCGAAGCGTTCGTAGAGGAGCGTCGCCTCCGTCTGGGCGTCCAAGACGGCGTCGCGGTCGCCCACCTCCTTCATGGCGGCGGCCATCAGGCGGCTTGCCAGGCCGGTGCCGCGCTGCGCCGCGGCCACCACCACGCGGCCGATCCGCGCGCCGCCGCCGGGTTCGTCCAGCACTCGGAGGTACGCCACGGGCGCGCCGCCCGTTTCCAGCCAGACGTGGCGGGTGCCCGGCTCGGTGTCGCGCCCGTCCAGCTCCGGGTACGCGCACTTCTGCTCGACGACGAAGACGTCGACGCGCAGCTTCAGCAGCGCGTACAGGGTGCCGCCGTCTAGATCGGCGAACGCCGCGACGTGTGCTTCCACACCGATAACCCTACGCAGCTAGTCTCATCATTTCCGATCTTGGGGAGGCTTGGTGCGTAGGCGGGATCTGGGGAAGCTCGCGGTGGCAGTCGGCGGCGGTCTGGTGGCGGGCTTTCCTGCCGCCGCGCGGGCCGCGGCGGCGGCAGCGTGGCGGGTCACGGGCACGAGCGTGCCCGCGCTGGCGAGCTTCGACAGCACGATGAAGGACTTCATGCGGGCGCGGGGCGTCTCCGCCGGCCAGCTCGCGGTCACGTACCAGGGCCGGCTGGTACTGGCGCGCGGGTACACGAACAGCGACGACGCCAGCCTGACCGTGGAGCCCACGTCGCTCTTCCGCGTGGCGAGCCTGTCGAAGTCGGTCACCGCCGCCGCCGTGGCCCGGCTGGCGCAGGACGGCAAGCTGTCGCTCGGCACCCCGGTGACGTCGCTGCTGCCGTTGACTGCGCCGGACGGGCAGACCGCCGACCCGCGGCTGTCCGCTGTGACCCTGTGGCGGTTGCTGCAGCACACCGGCGGCTGGGACCGGGCGATCACGCCCGACCCGATGTTTCAGGATCGGACGATCTCGCGGGCGCTGGGCGTGCCGATGGAGATCAACGGTGACCACATCGCCCGGTACGCGACGGGGAAGGCGCTCGACTTCGATCCCGGAAGCCGGTTCGCGTACAGCAACTACGGCTACCTGCTGGCCGGGCAGGTCATCGAGAGGGTCAGCGGGATGCCGTACGCGTCGTACGTGCGGCAGCACCTGCTGGGCCCGATCGGCATCACCCGGATGAAGCTGGGCTGGAGCATCGCGCCGCACGCCGGCGAGGTGCCGTACCGGTCGCAGTACACCGGCACCACGGTGCTGAACGAGTCGGGTGCGACGGTGGCGGCACCGTACGGCGCGTTCAGCATGGGCAACCAGTGGGGCAACGGCCGCTGGGTGGCCTCGGCGGTCGACATGGTGCGTTGGGCACGCCTGTTCGACGGCGCGTCGGCGGTGCTCGACAGCACGACGCTGAGCCGCGTCTTCGCCCAGCCGGAGGTCGGTCTCTCCAACGGCTGGTACTACGGCCTCGGCTGGAACGTGCGGCCGGTGGCCGGCGGAACCGGCCGGAACACGTGGCACACGGGAAGCCTGCCGGGCAACTACTCGCTGCTGGTCCGCACGCACCACGGGATGAGCTGGGCGGCTCTGTTCAACCAGCGGGACGACCCCTCGGGGCTGAGCTACGCCGACATCGATCCGGCCCTGTGGACGGCGTCCCGAGCGGTGACGAACTGGCCGACTCACGACTTGTTCCCGAATTACTTCTAATTTTCCGGTGTGTCGCTTCCGGGTGGTCCGCGATGGCGCGGCCAAGCTCAGATGTGGAGTCTCATGTCCCCGGGGGAGCAAAGTGATCAAGCGCACAAGATTGTTCGGCACGAAGACACGGATCACCTTCAGCCTGCCCAAAGACGCGCCCGCCGGCACGGTGAGCGTCGTCGGCTGCTTCAACAACTGGGAGCCGGGCCGGCACGAGCTGATCCACCGCAAGGACGGCACCCGCACGGTGACCGTCCAACTGGAGCCGGGCCGATACCGGTTCCGGTACCTGGCGACCGGCGGCGTGTGGCTCGACGACGAGTACGCCGATCATGTCGACCAGGATGGCAGCCAGCTCATACTCGGCTAGGCCTAGAGGCCTCGATTAGGTAGTACGTACGGTGACGGCGGGCCTGACGGTCCGCCGTTACGTTTGCTCATTGATGGCCAAAACCGACATCTGCCTGGCCACGGGCTGGCCTGAGTGGACGAATGGCGCTACCTTCGGGTGCGCATGGCGCTTTTGTCATGTGACTCAAGGGGAGGCTCCCCCTGAGCGGGGGGCGCAACTACAGGAGCGGGGTGAGTTCCACCTTGACAGACACTCCAGGTCTTGGTCAGGTGCAAGCCACGCAGACTCAGCTCAACAACATGGCTGAGCGCTGCATGACGGTTCGCGAAAATCTGGCCACGGGGATGGCGCAGCTGCTCGACCGGGTCAACGACCTGGCTGGCAAGGGCATGAGCGGTACGGCCAACAACGCTCTCCAGTCAGTCTCGGGCGACCTGAACAATGGTCTGACGAAGATTCTCAACGCGCTCGACGAGCTGGCCGGCAAGATCAGCAGCGCGTCGAAGGAGTACGGCGTGCAGGACGAGGACGCCGCGCAGACGATCCGCCAGGCCGCGGCGGATACCGGCGATGGCGCCGTGATCAGCGCGCTGCGTGGCTGAGCGCCGCATCCGTAGTCGAGACAGTCGAGAGGCGAACTTCAGATGACTGACATCCCAATCACTTACAACTTCGGCGCGATCGGCGATGTCGCCACCGCCATCGGTACGTACCAGGGCAACATGGACGTTGAGCTGGGCGACCTGTACAACGACTTCAAGACGCTCTTCGCCGCTGACTGGCAGGGTGCCGCGGGTCAGGCTTGCGACGCCGCCCAGCAGCAGTGGAACCAGGGCGCTTCGGAGATCAAGATGGCACTCATGCGGCTCGGGCAGGCACTGGGGGCGTCCGCCGAGCGCATGCAGCAGGTCGACCAGAAAATCTCGGCCGGCTTCTGACAGGCGACTGGGGGCTGTCCCGGCGAAGGCATGTCCTTCGCCGGGACCCTCTGTAAAACGGTTGGTCTACGTGGATCGGGGGAGGCAGCGTGGTGGAGGACGACGGTGGCGGGGGCGGCAGCTACACCCCAGCGCCGACTGAGTACGAGTCGTTTTCGGACGCCGAGGACGTGCGGGTCAAGGTCACCGACCTGGTCACGTACTGGGAAGAGATGACCAACCTCTCCATGGACGCGTTCGGGGCGTACAACACCGTGAGCGCCGACATGAAGATGATGGTTGTCGACGGCCTGACCACGCCGCGCGACGGCCAGACCCTCCCGGAGGGCCTGCAAGCCGCCCGGTTCCTCGAAAACCGGATGAGCGACTTCAGTTACTTCATGAGAGACGTCACCGAGGGCGTCCGCAACATCGGCGGCGCCGCCGCGGTGATCGCCGAGATGTTCGAGAACTCCGACAACTCCAACGGAGCCGACATCAACGACATCGGGTTCGTCTTCGGCGACCCCAACGTCAGCGGGCCGCGGGGCTTCCGCGACACCGAGACGTACTACGAGTGGCAACAGCGGATGGCCGAAGAGTCCGGGATGAACGCCCAGGCACTCACCGGCAACGACGAGTTCGCCAAGGTCACGTCGTACCCGTACGGCGCCATCTACACGTTCGGCGACGGCTCCAAGAAGCACGTCCACTCCACCACCGAGTACGGGGCCAACGGCCTGCAGACCGCCGTCACGACCACCTACATCTACGGGGCCGACGGCAAGCTCATCTCCACCCAGGTCGAGCGCAACACCTACAACGACACCGGCCAGACGACGACCAGGAGCACGTCGACCACGACCGGCGAGGGCGACGACCAGCGCCAGACCACGAGCACGACGACGGAAAACCCCAACGGCAGCGTGACCGTGCGCACCGAGACGCAGACCGGCGATGGCGAGCCGACGGTCAGCGAGAGCACCGTGCAGCGCGACGACCACCGCGAGACCAGCGGCGACGCGCCCGTGCACGACGCGTCCGAGAAGCTCGACTCTGACGGCAAGGAACACACCGTCCACGACTACGGCGTCGCTTAGGTGTCGGCATGACAGACCAGTATTTCGGCTACAGCACCGCCACCAACGAGCAGCTGACCGAGGCGCGCCGGATGGCCGCCCGCATGGGCGAAGACATCCGGCACTACCCGCCGCCCACGAGTGGCGAGTACATCGAGCCCACGCCCGACTTCCGGAAGAAGTACGGCGGAGGACAGACGCCGGGCGAGGAGACCCGCGCGTTCTACGCCGACGGCATCGAGCAGATCTACGACCGCATCATGAGCCAGGATGCCGTCCAGATCCGGCAGCTCGCCGAGCGCTGGTACCAGATCAACCAGGTGCTCGACGACCTGCGAATCCGCGTGCGCACCGCGGCGGTGAACCTCTCGGACGGCGGCGACGGCGACGGCGGTACGGGCGGGTGGACCGGCGCCGGTGCCAAGGCGTTCCTGGCACGCGGGCCCGGCGCCACGCTCAAGTCCATCGACGACTGGGAGCAGGCCGCGCTCGCCAACTGGCAGGGCGCCAACGCGCTCGCCGACACGATCGTGGCCCGCCAGGCCGAGATGGAGAACCTGTACGAGCAGTACAAGAGCTCGATGACGTCTTGGAGCTCCAGGTTCTTCGAGACCCGGACCGACGACATCAAGACCATTGACGACATTCCCCCAGGCAGCACGCTCGCCGACAACTACATCACGCACATGCGCGAGGCCCAGGGCGCGTGGCACTTCCAGGCGCAGGACATCCAGTACAAGATGGCCCGCGAGTACTGGTCCGTCATGAGCGAGAAGTTCACCGGCGGCACCGCGACCGTCTACGAAGGACCCAGCGACGCGGTGATGCCCAACATGGAGTTCATCGCGCGGTACAAGACCCCCAACGTGCCGAACATCGGCAGACCCAACATCCAGACACCCAACAACGTCAAGCCGAACATCACCAAACCCAACATCGAAACGCCCAACATCGGCGACAAGCTCGAACTGACGGAGAAGCCGCCGCAGATCGCGCCGCCCAGCACGGAACAGCTGACGAAGCCCAACATCGAGACGCCCACGGCCACACCGCCGGCGATCACACCGCCGGCGATCACCCCGCCGGCCCTCCCACCGGTCGTGATCCCACCGGCGCTGCCGCCCGCGCTCACCGGCGGGCAGGGCGGGCTGAACACGTTGCGACCCGGCCTGACGAACATGCCCGGCGCCAACAATCTGCTCAACAACCTGCCGGGCCAAGGCACGGGCCCGGGCGTGCTGCGCTCCGGGCTCAACTCCGAGGGCCTGCCGCCGCAGGCGCCCGGGAGCGGGCGGCCCGGCCAGAGCATGCCGCCACCGGCCATCAAGGGCCGCGGTCCGCAGCAGGGCACGCCGGCCGCGCCCCCGCCGGGCAAGCGCGGGCCGGGGGAAAACACCACCGAGACGCCGGGCACGCCGGTCCGGCCGGGGATGACCGACCAGTTCGGCGGCGCGCCGAGCACGCCGGCCTCGCCGGTGCTGCGCAACCCGCGTGCGACAACCCCGGCGCCACCGTCGAGGTTCGGCGGCGACCGGCGCCGCCACGTGCCGGGCATGCCAGGATCACCGGGTACGCCGGGAGGCGCCACGCCGTTGCGTCCTGATGCCGCCCCACCGGTACTCGGCCGGCCGCAGGCGCGCCAGCCGGACAACGCGGCACCACCGCGCCCGACCCTGCCCCCGGCACCGCCCGGCTCGCCGGTCAACCCGCTGGCCCCGCCGCCGCGGCCGACCTCCAGCCCGGTCGTCGGGCGCTCCGCCCGGCTCGACCCGGGTGCGCCACAGGCGCCGGAGCCCACCGCGGGCGTCATGCGCGGCAAGCGCAACGACGGGATCTCCGGATACGAGGGTGAGATCGGCTCGCGTAAACGTGAGGTCGCCAAGGACCCGCAGGCGTCGGTCGACGAGGAGTTCGAGAAGATCCGTCGCGTCCTCGACCAGGAAGCGGCCTGGAAGGTCGACACGCCCGGTGGCGGCGTGCTCGATGGCGCGCCGGTCCGGTCGGCAACGCCGTCGGCAGAACCGAAGCCGACCCTGGGCTCGTGATGCGCGACGTTCTCCGCCGGGGCGCGGTGGTGGCACTCGCCGCCGCGCTCCTCGGCACCAGCGCGGCGTGCGGAAGCGACAGCGACGCGCCGAAACCCCTCGCCGAGCAGACACCGCCACCCGAGCCAACCGAGCAGGCAACGCCGTCGGCGGGCTCGGGTCCGGTCTACGTGCTCTCCGGCGAGCTGTGCACGAAGGCCGACCAGAGCCCGCTCGCCGACCTGTACCCGAAAGAAGGCGCCAACCCGCTCGTCAACACCGAGCGGCTGTGCATCACCCACCGCACCTCCGGTGAAAAGGGCATCGATCTCACGGTCGACGCCGAGGTGCTGCGCGACGAGGCGACGGCGAGGCTGTTCGTCGAGACCGGCCGCCGGCTGGCGAAGCGCCCATACACCGACGTCACCGGCGCGGGCACCGACGCGCACTGGAGCGGCGACCAGGACGACGTCAAGCTGACCAGCTACAACGGCAACCTGGTGCTGGAGGTGGAGGCCAGCGTCAACGTCGCCGACGGCCTGCCACCCGACATCGTGCAGCGGCTCGTCAAGGTCGCCGCCGGCACCTACCAGCGCCTGGCGCCATGAGCCTGCTAGCCGGCGCTCGCCTGCGCTCGCAATGCTGGCCCTCGCCGCGCTCGGGCTCCCTTCGCCTGGTGTCGGCTGCGGGCGGTGGCGCATGACCCATCCCGGCGCGCGCTTCGCGATGAGCGTCATCCACCCGGGTTCGCCGACGCTGCAGATCCGGTACCGGGAGGGCGTGCTCGTCAACCCGTTCGGCTATCCCGAGTGGGGGCTGTGCGCGCGGGCGGTGGTCGAGCTGCCGCCGCCCGAGCCCGGCCTGACCCGCGACGAGGTGCGCGTCGTCGACGTGCTGACCGGAAATCTCGCGGCCGCCCGAGCCGGCGACGACCCACTGTGGACAGGGGTCGGTACGCCGGCCGGCTGGTGCTGGGCGCACGTCGGCCGCACCCGCCATCTCGCCCTGGTGCCGGCCGAGCTGCACGGCGCGTACCGGCACGCCGGCGGCGTCTCCACACTGGAGATCGCCGGTAAAGGGCTGCGCACCGGCACGTCGCCGGCGTCCGTGCCGCTCGACCCGCCCGACCCCGTCCCGGACGATCTGCTCGACCTGCTGGAGCAGCTGCTCGGCTGGCCGCTGCCCGAGGCGTACAGGCGCTATCTCGCCGCGACCAACGGTGCCGGACCGGTGGCGCCCGGCGTGCTGCCAGACCATGGCTTCGTCGCCGACCAGCCGCTTTTCGGCATCGCCCGAGCCGACCGCCAGCAAGACATCTCGTACGTGGTCGAGTGGGCGCGCGACCGGCTGACCGTCGACTTCCTGCCAATCGGGTACGTGCAGGGCGGGCTGCTCGCCGTCCGCGTCTCCGGAGGCGACCTCGACTCCATCTGGTACTGGGACGACGACGATCCGCGCGCCCGCGACGAGCATGATCCGGAGTACATCTGCGCGAACCTGCTGCACCGCTGCGCGGACACCATCGACGACTTCCTGGCCGCGCTGGTGCGGCCGGCGGACGATCTCGTGCGCATCGCCGCCGAGAGGGTCGACAATGGCCTTGTCAGGCACGTGCGGGACGCCGAGGTCGGCGCCGGACTGCCGCCGCGCCAACGAGCGCCGTGGCAGGCGCCGCCGGCTGGGCGCGACCCGCTGGCAGCCATTTTCGAGGTCAGATGATGGACGGGTTTCGCTGATGGAGTCGCCAGTAGCGCCTTGGGAACCGGTCAACGACGTCGAGCGCGACCTGGTGGTCGCCACCGGCGCGGGCGACCTCCAGCAGGTGATGTCGATCCTGGCGTCGGCCCAGCTGTTCCTGCCTGGCTTCCGCCCGTCCGACGCCGGCTCCGCCTCAGGCTCTGCCTCCGCGCAGCGGCAGCGGATCGTGACGAAGGAGCGCGACGGTGTGCCGTACGTGCTCGTCTTCACCTCACCCGAGGCGCTGCACCGGGTCATACCCGCCGACGGCTGGCACCCGGTCACGCTCGCCGAGCTGGTCCGCCGCACCCCGGACGGCTGGGGCGTCGCGGTCGACCCGGCCACCCCGGTCGGCGTGGTGATACCACCCGGCGACCTCAAGGCGCTGCTGCCGCAGCCGGCCGGCATGGCGGGCTTCGTGCCGGCCAACGACACCGAACGCCTCATCCGCGAGGCCCTCACCGAACTCGCCGGCGACGTGCTGCTCGACGTGCTGGTGACCGCCCGCGTCATCGTGCCAACCCAGGCGCTCGACATCGACGGCGTACCGGTGGTGGCGGTGTTCACGTCGCCGGAGCGGTACGACGACTTCCTGGACGGCATACCGAGCCCCGTGTCGACCGTCTCGATGGACCTGGTCGCGGTGCTGCGGCAGTGGCCGGACCAGGAGCACAGGCTGGCCGTCAACCCGGGATCGCCGATCGCGATCATCCTGGGCGGCGAGCGGGTGCCCGGCCTGCTGGCGCACGCGGTCGAGCTGGCTGACCGCAGGCGTCCCGCCACTCCGATAGTGGTCGCCTCTCTTGACGAGCCTGACCTGCCAGTAAGCGACAACATCGCCGACCTGCTGCGTGGGGGCGGCTGATACCGTCGAGACCGAGCGCTGAAAAGTCGCTGAACGGGGAGGTGAGCACATGGAGCGTCCGCAGTGGTCGGCACTTCGCGGCGTGGTCGAAGATTTACAACGCACGATCGACAACGCCGCGCAGACCCGCGAGCAGATGTTGGAGGTCACCGGCACGGCGTGGTCGGACGACCGGCTCATCAAGGCGGTCGTCGGGCCCCGAGGCCAGCTCATCGAGCTCGAGATCGACCCGAGGATCTACCGCACGCCCAACTCCAAGGCGCTCTCCGCCACGATCCTGTCGACGGTCAAGGCGGCGATCGAAGACGCGAACAAGAAGACCCGCGACATCATGGACAAGGTCATGCCCAAAGACAAAGGTCTGGGACTGTTGGGCAAGACCGACGTCGATGTGATGCTGGAGCACCACGACGCCGACCTACCGCAGGCGTTGAAGAAGAAGGACGAGGAGGGCCATGGGTACCTATCTTAAGATCGACGGCGATCCCAACGAGATCGGCGGCACCGGGGCGATCCTGCGCTCGATGGCCGAGTCCTTCAGCACCGAGGCACGGGCCGTCGTCGGCGACATCACCACCATCGAGGGCGAGCAGCCGTGGGGTGGTGACAGCTATGGCAACGGGTTCCGGGAGACGTACAACAAGGTGCCCGACGGCGCCGATAAGCCGCTGCGGGCCATCGTGCAGGACAACATGAGCGCCGCCGGCGAGCGCCTGACCAAGGTCGGCGACAACACCGTGCTGGCCATGGCCGAATACCAGGGCACCGACGACGACAGCGGTCAGAAGATCCGCCAGACCAACATCTAGCCATACGGGGATTGCATTGGTCGTGCGGTGGTTGCCGGCTGCGCTCGTAACGTTGAGCGCGACGCTCTTCCTTCCCGGCGTGGCTTCGGCCGCGCCGGGGGACAATTGCGCGGATCCCGGCCAGGTCTACACCCCGGTGCCGTGGCAGCAGCAGATGCTCGGCCCCGAGCGGGCCTGGCCGTTCACCCAGGGCGGCGGCGTCACGGTCGCGGTCCTCAGCACCGGCGTCGACGCCAGCCATCCCCAGCTCGCCGGCCAGGTCAGCGCCGGTTTCGACGCGGTTGCCAACAGCGGCACCGCCAACGACGACTGCCTCGGCCAGGGCACGCAGGTCGCGGGCGTCATCGCCGCACGGCAGGTCAGCTCGATCGGCTTCGCCGGGGTCGCGCCGCGGGTCACCATCCTGCCGATCCGGGTCATCGGCGAACGCGGCGGCAGCGGCGGCGTCGCCGAGCCCGCCATCCTCGCCCGAGGCATCAACGCAGCCGTCCAGCGGGGCGCCAACGTGATCGCCGTCGCCGCCGTCACGTACACGGACAGCTCGGCCCTGCAGGGCGCGGTCGCCAACGCCATCAGCCGCGGCGTCGTCGTCGTGGCAGCCGCCGGCGACGCCGGCAGCGCCAGCGGCGGCAACCCCACCCCGTACCCGGCGGACTACGACGACGTGATCGGCGTCGGCGCGATCCAGGAAACCGGCGAGGTGTGGTCCAACTCCCAGACCGGCTCCTACGTAGACATCGTGGCGCCGGGCGCCGAGGTCGTGACCCTCCAGCGCGACCAGGGCATGACCGAGGTCAACGGCACCGGCGTGGCCTGCGGGTTCGTGGCGGCCACCGCGGCACTCGTGCGTGCCCGACGCGGAGACCCGGCACCCGTCGAAGTCGAGCGGCAACTGTTCGGCACCGCCATCCCGGCCGCGGGCGGCCCGAAATTCGGCCACGGCATCGTCAACCCGTACGCCGCCGTCGTCGACCGGCTCGCCGACAGCGACCCCGGCCAGCTGCCCGCCCTCACCCGCTCGTCCACCGAACGCTCGCCCGCGTGGGAGCGCAGCCGTGATCTCGCGCTGATCGGTGGCGGCGTGGCGGTACTGGCCGTACTGATCGTGCTGGTCGTGGCCGTGTCCCTACCACGCGGCCGGCGCCGCTTCTGGCGCTCCTCGGTCGCCCCACGCCCGACCACCCGCGAAGAGCCCGAAGAACCAGCCCCACCACTCCAACTCTTCACCCAGTAACACTCCGTACCCCATCCACGCCGCGCCGCCCGCGCTCCGCCCGCGCTCCGGCCGCGCTCCGGCCGCGCTCCGCTGGTGGCAGTGCGCGCCCGCGCGCCGATCACCGCTTCTCCCGCCGATCACCGCTTCTCCCGCCGATCACCGCTTCTCCCGCCGATCAAGGGCAAACGCACGTGGTCTGATCTCTTTTCTGTGTGCGTTTGGCCTTGATCGACGAATATCTCCTTGATCGCGGTTGCGTCGCTGGCATCGGATGGTCGCGGCCCGCGTCGCTGCGGCGCGGGCCGCGCCTCTTGCCGCTGCGGCGGCGTCGTGCCCGTGCGGACGCTGCGTTGGGCGAGGCCGGGGGTCGATCAAGGAAGAGTCCATCGATCAAGGGCAAACGCAGGCGGTTTTGAGATCGAACCACGTGCGTTTGCCCTTGATCGGCGGGAGAAGCGGTGATCGGCGGGAGAAGCGCGGGGCGCCCTGGACGGGCGGCGGGTGATGCGCGCGCTAGGGGGTGGTGCGCGCGGGTTGGAGAGCCGCCGCCGGGTCCAATGTGGGGCCCGTTGGGATGCGGCTTACCAGGGCCGCTGGCACGCCGACCGCCTGGATGGCCGGGTATCCCAGCGTGTCGAGGACCGCGCCGCTCGGCACCGGGAACTTGATGCCCAGGTCGGTGATGACGTAATACGGGCCGGCGCTGGCGTTCGGCGAGCCCATCGCCCGCACCACCGCCACCTTTCCGGCCGGCACCAGCACCGCGTCGGCGAGCGTGACCGCGTCTTCGGAACTGGAGGTGGTCGGGACCGCGGTCGCGAGCTTTTCGACGGTCGCGCCGACGCGAACCGACGGCGCGCCCGCCGCGTCGGTCGTGACCGAGCAGATCGGGTCGTTGCCGGCGGGGCGGACCAGCTCCGGTGTGGACAGTGGGGGCGCGGCGTCACCGGACGTCGGGCGCAGCCGGCCACTGCGCGGTGCTTCCTGCGCCTCGGTGAGGCCGATGTTGATCGGGTCGGCGGACGACTGTACGCGCAGGATGTCGCGCTGGAGCGGGGTGATCTCGGCGAGCCCGTCCGCGAAGACCACGAAGTAGCTGGTGCCCGAGCCACTCTCGGTGCTCAGCACGTCACCGATTTTCCGGCCGGGCACGGCGGGTGACGCGGCACCCCGGTCCGAGATGTTGATCGGGGAGATGTCGGCGCCGGCGGGCAGCGAGTTGACCCAGGCGGTGCCGACCGGCACGGGGGTCACGGAGCCGAACAGCGCGGGTACGACGTTGTCGTGGTCGCGGATCTGGTAGCGCCGGCCGTGCCAGATCAGGTACCGCGTGCTGAGCCGCCCGTCGCGTACCAGAACGGCGTCGTCGGTCAGGGCGGTGCCGCCGCGTGCCGGCGCGGCGACCGCGACGGCGACGGTGCTTATCGCCTGGCCGGATTCGTTGGTGCCCGGGATGGTGCACACCGTCCACGGCAGGCCGACGCGCTGCTTGAGGGACGGCAGCGAGTTCGGCGCGCCGGCGATGCCGACCGTGTTGCCGCGTGGGGCCTCGCTCAGCTTCTTGCTGGACACCCGGTGCACCTTCGCGCCCGGCTTACCGGCGGCCAGCAGCGCGGACGCGTAGTTGAGCGTCGGGTACAGCGTCTGGTCGAAGTACACGAAGCTGGCGCCGGTCTCCTTTTCGATGACGACCGAGCCGTCGGCCTTCCACCTGTCGGTGCTGGCCTTCGTGAGGATGCCGTAGATGCCGAACCCGGCCGCGACGAGGACGGCGATCATCACACCGCCGAACACCGCGCCGATGCCCCGCCGCAGTGGCGACTGCGCGGGATCGGTCTCACGCATGACGAACGCGGAGATGACCCGCTGCGTCAGGAACTGGTACGAGTGGAGCTGGTCGCGCCGTGTAGCCATGTGATCACCCGCCGATCGACCCGAACAGCCCCTGGATCTCGCCGAAGAGCCCGGCGACCGCGCAGGCCAGCGGGACCAGCGCCATGATGGCGAGCACGTCGAAGATGTCGGCCGCCCGGCCCAGGTACGGCGAAGGGCTGCGCCGGCTGTAGACGAGCCCGGCGGCCAGCACCGCGGCCGCGGCCAGGAGCACCACCAGCAGCAGGATCAGGCGCCCGCCGCCACTGTCGGCCTCCAGCACGTATCCGAGCAGCAGCAGCGCCAGGCCGGCGACTCCGGAGACGAGCAGCGGCACCCGCTGTTGCGGCAGCGCGAAGAGGCGGGCCCGCAGCAGCAGCGCGGCTGCCGCGGCGAACGCCAGCAGGTCTGCCGAGACCGAACCCTCGACGCCCACGAGGAACATGGTCGCCAGCGCGCCGCAGATGGCCGCCGACAGCAACATGCCGGACAGCAACTCGGTCGACCGCGCCACCGCCGCGAAGACGTCGGAGCGCTTCGGCACCGGCCTGTCCTCGAGGATGTCTTCGGCGCGTTCGGGCAGCTCCGGCACTGGCAGGCGGCCGATCCAGCTCGCGATCAGCGGGTAGCTCGGCAACAGGCCGATCACCGCGGTCAGCGCCACCGCGGCGGCGCCGCCGGGCTTCATACCCATCAGGCAGAGCAGCGAGGCCAGCAGGCCGATGACGCTGCTCGCGATGCCGGCCATGAAGAGGCGTTGGATCGCCGCGACACCGGTGTATCCGATCACGCTGAACACCAGCAGCGCCGCCGACCCGAGCAACAGGCTGGACGCGCCGAGCCGGGTGATCCCGGTGTCGCCGGGCGCCGCGAGCAGCGCGCCGCCCGCGAACGCGTAGGGCAGGCCGGAGGCTGCCACCACGGCGCCCGCGGCCGCGTCGCCGAACGCGCGGGACAGCAGGATGCCGACCACGGCCAGGACGGTGGCAAGGCCCAGACCGACCGCCGCGGGCAGCGGCCACGGCGGTCCAGAGATAAGGAGTACTACGAGCCCGAGGGCGAGGACCACGCTGGTGACCGCGAGTCCACCGCGGCGGGTGGCCGCGCTGCCCCAGGATCGGCCGGCCCGTCGGGCACCGCTGGCGATGACCTCGACCACATCGTCGTACGCCAGCTCGGGCCAGTCGTCACGGCGCGGTGCGAGGTGCAGCAGCTCGCCATCGCGTACGCCCTGCACGGAGAGGTTGCGGGTGGGCTCGAGTACGGCGCCGGTGGCGCGGCGCAGCACCCAGCCGCCGTGCCGTTCCCCGTCGTCGCCGAGGTCGTCGCCGGCGTGCCGCAACAAGTGAGGCAGGAGCTCAGCGACGAGAAGGTTGTCCGGCAACGCGACGTCCATACGCCGCTTCGGTGCCGCAACCGTTACCCTGGCCAGAGAGAGGCCGCCGGGGGCTGTCACGCTGGTCACCTCCCCGCCCCTGCGTCAGCAGCGCCCAACCTAGCATGTCGATACTGGCGTACCCTGCGCCAACCGGGACGTCGTACGCGGTCTATAGGATTGGCCGCGCCGGGTCTGGTCGCGTACGGGGAGGTAAGCCTTGACATCGGTGATCGTCAAGCGTCCGCCGCGTCGCATCGCGCCTCCGTTGCCGACCGGCGAGGTCGTCCTGGAGCCGCCACCGGAGATCCCGCCGCCCGGCGGCAAGGCGTGGACCCGGATGCTGATGATCCTGCCGATGGCGGCGGGTGGCGCGGCGATGGGTCTCATGATGGCCGGTCAGCGGGGCGGCAGCGGCCCGCTGACGTACGTGGCCGGCGGCATGTTCGGCATCTCCATCCTCGGGATGATGGGGATGATGATGATGAATCAGTCGGGTCCGGGCAAAAAGGAAATGATCGAGGCCCGCCGGCAGTACATGCGTCGCCTCGCCCAGATGCGAGCCCAGATCCGCACCACGATCCGCCAGCAGCGCGAAGCGATCCACTATCGACACCCCGACCCCGAGGCGCTGTGGTCGACGGCCAGCGGCGGCAGGCTCTGGGAGCGACGGCGCAGCGACCCTGACTTCAGCGTCGTGCGGATCGGGTTGGGCGCCCAGCAGGTCGCCACCCCGCTGATACCGCCGCAGACCCGCCCGGTCGACGAGCTGGAGCCGCTGTGCGCCATGGCACTGCGCAAGTTCGTCTCCACGTACTCGATCGTCCCGGACCTGCCGGTCGCGATCGCGCTGCGCGACTTCTCGCACGTCTACCTGCGAGGCCCGGAAGGGCCGGTCCGCGACCTGGTGCGGGCGCTGCTCGCTCAGATGGCGACATTCCACGCGCCCGACGACGTGCTGATCGGCCTCTGCGTGCCAGACACCCAGCGGCCGCACTGGGAGTGGGCCAAGTGGCTGCCGCACGCCCAGCACCCCGCGAAGATCGACGCCGTCGGCCCGATCCGGCTCTTCGCGCCGTCGGTCACGGCGCTGGAGGCCATGCTCGACGACGTACTGGCCAACCGCCCGCGCTTCGACCCGACGAGCAGTGGCGTGCCCGGTCACCACGTGGTGGTGGTCATCGACGGCGGCTCCACGGTGGGCTCCGACCACCTCATGACCGACGGCGGCGTCGCGGGCGTCACCATCCTCGACCTGTCGAACCCGCCGCCCCGCCTGCTCGATGACACGTCCGTGGTGCTCGACGTCGCCGACGACGGCACGATCTCGGGCACCACGATGGACGGTTCGACCCAGGTGGGCAAGGCCGACGCCCTGACCCCCGGTGAGGCCGAGGTGCTGTCGCGCGAGATGGCGCCGCTGCGGCTGTCGGCCACGTCGTACGCCGCCGATCAGTCCTCGGTGGCCACCATCGACCTCGGCCTGTCCGAACTGCTCGACCTCGGGTCGCCGCGCGACTTCGACCTGGCCCGCACGTGGGCGAGCCGGCCCAACCGCGACCGGCTGCGCGTGCCGATCGGCGTGGGCCCCGACGGGCGCCCGATCGAGCTCGACCTCAAGGAGTCCGCGCAGGACGGCATGGGCCCTCACGGCCTGCTGGTCGGCGCCACCGGTTCCGGCAAGTCCGAGCTGCTGCGCACGCTGGTGCTGGCGCTCGCCGTCACGCACAGCTCCGAGATCCTCAACTTCGTGCTGGTCGACTTCAAGGGCGGCGCGACGTTCACGGCTCTCGACCGGCTGCCGCACACCAGCGCGGTCATCACCAACCTCTCCGAGGAACTGTCCCTTGTAGACCGCATGCTCGGCGCCATCGAGGGCGAGATGACCCGGCGGCAGGAACTGCTACGCCGCGCCGGCAACTACGCCTCGCAGCGCGACTACGAGCGGGCCCGGGCGGCCGGTGTGCCGCTGGCGCCGCTGCCGAGCCTGCTGGTGATCGTCGACGAGTTCAGCGAGCTGCTGACGGCCCGGCCTGACTTCATCGACATGTTCGTGAAGATCGGTCGGTTGGGCCGGTCGCTGGCGATCCACCTGCTGCTCGCCTCGCAGCGGCTCGAAGAGGGCCGGCTGCGTGGCCTGGAGACACACCTGTCGTACCGGGTCGGCCTGCGAACCTTCTCCTCGATGGACAGCCGCGCGGTGCTGGGCGTGCCCGACGCGTACGAGCTGCCCCGCGCGCCTGGCCACGGATACCTGCGTACCGGCACCGAGGGGCTGATCCGCTTCCGCGCGGCGTACGTCTCCGGCGTGGTCCGGCAAGACGGCTACCAGCCCACCGTCGGTGGCCGCCCGGTCGACCCGGTGCGCGACTTCACCACGTACTACGTGGCGCCGCCCCGCGACGACAAGCCGGCAGCCGAGCAGCAGGAGACCGAGCAGGAAGAGTCCGCGGTCGGCGAGACGCTGCTCGACGTGCTGGTCGAGCGCATGGAGGGCCAAGGCCCGCCGGCGCACCAGGTCTGGCTGCCGCCGCTCGGCGAGCCGCCCACCCTCGGCCAGATGCTCGCGCCGATCGTGCAGTCCAGCGACCGGGGCCTCACCACGCAGGCGCTCAGCCCCGACCGCGCGCTGCATGGGCTGGTCGGCGTCATCGACAAGCCGTACGAGCAGCTGCGCGAGCCGATGTGGCTCGACCTGTCCGGCAGCGCGGGCAACCTGATGGTCGTCGGTGGGCCGCAGAGCGGTAAGAGCAACTTCCTGCGCACCCTCGTTGGCAGCCTTACGCTCCGGCACACGCCACGCGAGGTGCAGTTCTACTGCCTCGACTTCGGCGGCGGCGGGCTATCCGCGATGGCCGGGCTGCCGCACGTGGGCGGCGTGGCCAGCCGGCGCGACGTCGACAAGGTGCGCCGCACGATCGCCGAGGTACACGGGCTGATGCAGGCCCGCGAGGCGATGTTCTCCACGCACGGCGTGGAAGGCATCGTCGCGTACCGCCGGGCCAAGATGCAGGGCCGGTTCGGTGAAGACCCGTTCGGCGACGTGTTCCTCGTCGTCGACGGCTGGGCGACGCTGCGCGCCGAGTTCGAAGACCTCGAACCGGTCATCAACGAGATCGCCAACCGGGGGCTCGGATACGGGATCCACATCCTGGCGGGCACCAACCGGTGGATGGACGTGCGGGCCGCGATCCGCGACATGTTCAACACCAAGATCGAGCTGCGGCTCGGTGAGCCCGCCGACTCGCTCATCAACCGCCGCGCCGCCGTCAACGTGCCCGAGCAGACCCCCGGACGCGGCCTCACACAGGACGGGCACCACTTCCTCGCCGGCATCCCGCGGCTCGACGGTGAGCAGCGCGTCGACGACCTCGGTGACGCGGTGGCCGAGTTCGTCAAGCTCTCGCAGGAGTACTGGACCGGCCAGCCCGCGCCGGCCGTCCGGCTACTGCCGCCGGAGCTGCCCTTCGAGGTGCTGCCCGCGCCGCAGGGCGGCCGCCTGCCGATCGGCATCGCCGAGGCCGACCTGATGCCGGTGCACCTCGACTTCGACGCCGAGCCGCACGTGCTGCTCTTCGGCGACATCGAGAGCGGCAAGAGCTCGTTCCTGCGCAGCATCGCCAAGATGATCACGACCGGCTACGACCCGAGCCAGGCCCGGATCATCACGGTCGACTTCCGGCGCAGCCTGCTCGGCGCCGTCGACGCCTCACACCTGATCGGCACCGGCACGTCGAACCAGGCGACCATCGACCTGATCAAGCAGGTCACCACGGTGATGCGCGAACGCCTGCCCGGCCCAGACGTCACCCCCGACCAGCTCCGCAACCGCAGCTGGTGGAAGGGCCCCGAGCTGTATCTCTTGGTCGACGACTACGACCTGGTGGCCGGCTCGACCGTCAACCCACTGACGCCGCTGCTCGAATACCTGCCGCAGGCCCGCGACATCGGACTCCACCTGGTGCTGACGCGCCGGATCGGCGGCGCCGGCCGAGCCATGTTCGACCCGGTGATCAGCCGCATCCGCGAGCTGGCCTCACCCGGCATCATGATGTCCGGCCCGCGCGAAGAGGGTGCCCTGTTCGGCAACATGCGCCCCCAGCTCCTGCCTCCCGGCCGTGCCTGGCTCTTCACGAGGCGCCACGGCGCCCGCCTGATCCAACTAGCCTGGTCCCCACCCGCCCACTAGCCCCTCCCCGAAAGGGCCCGGGCCGCCCATCCCCGGGCCGCCCATCCCCGGGCCGCCCATCCCCGGGCCGCCCATCCCCGGGCCGCCCATCCCCGGGCCGCCCATCCCCGGGCCGCCCATCCCCGGGCCGCCCATCCCCGCGGCGTCCGCTCCGCGCGGCGTCCGCTCCGCGCGGCGTCCGCTCCGCGCTCCGCCGTCCTCTCTCGTCGATCAAGGGCAAACGCACGTGGTTCGATCTCTTTTCCACGTGCGTTTGCCCTTGATCGATGCAGATCTCCTTGATCGCGGACCGCCGCCGTGCCGTGCGCTGTCCGCCCGCGGCGCGGGGTCACCGCGGTGGGCGTCGGCGGCAAGGCCGCCCGTCGATTCGTCAGCTTTCTCCCCGTGCGGAGCGGAATCTTGAACGTTCCTGCCGCCCTGGCGGCAAGAAACGTTCAAGAACCCACGACCATGCTGGCTGCCTGTGGAACGCGGGCGAGTGGCGTCGTGCGGTCGGTGGAGCGCCCGAATCCTGGCGCCGGAGCGTCGCTAAAGGCGACGCTGGTCATCCAAGATCCGGCCCATCACGGCTTGGTGGGCGCAAGATCTCATAAAGCCCATCAACCCGTACGGCGCCTGGCCGCCGCGCGCGGCTCGTCGCCGCCGATCAAGGCGAAGTCCGTCGATCAAGGGCAAACGCACGCGGAAAAGAGATCGAACCACGTGCGTTTGCCCTTGATCGGCGGAGAGAGAGCGGTTGGCGCGTACGGCGCTTGGCCGCCGCGCGCGGCTCGTCGCCGTCGATCAAGGCGAAGTCCGTCGATCAAGGCGAAGTCCGTCGATCAAGGGCGAATGCACGTGGAAATGAGATCGAACCACGTGCGTTTGCCCTT